>JBKPSD010000139.1:0-29085 GCA_046734935.1 Nitrospirota bacterium
TTTCAGAGGATACCCTCCTGGACATCAAGAAATTATACCAGGCGGCAAAGAGCCGCATCCGTCAATTGGAGACAGAGGAGGCCTTGGTCTCTGGGGAAGAGATCAAGGATGCGGTCAAGCATCTGGACGTCGCCGAAGAGAAGGTCAAGCGCGGCAAGGCCGAACTTGTCGAGGCCAATCTTCGACTCGTGGTCAGCATCGCCAAGAAGTATACGAACCGCGGGCTGCAGTTCCTGGACTTGATCCAAGAGGGCAACATCGGCTTGATGAAAGCCGTCGACAAGTTCGAGTACAAGCGCGGCTACAAGTTCAGCACATACGCCACCTGGTGGATCCGCCAAGCGATCACGCGAGCGATTGCCGACCAGGCCAGGACGATCCGCATTCCCGTGCACATGATCGAGACGATCAATAAGCTCATCAGGACGTCGCGGCACCTCGTGCAAAAACTCGGTCGCGAACCGACTCCGGAGGAAATCGCCGAGCGCATGGACTTACCGCTCGACAAGGTGCGGAAGATCCTGAAAATCGCACGCGAGCCGATTTCACTGGAAACGCCGATCGGTGAAGAAGAAGATAGCCACCTCGGCGACTTCATCGAAGACAAGAAGGCGATTTCACCGCTGGAGGCCGCGATCCGGTACGATTTACAGCGGCAAATCAACAGCGCGCTGGAAACCCTGACGCCTCGCGAGGAAAAGGTGCTCCGCAAGCGCTTCGGCATCGGGGAAGCGACCGATCATACTCTTGAAGAAGTCGGCCAGGATTTCGAGGTGACCCGCGAACGCATCCGGCAGATTGAGGCGAAGGCCCTCCGGAAGCTACGTCATCCGAGCCGGAGCAAAAAGCTCCGCAGCTTTGTCGAAAGCTTATGAGACGAAGGCCGGATGATTTGACTCTTTCTCTCCGTCGGGCCTAGAATCGGATTCGTCGGGGCGGCGATCCTGCCTGGTCGCAGCCTCGCTCGTAATCTGAGCCGGCGGCGGGCTGAGCGGTCCGTTCGAGGGCCCATAGCTCAGGTGGTTAGAGCGGCTGACTCATAATCAGCTGGTCCTAGGTTCGAGTCCTAGTGGGCCCACCAACGGACCGGCACCAAGTCCTGCCTCAGCGAATTGTCAGGCATGGGAGTGCATTGAACCAACACCTGTCCCCTCTCATCGAACTGCAGAAGCTCGATCTTCGCATCATGGAGATCACCGAGCAGCGCCGCCGGATACCCGAACGTCTTCATGCCGTCGAATCGCCGTTGCGCGAGACCAGACAATCATTACAGGAATTGAACGCGGCAATGGATGCTTCGGTCAAGGAGCGGCGTGCTCATGAGAAGGACGTCGAGGCGCAGGAGGCGCACACGGATAAAATGCGTGCCCGGTTGTCCGAGCTCAAGACCAACAAGGAGTATCAGGCGCATCTGTTCGAATTGCAGATGGCCAACAAGAAAAAATCCGAAATCGAAGACAGGGTGCTCGCCTGCATGGAAAAAATCGAACAGCTTCAGCAGGCAGCCAAAGACGCCCAGGAGAAAGTCCGGGCAGCGGAGCAGATTTTCATCAAAGAAAAGCTGGTGCTGGATGAGCTCGACGGCCGACTGTCCGCAGAGTTGGCTCAACTGGAGTCGCAACAGCAGGACCGCTCGGCAAAAGTCGAACCGGCGCTTCTGGCCCGGTACGCCAAATTAAAGTTGTCGAGAAAAGACCAGCCATTGGCCGCCATCAAGGGAGGCATATGTGCGGGATGCCGGCTGCAAATCCCTCCGCAACTCATCGCCGAGGTGAAGCGGTCCCAAGATCTCCACACCTGTCCTTATTGCCATCGCATGCTGTATTGGGACGGCGACGTACAGGCGGATCAGAGACCTCCGGAACAGGGCAAGCCATCCGATCTCGAAGTCGGCGAGTCGGTCTAATCTCCGCTCAATCCGCTGTTTGTGACCTCTTCGTCTCTCCCGCCGGCCAGAGGGGAAAGAACCGCTTTTGTCGTCTTGAAGTGAAGCTTCGCCACTGTTGACAGCCGCTGCTCACCGTGTTTTTTCACGATCATTCTACCGGCCAGCTCCACGGCGGGCGAGGCGCCCTTCGGGAGCGTCGTCCCTATCTCGTCCGACAGGCGTTTGAGCCGCAGGAGAAACTCGGCGCGCGCGAGGATGGAGGCCGCAGCCACGGCGAGATCGGATTCCGCTTTGGTGCGCTGCTCGAGCACGATTTTTCGGCCTTTTTCCTGGAGAGCGTTAAGGATCAACCGTTCGTCGCCGAATTGATCCGAGATCGCCCGGGTGCAGGGGACGCGTTCGAGCAACGTCTCGAGCGCTTTGGCATGGCCCCAAGCCAACAAGCGGTTCAAGTTTTTGATCTTGGCATACAGCTCATTGTATTTCTGAGGACCAATGGCGATCACGCAGTGCGGACAGATCATTCTGATATCCGGCGCAAGTTCGAGAATGCGGCCGTCAGAAATTTTCTTACTGTCACGCACGGCCATGAGGGCCAACTCTTTCTGTGTCGTCTCGTCGACAAACACGGCGGCGATGACGAGTGGGCCGAAGTAATCGCCTTTGCCCGACTCGTCGATGCCGATGCGTTCGATGGAAGATGGGGCCATTGCGTGACGAGACACGGCGAGCGCTCGACTACCGGCCCACGCTCCGCAGTAGAAAATGAGGTTGAGGCGCGGTAATGTACCAGAGCCATTCCGCGCGGTCAAACGGATGTGCGCCATGCATTTCAAGGCGGAGGGAGCACGATGCGGAAATTTCGGAGGCAATTATCGAGGGCAGTCGTCATCGGCGCCCTGTTGGGGTTGCTGACCTCGACGAACGGATGCGAAACAAATCCATATACAGGACGGTCTCAATTCCTCATGACGTCGGTATCGGAAGAAATGAAAATGGGGGCGCAAGCCTACGATCAGGTCAAGAGCGATCCCAAAATGAAACCTTCCACAGATCCCCATGAAATTGAGCCGGTGAAACGGGTGGCGGCCCACATCGTCGAAGCGGCGAAGCGGTCGAAGTATGCAGACATGGCAAAGCAGTTCCAGTGGGAAGTGACGGTGATCAAAGATGACAAGACTATGAACGCCTTTGCACTTCCCGGCGGCAAGATTGCCGTCTACACCGGCATATTCCCTGTGGCAAAGACCGAAGCAGGACTCGCTGCAGTGTTAGGACACGAGGTGACTCATGCGCTCGCACGACACGGAGCCGAGCGGATGAGCCAGGGACAGGCTGCGAGTATCGGCGTGCAGGTGCTCGGGGCGGCGGCTGGTATCGGAACAGGGAATGCCGCACTGGGTCAGGCCACCATGGCGGCGCTTGGTGCGGGAGCGCAGGTCGGAGTGCTGCTTCCGTTCAGTCGGAAACATGAATCTGAGGCCGACTACATCGGCATCTTGCTTGCTGCGGACGCAGGATATGATCCGCAGGAGTCGGTGCATTTGTGGGAACGTATGGAGAAGATGTCTGGTGGCGGCGGCCCATCGGAATTCTTGTCGACCCACCCGGGGCATGACACAAGGATCGAGCAACTCAAAAAATGGATGCCCGAAGCGATGGCGATCTATCAAAAAAAACAACCGGTTCCGGCCGTCGAACTGCCGCCAGTTGCCCGTTAGTCATCTGTCCGCCCGAACTAAATGGCCCCTGTTGTTGCATCGCGTGCGGGCGTTTTCCTATACTGGAGTCGCGCGAGGGAGAGGATCGGGTGATCGCTCGTGACAGCACGAGAGGAAAGTCCGGACTTCGAGGGCAGAGCGCTGGATAACGCCCAGGCGGAGCGATCCGACACCGGCACCACAGAGAACAGACCGCCGATGGCCAACGCGACGTGGATCCCAATCAAGTCGCAGCGGATCAGGCAAGGGTGAAACGGCGGGGTAAGAGCCCACCGCGGGGATGGTGACATCACCGGCACGGTAAGCGTCGCTCGATGCAAGACCAAATAGGAAGACGACGGCACATTCGATGGACTGTGCCACCGGCTGGCCCGGCCGAGGTCTTCGGGTAGGTCGCTTGAGGTCCGGGGCAACTCGGATCCCAGAGAAATGATCACTGCCGTCGGGGAGCATTTATCCTCGGCAGGACAGAATCCGGCTTATAGGTCCTCTCTCCCGCGCCCTTTTTTCCCGCCCATCGCGGGACGTTACCTCAAAGACTCGAGCCCCAGACGGCGTAACCATCCTATTGACCAGGCAGGACCGTGGTGCTAGGATCTCTGATCTTTCTCATTGATTTTTCAATTATTTTTGACTAATCAATGGAATGGTGTAACCAACGACAGCGGGAAGGGAAGGGTGTCTCCATCCGTGTCACATCACGGAGCGGGAGAGGAGGGTCAGCATGAAACTGACAGGCGCTGAAATCTTCATCGAATGCCTCAAGCGTGAAGGCGTGAAGACGCTCTTTGCATTGCCGGGAGGCGTCGTGCTCAAGATTTTCGACATGCTTCATCAGCAAAAGGACATCGAGGTGGTGTTAACCCGCCATGAGCAAGGTGCCGGTCACATGGCGGAGGGATACGCGAAGGCCACCGGCAAAGCCGGTGTGTGTCTGGTGACGTCAGGGCCAGGAATGACCAATGTCATTACCGCCTTGGCGGATGCCTACATGGACTCGGTCCCCTTGGTCTGCTTCAGCGGACAGGTCCCGACGAGCCTCATCGGGAACGATGCGTTCCAGGAGGCAGACAACGTCGGCTTAAGCCGTCCCTGCACGAAATACAACTTCCTCGTCAAAGACGTGAACGATCTGGCCTCCACCATCAAAGAGGCGTTCTATATTGCCACCACCGGACGTCCGGGACCGGTGTTAGTCGACATTCCCAAAGACGTCTCCATGGACAAGACGGAGTTCAGCTATCCGAACTCGGTTTCCATCCGTGGCTACAATCCGACGTACGAAGGCAATAAGTGGCAGATCAAACAGGCGGCTGAAGCCATCATGAAGGCCAAAAAGCCGATTCTCTACGTCGGCGGCGGCGTGATCTTCTCGGGCGCATCCAAGGAATTGATCGAATTGGCCGAACTCACGCAAATCCCCGTCGACATGACGTTGATGGGATTGGGCGCTATCCCCGGCGAGCATCCGTTGTCTCTCGGCATGATGGGCATGCATGGAACCTATCAAGCGAACATGGCGGTCCATTATTCCGATCTCGTGGTGGCGATCGGCGCCCGGTTCGACGACCGGGTCACGGGTAAGGTCTCGGAGTTTTGCCCCTATGCCAAGATCATTCACATTGACATCGATCCGACGTCGATCCGAAAGAACATTCACGTCGACATCCCCATCGTCGGCGACTGCAAAGCCGTGCTGCGGGAGCTGAATCAAATTCTTCGGGCTACCGTCAACGGCGAACAGAAGGAGCTTCGGAAAGCCTGGTGGCATCAAATCCGCGAATGGGAAAGCACCCATCCTCTGACCTACGATCAGCAGGCTGACGGTCCCATCAAGCCGCAACAAGTCATCAAACGGCTATATGAATTGACCAAGGACCTGGACCCGATCGTCTCGACGGACGTCGGCCAGCATCAGATGTGGGCGGCGCAATACTTCAAGATGGCCAAGCCGAACCGCTGGCTGACCTCGGGCGGGCTCGGCACGATGGGATTCGGCTTTCCCGCGGCCATGGGGGCGCAGGCGGCCTTTCCGGGCCGGCTCGTACTCTGTGTCGCCGGCGATGGCAGCGTGCAGATGAACATGCAGGAAATGGCCACGGCGGTGGTCCACAAGCTTCCTGTGAAGGTGATCGTTCTTAACAATCGGTTCCACGGTATGGTCCGGCAATGGCAGGACCTGTTCTATGAAGGGCGCTATGCCTCCAGCTACCTCGACACCACGCCGGATTTCGTCAAGTTGGCTGAGGCCTACGGGGCCGTCGGCTTGCGCGCCGGAAAAGTGGCGGACCTCGACGGCGTGCTGAAAGAAGCCATTGCTGCCAACGGACCGGTGATCGTCGACGTGCCGACCCATCCGTACGAGAACGTGTATCCCATGATTCCGGCAGGCGGCTGCAATCATGAAATGATCCTCGAGGATCCACCGGAGCTCAAGCAGAAGCAGAGCACAGGGAAGTCGGCTCCCCAGGACAAAGACACGATTCTCACGGCCTAGCATGGAACACATTATTCTGGTGACGGTTGAAAACAAGTTCGGCGTGCTCTCCCGTATTGCGGGCCTCTTCAGCGGCCGGGGCTTCAACATCGAAAGCCTGTCCGTCGCTCCCACGCTCGATCCGTCCATGTCGCAAATGACGATTGTCACGTCCGGGGACGAGCGGATCGTTGAACAAATCGTCAAGCAGTTGAACAAGCTGATCGACGTGATCAAGGTCGTGGATCTGAACGAAAGCGACTTCGTCTCCCGTGAGACCGCGTTGATCAAAGTTCATACGAGGCAGGAGGATCGAGCCGAGGCATTGCGGATCGCCGATATCTTCCGGGCGAACGTCATCGATTCGACGCCGGCGACCTACACGATCGAAGTCACCGGTGATCCGAAGAAAATCGAAGCCATCATCAATCTGCTGCAGCCGTTGGGCATCAAAGAATTGACGAGGACCGGCCGCGTCGCCGTCGCACGGGAGCCGCTCCGTTCCACATCGACGCAACCCAAGAAAGTCGCCCGCGAATAGCTGATCCGGTCGATATCCGCCGGGAACTGTATCAACCTCTTGCGATCCGGGAGTGCATGATGAAAATTTATTACGACAAGGACGCCGAGCTTCAGCAAATCACGAGTAAGAAAGTGGCGGTCATTGGGTACGGAAGCCAGGGACATGCCCATGCCCTGAACTTGAAGGAGAGCGGGGTGTCGGTCGTTGTCGGCCTGCGCGAAGGGGCGTCGTGGCGGAAGGCGGAGCAGAGCGGGCTCAAAGTGATGCCTGTCGGGGATGCGGTGAAGGCCTCCGACGTCATCATGATCCTCGCACCTGACGAAGCGCAGGCGTCCATCTACCGGCAGGAGATCGCGCCCAATTTGAAGTCGGGCGCGTACCTCGCGTTCGGCCACGGGTTCAACATCCATTTCGGCCAGATCGTGCCGCCGCAGACGGTCAATGTGTTCATGGTGGCTCCCAAAGGGCCGGGTCATTTGGTACGATCAGAGTATACGAAGGGCAGCGGCGTTCCCTGTCTTCTCGCCGTGCATCAGGACCCGAGCGGGACGGCCCGTCAGGTCGGGCTGGCTTACGCCAGCGCGATCGGGGGGGGACGAGCGGGCGTCATCGAAACGAATTTCAGGGAAGAGACCGAAACCGATCTCTTCGGTGAACAAGCGGTCCTCTGCGGAGGGCTGACTTCTCTCATTCAAGCCGGGTACGAGACGCTTGTCGAGGCAGGATATTCGCCAGAAATGGCTTATTTCGAGTGTCTTCACGAAGTGAAGCTGATCGTGGATCTTATTTATCAGGGTGGAATCGCCAATATGCGGTATTCGATCAGCACCACCGCAAAATACGGTGACGTGACGAGAGGTCCTCGCGTCGTGACGGAGCAGACCAAGCAGGAGATGAAAAAGATTCTCGCCGAAATACAGCAGGGCCAGTTCGCGAAGGAATGGGTCTTAGAGAATCAGGCGAATCGTCCCGTCTACAACGCCTTGTTGGCCAAAGGCGAAGCGCATCCCATCGAGGCGGTGGGGGCCAAGCTCCGCGCCATGATGCCGTGGCTGAAGAAAGACCAGCTCGTCGATAAGAACAAGAACTAGGGAGCAGCGGTCAGCGATCAGCCCCGGTCGCGGAAGAAGTTCCGCGGACATTCAGTTGATTGCTGCCGGCTGATGGCTGACAAGTGGCGGATCGCGCCGCCGGCGTCCCCTTCGCTAAAGAAGGATTTCCCTTCATTGGCGCGGCCGCCGGCCTTACACTGATCACGGGATTGCTGGGCTGGCTGCCGGTCGCCGTCGCGGCGGCCGTGCTCACACTCTTTGTGTCGTGGTTCTTCCGGAATCCACCGCGGGTGATTCCTCAAGGACCGCGACTCGTCGTTTCGCCTGGGGACGGCAAGGTCCTTGCGGTAGAGGAAGAATTCGAGCCTCGATATCTGAAGGACCGCGCGGTCCGGATTTCGATTTTTTTGAACGTCTTCGACGTGCACATCAACCGGATTCCCTGCGAGGGAATCATCGAAGACGTGCAGTATCAACCGGGGCTGTTTCTGGTCGCCAGCAAGCCTCATGCGACGTTGAAGAACGAACAAAACGCCGTGATGATCAAAACGGTGGAAGGTGCCAAGGTCCTCTGCGTCCAGGTGGCAGGATTGATTGCCAGACGAATCGTCTGGTGGGTCAACCCGAAGGACCCAGCGGTGAGGGGAGAGCGCTACGGGCTTATCAGATTCGGATCGCGGATGGACACGTACGTGCCGGTCGGGACGGCGATCAGAATCGCCGTCGGTGACCGGGTGAAAGGCGGAGAGACCATTCTTGGAGAATTACAATGAAAGGCGCAGCACTGAGACAATCGTTCGCAAAGGGCGGTAAGCGGCACAAGGCCGCGATGCATCTGATTCCCAATCTGTTTACGACGGGCAATCTCTTTTGCGGCGTATTCGGCATCCTGTCCGTCTTCAATGCCAACTACATGGCGGCGGCAATCGCCATTTTGGTGGCGATGGTCTTCGACGTACTCGACGGGAAATCGGCGAGGTTGACCAACAGCACCAGCCACTTCGGCTTAGAGTACGATTCTTTGTCCGACCTCGTGTCATTCGGCGTCGCGCCGGGCCTCCTGCTGTATTCCTGGGCATTGAGCGGGCAAGGCACGTTCGGCATCGCGGTCATGTTCGCCTACGTGGCGATGGGAGCCGTCCGGCTCGCCCGGTTCAATGCAACGGTGACCCTGTCGGACGGTAAGTATTTTACGGGCCTGGCGATCCCTGCTGCGGCCGGCGTCGTCGCCTCGATGGTAATTTTCGACCACTACATCCTGCGTATCGGAGCCGAGGTCAAGCCGATGGCCGTGCTGATCGTCACGCTTGTGCTCTCGTTCTTGATGGTCAGCACCATCAAATACCGCAGCTTCAAGGACTTGAAGTTTCGAGGACGTCGGCATATCACCTATCTTGTATGGGGCATTCTTGGCCTTGTGCTAGTAGCGGCCTGGCCGGAAGTTATGCTATTTGTCACCTTCGCCGGGTACGCATCCCTGGGGCCGGCGGAGCGTCTCGTGACAATGTTGGTGAAAATGGCGGGTAAATCGAAGAGGGAGCAGCCGGTCAGCGAAGCAAAATCGTAGGGCAATGACGAGGAGTAGTAGGCAGCGGTCTAGGACAACAGAACAGAATGTTGAAAACGGTCATCGGGTACAACATTCTGAAGAGAGAGAATTGGCGGTTGGTGCGAGCCAATCTAGCCCCTGCTGAACTCGCCTCCGAGCCGAATCCGTGAAACGAGAGTAATGGATTCCGCCTCGCCCCCGTCACGGGCAGAACGAAGGGTGGGGAATGGCCCGACGGTCGTTCAACACCGAAACAGGGTGGTACCACGAAGCGCGCCAAGCCTTCGTCCCTGAAAAACAACGGGGATGGAGGCTTTTGTGTTTTAAAATCGCTGAACACGCCTTCCAGCTGCGTTCTCAGTCGCGAGCCTCCCTGCGGCGTATATCAACCCATGCGCCTCAGTCGCCTCCCACCTTGCGGCCTTGCTGAGAAGACGTTTTGAGCGATCTCTCAGAACAGAAGGGGTGACCATATGACGCGCATGATCAGAATCTTCGATACAACGTTGCGGGATGGAGAGCAATCTCCCGGCGCGAGCATGAATGTTGAGGAAAAAGTCATGGTCGCAAAGCAGCTGGCCAGGCTAGGCGTCGATATCATCGAGGCCGGCTTCGCGTACAGTTCGCCCGGCGATTTTGAAGCGGTCAGGCGTATCGCCCAGGAGGTCGAGGGTCCGACGATCTGCAGCCTTGCCCGGGCGCGTCCTGAAGACATCGACCGGGCGTGGGAAGCCTTGAAAGGGGCGCCAAAAGTGCGCATCCACACGTTCCTCTCGACCTCCGATATTCATTTAAAGCATCAGTTCAGGATGACCCGGGATGAAGCGAAGAAGCGCGCGGTCGAGATGGTGCAGCGGGCCAGGGGATACGTGAACGACGTCGAATTTTCACCCATGGACGCGAGCCGCTCCGATCCGGCCTATCTCTACGAAGTCATTTCGGCCGTCATCGAGGCCGGCGCCGGCACGGTCAACATTCCGGATACCGTCGGCTACGCGATTCCGCAGGAGTTCGGGAAGCTCATCAGAGGAATCCGGGAGGAGGTGCCGAACAGCGCTAACGCGGTGATCTCCGTGCATTGTCATAACGACCTGGGATTGGCGGTGGCCAACAGCCTAGCGGCGGTCATGGAAGGGGCCGGCCAGGTCGAATGCACGGTCAATGGAATCGGGGAGCGGGCCGGCAACACCTCGCTGGAAGAGATCGCGATGGGATTGCGCACCCGCAAGGATCTCTATCAGGCCGATACCAATATACACACGGAAGAAATTTCCAAAACCAGCCGGTTGGTCAGCAAGATCACCGGCATGGTCGTGCAGCCGAATAAGGCGATCGTCGGCGCCAACGCGTTTGCCCATACGTCCGGCATTCACCAGGACGGACTGCTGAAGGACAAAACGACATATGAGATCATGCGGCCCGAGTCAATCGGGCTGGTCGAGAGCAAGATGGTCATGGGCAAGTTATCGGGACGTCATGCCTTCCGCCAGCGGCTCGAGGAACTCGGCTATAAGTTGACCGATGAGGAAGTCAATCATGCCTTTGAGCGCTTTAAGAAACTGGCCGATCACAAGAAGGAGATTTACGAAGAGGATCTCGAAGTGATCGTCTCCGAAGAATTGGCCAAAATGGCGGACCGCATTACGCTGAAGTCCTTCAGCGTCAAGAGCGGGACCGATCAGGTGCCGACGGCCACCGTGGAGCTCGAAGTCGAGGGGAAATGCATCAGTCGAACGGGGACGGGTGACGGTCCTGTTGACGCGGTCTATCGAACGATCGCCGGGATCACGCAAACCAAAAGTACGCTGCTCATGTACGTGGTGAAGGCGATTACGGGGGGAACGGATGCGCAGGGCGAGGTCTCCGTCCGCGTCCAGGAGGACGGCCGCACCGTCTCGGGCCACGGGGCCGATACGGACATCATCACCGCTTCGGCTCGTGCGTATCTCAGCGCCCTCAATAAGCTGGCCAATCTCGCGGCGAAGCAGGCCGAGGGCGAGCAGAGGGTCAACTTGATCTGAGGAACCGCGCCACGGTACAGTGCCCACTTCACTTGGGTTGTCTGTGGCGAAGGGAACGCCTCCGTGTTCAAGGTCAGAGCCTCCGATCGTCCCGAGTTTCTCGCCGGCGACCATACGCTGCTTCGGGAAATCCTGCATCCGGCTAAAGACCAGTTGAAACTGAACTACAGCCTCGCTTCTGGAACGCTGGGACCGGGCCTGCGCTCCAAATGGCATGTCCTGGCGTCGTCCGAGGTCTATTATTTCCTGGCGGGCGAAGGGCGCTTTAGGATTGATGACGAAGTCACGAGCGTAGAGGCCGGCACCACTGTGTACGTGCCACCCGGCGGCAGGCAATCGCTGGAAAATACGGGCAGTGTAAACATCGAATTCCTCTGCCTCGTGGAACCGGCTTGGAGAGCAAAGGACGAGCGCGTCGAGGAATGACGGTCGTCGGCGCGACCTCGAGCGCCAGAGGGAGGCGAGGAACGTGAAGGCCAAAATTGCAGTCTTGGCAGGTGATGGCGTCGGCCGTGAGATCGTGCCCGAAGCGGTCAAGATTTTGAAAGCCGTAGCCGAAAAATTCGGACATACCTTTCAGTTTTCCCAGGGTGACATCGGCGGGCAAGCCATCGACAAGGTCGGCGTGCCGCTGCCTCAAGACACGCTGAGCTTGGCCAGGCAAAGCGACGCGGTGCTCTTGGGCGCTGTGGGCGGTCCCAAATGGGAGGGGCTGGAGTACAGTTTAAGGCCGGAACGGGCGTTGCTTGGGATCCGCGAGGCGCTGGGCCTTTATGCGAATCTGCGCCCGGCCAAGCTTTACCCGAATTTGACCGAAGCTTCGACGTTGAAGAAAGAGGTCGTCGAGGGCATCGACATTCTCGTCGTCCGGGAGTTGACGGGGGGGATTTATTTCGGAAAACCCAAAGGCATCGAAAAGCTTCCGAACGGCAGCGAACGCGGCATCAATACCGAGGTGTACACCACGGAGGAGATTCGCCGTATCGCAGTCGTGGCCTTCGAGGCTGCCCGTAAACGACGGAAGAAAGTGACGTCAGTGGACAAGGCCAACGTGCTCGAGTCGTCGGAGCTCTGGCGCCGGATCGTGACCGATGTGCACAAGGCCTATCCCGACGTGGAGTTGGGACACATCTATGTAGACAATGCCGCCATGCAATTGGTGCGCAATCCACGGCAATTCGACGTCATGCTCTGCAACAACATGTTCGGCGATATCCTGAGCGACGAAGCCGCGATGCTGACGGGGTCGATCGGCATGCTGCCCTCGGCCAGTCTTGGCGCGCAGGTCGGCCTCTTTGAGCCCATCCACGGAAGCGCTCCCGACATTGCCGGAAAGAACATTGCCAACCCCATCGCGACCATCGCTTCGGCGGCCATGATGCTGTCCTTTGCGTTCAAGCTCGAGAAGGAAGCGGAATTGGTGGAACAGGCCATCGTCAAGACGCTGGATCTCGGCTACCGGACCAAGGATATCCAGAGTCCCGGCATGCGCATTATCGGGACCGGCGAGATGGGCGACGCCATCGTGCGAAGTCTTGGGTGATGACGTGAATATCGACATGTGCATCGGCACGATCAGGACGCTGGCCGGCAACGGAAACGCCGGGTTTTCTGGCGATCGAGGCCCTGCGGTTGCCGCCTGTCTGAATGAACCGAAAGCTGTCTGCCTGGGCCTGGACGGGAACCTGCTGATCGCCGATTCGGAAAACCATGTGATACGTAAGGTCGATCGGCTGAACGGTATCATTGGGACCGTGATTGGAACCTCCGCTGCCCCTGCGGCTCACGTAAGCGCCGAAGAAGCTTCCGCCGTGTGTGCGGAAGATCCGTTCAGCGAAGGAAGCGTGAGGGCGGACAAGGCCTTTGCCCAGCAAGCCGATTTGAGCGGGACGGTACGTTACGTCGTGAATGGAGCGCGCATCGCCAAACGATTCGGGGGGGACGGGGGTCCGGCGGCTGACGCGCTGTTGAATTTTCCCTCAGCGATCGCGGTGGACGAAGACGGCCATGTGTACGTTGCCGATACCATGAACCATCGCGTGAGACGGGTAGATGCGAATACAGGCGCCATCTCGACGTTCGTCGGCGTCGGCCAGCCGCGATTCAGCGGTGACGGGGGACCTTCGATTCATGCGGGAGTGAACGAGCCTGCGGCTCTGGCGGTATGGGGAGCGCGGCTGTATGTTGCCGATCAGAGCAACAATAGGGTCCGGATGGTCGATTTGATTACGGGAACCATCACCACGGTCGCGGGCACCGGATCGGCCGCATATAATGGAGACGGGATGCCGGCAGTCGAAGCGTCCCTTGCGGGACCAAGCGGGCTGGCCGTGAACAGAGACGGCACGCTCTTCATCGGAGACACCTTCAACGGCAGGATTCGTGCCGTACATCCGGAGACCGGCGTGATCACCACGGTTGTCGGTGACGGCCGAGACTATCGCTATCAAGGTCCGACGGAAGAACCCTGCGGGAGTCTTGCCCGCCCGTCGGGTATTGCAATCGATCGGGAAGGGAACCTGTTCATTACCGATTCCGACAATCATCTGGTGCGGCGATGGGAGCGACGCACCGGGCGGGTGACTCGCGTTGCCGGCATTGGCATGGCCAGCGAGGCAGGAGACGGCGGCCCGGCCCTGAAGGCGGGTTTATCCTACCCGTTCGGCGTCGCAGTGGGCCCGAACGGCCATCTCATGGTTGCCGATACGTTTAATCATCGAATCCGAGAGATCATCCTTTAGCGGGCCCGAGAGCCCGTCGGTGAGCAAGCTGCGATGTTGAAGAAGAAATCCTCATATGTCATAGCGATTCTTGGCGCGACCGGCGCCGTTGGAAAAGAGACGCTCGAGATCCTCGATGAGCGAAAATTTCCAATTGCCGGTCTGCGATTGTTTGCATCGAAGCGCTCAGCGGGTGAGGTGCTGAGCTGTGGTGGGAAGGAATGGACGGTCGAGGAATTAACGCCGGACTCGTCCTTTGCCGGCGTCGACATTGCGCTGATTTCGGCGACCGATACGATCAGCCGCGAATACGGCGAACGCCTGGGGAAGTCGGGAGTGATCGTCATCGACGACAGCGGCGTCTTCCGTATGGCGCCGGACGTGCCTCTGGTCGTCCCGGAGGTTAATGCGCAGGCCCTGGGCTCGATGCCGCGCGGGATCGTCTCGATCCCGAACTGCACGACCACACCGTTGGTCATGGCCGTCAAGCCGCTGCACGATACGGTCGGCGTGAAGCGCGTGGTCGTGACGACCTTCCAGTCGGTGTCCGGTACTGGCGCGGCAGCCATGGATGAGTTGGTGACCCAGACGAAGGATCTGATGGCGTTTCGCGAAGCGAAGGCGTCGGTGTATCCATATCAAATCGCCTTCAACCTGCTGCCGCACATCGGTGCCTTCAACGACCAAGGCGACTGTTCGGAGGAAGTGAAGATCGCCAACGAGACGAGGAAAATCCTTGAAACTCCCGCGCTTCGAGTCACCGCCACGACGGTCCGCGTACCGGTGCTGCGTTGCCACTCCGAGGCCATCAATGTCGAGTTGAACGCGCCGTTGAAGGCGAACGAGGCGCGAGCGGCCCTGGCGGCGATGCCCGGCGTGATCGTCTATGATGATCCCACTCGGAAGCTCTATCCCATGCCGCTCGACGCGACCGGCAAGGATGAGGTCTACATCGGACGCATCAGAGAAGACGTCTCGGTCACCAACGGGCTGAACCTTTGGGTCGTCTCGGACAATCTCCGCAAAGGCGCTGCACTCAACGCCGTGCAGATTGCCGAATGCCTGGTCAAGGGCTGATGAGCGAATGGGATGGTCCGGGCAAGCTGCTCATTGTCGTAGGCGTGGCCATTGTCGTGGCGGGAGGCGTCTTGCTGCTGGCCGACCGGTTTCCCGGCGTGAGCCACCTGTTTAGCTGGGTCGGAAAGCTTCCCGGCGATATTTCCATCAAACGGGACAACTTCAGTCTGTTTTTCCCCCTCGGGACCAGTATTCTCTTGAGCGTGCTGCTCAGTCTGGTACTCTATCTACTGTCATGGATCTTTCGCCGGTGATCCCAGCGCTCGGTCGTATCGCTCTAGCCCTGACCGCATGGCTGTTGCTCGGACTTGGAGCGTCGTCTTTCGCCGAAGCCGCGCAATCGATCCGCGTCCTGCTGTCAGCTGATGTCCTGAAGCTTGATGTCCAAGCCGACGGTGCCGTCTGGTTGACCGATGCCAGCCGCGAAGGGCGCGCCATCCGTTCGAGTGCTCATATTACACCGCATGGAAAAGGCTTTTTGGTCAACGGCGTCAGAATGGCCCACGAACGGCTGACCATGCGGGCCGGAGAACAGGGCTTGACCCTGATGCTGGTCAAGGCGAACGAGAAACTGTCCGGCGCGGCAAACGATCAACGCTTCGCAGTTCCGGTAACCGGGTTGGTGCACATCGTGCGGAGAGGCAAAGGGTTCCTCGTCATCAACCAGGCGGATTTGGAGGAATATGTCAAAGGCGTAGTTCCGGCCGAAGTCAATTCGTCCTGGCACCCGGAAATGCTCAAGGCGCAGGCCGTCGCGGCACGCACGTATGCGTTGTATCAACAAATGTTGAGCGCCTCGCGCGAGTATGACGTCGTGGCCACGGTGCAGGACCAGGTCTATAAAGGAAAGAACGGCGTCGATGGGGCGGTCTCGCGGGCGGTCGACGAGACCCGGGGGCTCGTGCTCACGTATCAGAATGCGCCGATCTATGCCGCATTCTCGTCGACGGCGGCAGGCCTGACGGAAGATGCCGTCAACGTGTGGTCGAAAGACTATCCCTATCTCAAAGGCGTCGAATGTCCCTTTGATCTCGAATCACCCTACTATCACTGGACCGCGTCCTTCCGCCTCGACAAGCTGGAGCAAAGCCTCCGACAACAGGGGTTTGCCGTGGGGGCCATCGCATCCATAGAACCCTTGTCGTTCAGCCGGGGCGGCCGCGTTGCCAAGCTGAGGGTCGTTCATTCGGAGGGAGAGCTGATATTGCGCGGGGAAGATCTCCGCAAGGCCGTCGGCTACTCCATCGTCCCCAGCACGCAATTCACCATCGATGCTGTCGGGCAAGACATTGTACTTTCAGGCTACGGCGCGGGCCATGCCGTCGGGATGTGCCAATGGGGCGCGAAAGAACTCGCGGAGTTGGGATATCCTTTTCCCACCATCCTGGCGTATTACTATCCAGGGACGGAGCTGCAAGACATGTCCACGACCAAGCCGCCGCTCCCGCCGACCTCCTGAGCCGTCCTCGCCAATGGCGTGTTCCATTACCACTGTCGGTCTCGCGCACCGCTAGGCCCATGCAGCTGTCCGAATTCAACTTTCCTTTCGATGCATCGCTGATTGCCACGGAACCGGTACTGCCTCGCGACCAGGCGAGACTGTTGGTGCTCAGTCCGAGGCAACAATCCATGACGCATGGTCGGATCGCCGATCTGGCCGATCTGCTGTCCGCCGGAGATTTGGTAGTGGTGAACGACACGCGCGTTCGTCCGGCGCGGGTGACAGGACGCAAGGGGTCGGGAGGCTCGGTTGAGGTCTTGTTCGTCAAAGCGGTCACCGACCGCGAGTGGGAAGTGCTGATGAAAGGCAAGTGGCGCGCAGGCGACAAGATCGACGTCGGCACGGACAGCCGCTTGATCGTCCTTCGGAGGCAAGGGGGCCGAACCGTCGTCCGCATCGAAAGCACGCTGCCCCTGATGGAGTGGTTCGAAGCGCACGGGAAAATGCCGTTGCCTCCCTATATCAAGCGTTCACCCATCGACGCGGACCGCGAATGGTATCAAACCGTGTTTGCGAAAGACCAAGGGGCGATCGCCGCTCCGACGGCGGGCCTGCATTTCACGCCTGGATTGCTGAGCCGGTTGGCCGAGCGGCGGATCGATCTGGCCAAGATCACCCTCCATGTCGGCGTCGGCACGTTTACACCGGTGACGACGGAACACATCGAAGACCATAGAATGGAGGCGGAGTGGGTGGACGTGGGTCCGGACACGGTGCAGGCGATCGATCGAACGAAGCAGCGAAACGGAAAGGTCGTCGCGGTGGGGACGACTGTCGTGAGGGCGCTGGAATCCGCGGCATCCGGCGCCGGCAGGGTGCGCACCTATCGGGGCGAGACCGGGCTGTTCATTGCGCCGGGGTACCGGTTCCAAGTCGTCGACGCGATGTTGACAAATTTTCATCTGCCTCAAACGACGTTGCTCATGCTGGTCGCGGCCTTTGCCGGGACTGGCTTCGTTCGAAAGGCCTATGAGGAGGCGGTGCGGAACCGGTACCGGTTGTACAGTTATGGAGACGCAATGTTGGTGCTTGATCGGGAAACGCCGGCAGGCGCCGCTAGAGCAGTTCCCGCCTGACGGTAATAGGAAGCGTCGCCTTCAGCGATTGAGCGTATGCGGCCAACGTGCGCTGTTGTTTTTGGAACAGCACGTCCTGGATGGCGCGCTCTTTCGCCGCCGCCGCCTTTGACGGATCGGCATCCGGCTGCCTGAGTGTGAGTGCTTGCGCTTCCACAAGCTCTGCCGGCGTCAGCGCGACGGCATCGCTCACCATCATGCGTGCCTTGACGCTCAGCAGCTCCTTTGTCTGCGCCGATTCGAACATTGAAGGCGTCAAGTGGTTCGCGGCCAATAACCGCTGGTAGTGCTCAGCATCGAAGCGGCCGTTCTTGTGAAACTCGGGAATCTGCATGATCGAGTCGCGCAATTCCTCATTCGTGACGGAAAGTCCCATGTTATGGGCAGCAATCAGCCACACGCGGTTGTCCACAAGCTGCTCGACCACATATTGCTTGATCGTTTCGTCCTTGAACTCTCCGGGTACTTTTTCCTTGTAGAACCGGTATGTGTTCTCATAGGCGCGCTTGAATTCATCGGTAGAGATCGACAATTCGCCGACGGTCGCCACCACGGACCCGGACTGCTCGCCGAACCCCCACCATCCCATGCCGACGATGAATGTGATGGCGATGAAGCCCATGCTAATGGCCAAAAACCACGGATATTTCTCATTCGCAAATCGGAGGACTTTGATCATCGGTTCACGCCGTCCGTCTCAGTAAAAGAGCGCGGATTGTACGGCAGCGGCGCCGTCGAAGGCAAGTGCACCGCACATGTGCCTGCACTGATTCACGAAGTCGAAGAATGGCGTTTCGTTTGTGCTATGTCATCGTCTTTGTTATACTTTGCCCCTAATTACGAGGAGATCCTTGACGGAGCATGCGGCGATCCATCCACTGGGTGCAGGGATCTACCCCAAGGCGACCGTTCTGAATCGGTTTATTGCCAAGCTGATCGATCTGTTTCTCGCGGCAGCGGCGGCGGAAGTCATCGCTTCCGTCGGGTTCCTAGCCGGGGTCGCCTATCTGTTCGTGGCTGACGGATTTGCAGGCGGGCGAAGCATCGGAAAGCGGCTCATCGGTCTTCAGACGGTGCTGCCGGAGATTCGTGAACCGGCTGGATTTCGTGAATCCATCATTCGCAATATTCCTTTTGCGGCGGCGCAGTTGCTCTTTGCTGTTCCCTACGTCGGCTGGGTGGCTTCGGCCGCAATCGTCGCCTTCGAAGCCGTCTTGATTATCGGCAACGAGCAAGGTCGTCGTTTGGGCGACGAACTGGCCGGAACACAGGTGTTGGATGTCGGGCGGTTGGCCTTGCCGGACTAACGGATTCGGGCCTTCGGTGTTTCGTCGGGCGGTTTAGGAGGGAAAGACATCGTGGGTTTTACGAGCGACATTTTCGGCTGGTTCTCGAACGATCTCGCCATCGATCTCGGTACGGCCACGACGCTGGTATACGTTCACGGCAAAGGAATCGTGCTGAACGAGCCTTCTGTGGTCGCCGTGGAGAAAAAGACGGAAAAAGTGCTGGCCGTCGGTGCGGACGCGAAAAAGATGCTGGGACGCACGCCGGGAAATATCGTGGCGGTGCGGCCGATGAAAGAAGGCGTCATCGCCGATTTTGAAATGGCCGAGCAGATGCTGAAGCGCTTCATTCAGAAGGCGCATAACCGCAGCGCGTTCGTCCGTCCCCGCATCATTATCGGCGTGCCGTCGCGCATCACTCAAGTGGAGCAGCGGGCGGTGCGCGATTCCGCGGAACTGGCGGGCGCACGTGAAGTGTATCTGATCGAAGAGCCGGTCGCCGCAGCAATCGGCGCAGGACTTCCAATCACAGAGCCCTCCGGCAACATGGTGGTTGACGTGGGAGGCGGAACGACGGATATTGCCGTTATTTCGCTGGGCGGGATCGTTTATAGCGAATCCGTGAAGGTCGCCGGCGACCGCATGGACGACGCGATCATGAACTACATCAAGAAAAAATATAACCTCCTCATCGGCGAGCACATGGCCGAACGAATCAAGTTCGAGATCGGCTCTGCTTATCCGTTCGAGGAGCGCAAGACCATGATGATTAAAGGGCGCGACCTGATTTCCGGCATCCCCCGCACACTGGTGGTGGACGACGCGGAAATCAGAGAAGCGCTGCAGGAACCGATCGGAACGATCGTCAATGCGATCAAGGTTGCCCTGGAAAATACCCCGCCCGAGCTGGCGGGCGACATCATCGACCGCGGCATCGTGCTGACCGGCGGCGGCTCCCTGCTGAAGGGCATGGATACCCGCTTTCGGGAAGAAACGAATTTGCCGATCATCACCGTGGACGATCCCTTGACTTCGGTCGTACTTGGAGTCGGGAAGATCCTCGATGAGCTCGATCTGCTGGCCAAGGTCGCCGTCATGTCCCAGGCCAACACCTTCCGTTAAGGTTCCCTCCCGTTACATGTGGATGGTCAACGTGCGTTCTCCCTACGGTGCTAGGCGTCTGGCGCTAGGAATGTTTGCCCTTCTCCTGGCGGCTCTCCTGCTCTTTCCAGGACAAAGTCAGGGACTGCTTGACTACCTCGACGGCCCGGTAGGCCAGCTTGTCCGTCTGCCGCTCGAGGCCGTGTCATCGATCGATCAGGGGATTGCCAGCATGTGGCATCAGTACGTGTCGTTGCAGCACGTGGCTGATGAAAATCGACGGCTCAAGCAGGAAATGGACTGGTTGCGCGGCGAGAATAACCAACTGCGCGAAGCCGCATCGGCGACGCAACGGCTGACGTCCCTTCTTCAGTTCAAAGAACAAGCCTTGCCTCTGATGGTGGCCGCGCAGGTCATCGGACGTGACTCCAGCAATCGCTTCAAGTCGGTCATTCTCGACAAAGGGGAAAGCGACGGTATTCAAAGAGACATGGGTGTCATTACTCCGGCGGGCGTCGTCGGGCGTGTGGTCAAGACGACAGGAGGAACCGCGGTGGTGCTGCTGCTCACCGATCCGAACAACGCCATCGCGGGACTGATTCAACGGACCCGGGACGAGGGCATCGTCGAAGGCGTTCCGCAAGGCCGGGCGAGATTGAAGTACATTCCTATGCTGTCGGCCGTCAAGGAAGGGGATCGCGTGGTCACGTCGGGGCTGGTCGGTGGGTTTCCCAGAGGGCTGGCCATCGGAACGATCACGGCAATCGACCGGGAGGAAGGGGCGCTTTTCCAGACGGCGGAACTCGTTCCCGAAGTGGATGTCAACCGAGTGGAAGAGGTGCTCGTGATTCAAACGCCGCATGGAACATCGGGCGAAACGGCGGCGCGGCCGGGGGCGGGAACGAAGGGTGAGCCATGAAGAAGTTTTTGCTCTATGCAGGCCTGGTGCTGCTGCTCGTACCGCTCCAGACTACTCTGCTCCCGCATGTGGCGATTTGGGACATCAAGCCGGATCTGGGTCTTGTTGTTGCCGCTCTCGTGGGCGTGCTGGCCGGAGAACTCGACGGCCTTCTCGTTGGCCTGGCGATCGGATGGATCCTGAATTTGTATTCCGCCGGCGATCTTTGGCTGAATCTCGTCACGACCGGCGGCGCGGGACTGTTCGCAGGGCTCTTGGCGAAGCAGGTCGCTGAGATCACTCCAACAATTCTCGCCGTGGGTCTGCTGGCCTTGTCATTGGCCGCCGGTCTGGTGGCCGTTTTCAGCATGAAGCACGCGACGATCGCCGATACCTGGTGGATGGTGCAGTTTGTGGTCGTACCGCAAGCCTGTTTCGATGCTCTCATGGGCGCCGTGTTGCTTTGGGTCGTAGAGCAGCGGTTCGCGGTGCCGCGCTTCGGAATGTTGGACCGCTATTCGTAACGGTCTGAATCGAGCCTCATGGCCACCTCCCGTTTACAGGATTCCGATTTTGTCGAACTGCACCGCCGATTGGTCGTGCTGCGGGTGGGACTTCTGCTCGTCGTCGCCTTGCTGGCCTTGCGGCTCTGGCATTTGCAGATCCGGGAAGGGCCTTACTACCGAGATCTTTCAGAGAACAACCGCACGCGCTCGGTAATATTGGAGCCCGCGCGCGGCCTCATCTATGACCGCAACGGGGTGTTGCTGGCGAACAACGTGCCGAGCTTCAGCCTGTACGTCTCGCTCGAAGACGTCAAAGACCGAGAGGCGCTCATCGATGAGCTCAGCACTTTGATCGGGATCGATTCTGAGCTCGTACGAAAAAAACTCGCCGTCAAAGGTGCGAAACAGCTGCCGCGTAAGATCAAAGACCGCCTGACGCTGAAGGAGGCGACGCTGATCGAATCGCACCGGCTTGATTTGCCCGGCGTGATGGTTCAGGTCGAATCCCGGCGCAATTATCTCGGCGGGATTGCCGCGTCGCACGTGTTGGGCTATGTGGGCGAGGTGTCCGCCGAACAGTTGGAAAAGCCCGAGTTTGCTGAACTGCATCAAGGCAGCATCGTCGGGCAATACGGCGTCGAGAAATTTTTTGACCAGAACGTCCGGGGATTGGCGGGTCAGAAAAGCGTCGAGGTCGACGCCCTGGGCCATGAAAAGCGGACCGTGCTGGTCGACCAACCGCACGCAGGGGACGATCTCTACCTGACCATCGATCTCCGCTTGCAAAAGGTAGCGGAAGACCTGCTCGGCCAGGAATCCGGCGCCATTGTGGCCCTCGATCCGACGAACGGCGACATTCTGGCAATGGCCAGCCGTCCGGGATTCGATCCCAACGTGCTGTCGCGCGAGTTGACGCCAAAACAGTGGGTGGAGATTGTGCAGGACGAAGGCAGACCGCTGAACAACCGAGCCTCGCAAGGGCAATATCCTCCGGGCTCGACCTTCAAAGTCATGATGGCCGCTGCCGCCCTCGAGACGAAAACCATGACGCCGTCATCAACGGTCTTCTGCAACGGAGGCTACCAATTCGGGCGGCGTGTGTATCATGACTGGAAAGCGACGGGGCACGGCTCGGTCGACATTCGAAAAGCGTTGATCCATTCCTGCGACGTGTACTTCTACACCGTCGGCCAGCGCATGGGCATTGATACCATGGCCTCCTTTGCCCACCAATTCGGTCTCGGGGAGGAAACCGGCGTCGAACTGCCGTCCGAACGGATCGGGATCGTGCCTTCGACGGAATGGAAGCAAAAGGCCAAGCACGAGCCGTGGTTGCCCGGTGAAACGATTTCAGCCGCGATCGGGCAGGGGTACGTCACCGTCACGCCTTTGCAGATGGCGAGCCTGATCGGTACGGTGGCCAATGACGGCGTGACCTTTCGGCCGCGGCTGGTCCAAGCCATCATGGACCGCACCACGACGCAGCTTCACCAATTGCCCGTGATCGCGAAGGCCAAGTTGAACGTCAAGCCGGATACCCTGAAATTGATCCGCGAAGCGTTGGCCGGAGTGGTGACGGAAGGCACCGGCGGGCGGGCCAAGTCCTCACTCGTCACGATCGGAGGAAAAACGGGGACGGCGCAGACGGCTGCACTTCGTACGGGCCCCGAAAAGGACATTCCCAAGAAATTCAGAGACCATGCTTGGTTTGTCGCCTTCGCGCCGGTCGAAAATCCCAAGATTGCCGTGGCGGTGCTTGCCGAGCACATGGGGCACGGCGGTTCCGCGGCGGCCCCCCTTGCCAAGGAGTTGATCGAGACTTATATCAAGCTCAATGCGGCCAAATCGTCGGCAGCCGACGCGGTCGCGGCGCCTGCCCGGCTCACCAAGGCAGGTGCGCCATGATCGACCGGATGATGGACCGCAGGGGGTTCGACAACTTTGACCTCCGATTCCTAGGCTTGATCTTCGCCATCCTGTCGATCGGTGTGCTCTCAATCTATAGTGTCACTCATGATCAGGGCGGTCCGGGCCTGCCGTTCTTTGCGAAGCAGATCATCTGGATTCTGCTGGGAGCGGTGGCATTTTTGATCATGTTGGTTTGGGACTATCACCGGATCGCACGATTAGCGTATCCTGCCTATGCGATTGTCTTGATCCTTCTGGCGGTGGTGCTCTTTGAGGGAAAGACAAGCCGTGGTGCACAACGTTGGATTCCGATCGGCCCGTTTGCGTTCCAGCCGTCGGAGTTTGCCAAGCTCGTGTTGATTTTGGTAATGGCCCATTATTATTCCAAGGCGCCGCGGGTGGGGTGGCTCCAGCGTGTGGTGATTCCCGGTGCATTGATGTTGCCCGGGTTGTTGTTGATTCTCAAGCAGCCCGATCTCGGGAGCGGGTTGAGCTTTATGGCCGTGTATGCCGCCATGCTGCTGATGGTGGGCATGCGCTCTCAGGCGCTCGGCGTGATTCTGTTGTTTTCCCTCATGCTGTTTCCATTCGCCTGGGAGGTGATGTGGGGCTCGCTGCACGATTACCAGCGCCAGCGCATCATGGCCTTTGTAGACCCCAATTATGATCCCGGCGGAAAAGGATATCACGCATTACAATCACGGATCGCCATCGGCGCGGGAGAGTTGACGGGAAAAGGGCTGTATGGTGGCACACAGAGCCAGTTGAAATTTCTCCCGGAAGGGCACACCGATTTCGTGTTTTCGGTCTTTGCGGAAGAATGGGGATTCTTGGGGGTGCTCGTCCTGCTCCTCTTATTCATCGCGCTGATCTGGCTGTCGCTGGAGATTGCGACGCGCGCGAAGGACGAGCTGGGCGCACTATTGGCGGTCGGCGTCATCTCGATGATGTGCTTTTGCGTGGTCGTCAACATAGGCATGACGGCGGGCATGTTCCCGATCGTCGGCATCCCGCTTCCGCTTATGAGCTATGGTGGGAGCGCGACCGTCATGACCATGGCCTCGCTTGGCCTTTTGCTGAACGTGAAACGGCGGCGGCTGAGTTTGTTTTATTAAAGGAATGGCGGCGCATAAGGCGCCGCCCAATTTTGTGCGCGTCGTCGGATCGACGAGGATTGGAGTGATATCGGAACCTGGGATGGCCCGCGTTCCACCCTCACGTCGCTCCGAATGGATGCGCTGAACGGAAGGAGTTTGTATGGGTGTGGAAATTGCAATTACCGTCGCGCGTGAAGAGACCCGTGTGGCGGTACTGGATAACGGCGTGGTCACCGATTTGTTCGGCGACCGAGCCAAGCACAAAGATTTTGTCGGGAACATTTATAAAGGCAAAGTAGCCAAGGTGTTACCCGGTATGCAGGCGGCGTTTGTCGACATCGGAATGGAGAAGGCCGCCTTCATGCACGTCTCGGACGTGTCTCTCGATGCGGAACCAAACGATACATTGTTGGATTCGGATGATGACGACAAGGACGGCGATGAAATGCGCCCACGGCGGGAAAGCAGCAAACCGATCGAACAACTGCTCACCGAGGGCCAGGAGTTGATGGTGCAGATCTCTAAAGGGCCGATCGGCACCAAAGGCCCGCGCGTGACGACGTACGTGTCGCTTCCCGGGCGCTATCTGGTGTTCATGCCGAATGTGGAACATATCGGCGTGTCGCGCCGGATTGCGCGGGACGAAGAGCGGGCACGGCTGAAGGACATCATGAAGCGGGTTCGCCATCCTGGCTGCGGGTATATCGTACGTACGGTCAGCGAAGGGGTGAAGGAGGAGGAGTTGCGGTCGGACGTCGATTTCCTGCACGTCCTCTGGCAGGACATCAAGACCAAGCGCGATCAGCAGCCCGCGCCCGCCCTGCTGCACACGGATCTCAGTCTGAGTTTCCGCGTAGTGCGGGACCTGTTCGGCAAAAAGGTCGAGCGCCTGTGGATCGACTCCCGCCAGGAGTACGACGCGGTGCGCGATTTCGTTCAACGTTTTTCGCCTGAGCAGACGTCGAGGATCCATTTCTATGACAAAGACGAAAGTCTCTTCGACTACCTCGGCGTAGAGCAGGAGATGGCGCGGGCTTTAAGCCGCAAAGTGTGGCTCAAGTCAGGCGGCTATCTCGTGATCGATCATACGGAAGCCATGACCGTGATCGATGTGAACACCGGCCGCTTTGTCGGAAAGCGAGACCAGGAGGAAACCATCCTGCGCAACAACCTGGAGGCGGCGAAAGAAGTGGCCTATCAGGTGAAGCTGCGCGGAATCGGAGGCATCATCATCGTCGACTTCATCGACATGGAGCGGGAAAAGAACCGGGACAAGGTCTACCATGCGCTCGTGGATGCGATGGCGCCCGATAAGGCGCGGACCCGGATTTCACGCATTTCCGATCTCGGCTTGATCGAGATTTCGCGCGAGCGCGTGCGGGAAGATCTGTTACGCTCGATGTCCGAGCCGTGCCGATACTGTGAAGGCAGGGGATACACCAAATCGCCGACGACCGTCGCCTACGAGATTTTCCGGGAGATCAGAAAAATAGGGCGCAGCAACGAACAGCAAAAAATCGTCGTTGGCGCCCATCCTTCCGTCGCGGGACTCTTGCAGGATGAGGAACGACCGGGGCTCGAAGCCCTGGAGCGCGAAAACGCCGCGAAAATCCTCGTCATGCCTGATGAACAATTGCATCTCGAACAATACGATCTCGTCGTGATGTAGGCGCGACGCCGGACATCGGATGAGTGTTGTTCCCCTCGACGTCAGTGGGAAATCATGACTTGTTCGGCGGCTCAGGCCACCTCCTCCGCGTCGTCGCTTGAAGCATGGATGAAGCTTCGTGCGATCGACGGCGTAGGGGATTCGCTCGCCCTCGCGCTCGTGCGCGAATGGGGCACGCCCGATGCCGTGCTTCGAGCGACGCGAAACGATCTCGGTGATCGCGGCTGCAGCCCCAGACTTATCGAGGCCATTGTCCGTGGTCCGGACCTCGACGCCTGCCGGCGTATTGCTCGTGAACTCGAAGCGATTGAGCGAAAGCACGTCCAGGTGCGGACCGTTTCGGATCCGCAGTATCCTCGCCGGCTGCTCACGATTCCCGATCCGCCTCCCCTCCTGTACGTTTCAGGGATGCTGCGGGATTCGGACGAACTCGCGGTGGCTGTGGTTGGCGCCAGGCGGGCGACGGCTGGCGGACGTCTGGTCACGGAACGGTTGGCCGGCGACCTGGCAGGGGCAGGTTTTACGATCATCAGCGGATTGGCTCGCGGCGCCGACGCGGCTGCGCATCGAGGCGCGCTGGGAGCCGGCGGACGCACGGTCGCAGTCCTCGGATGCGGCCTTGGACGAACCTATCCGGTGGAGCACGAACGCCTTCGACGCGAGATCGAAGAACAAGGCGCCGTCCTCTCGGAAGTATCGCTCTATGCCCCTCCGCACAGCGGACATTTTCCCCGCAGGAACCGGATCATCAGCGGACTCTCTTTCGGCGTCGTCGTGACGGAAGCTGCAATTGACAGCGGGTCACTGATCACCGCCCAGCTGGCCGCCGATCAGGGAAGAGACGTCTTTGCTGTGCCAGGGTGCGTCAGCGTGGAGACGAGTCGCGGCACACACGCGCTGATCAAAGAAGGCGCGATATTGGTCGAACAGGCAGAGGATGTGATAAATGTCATCCTTCCGCAGCTTGAACCAGAGATGAAGTCGCGGGTGCGCAGGACTGTTTCAACGTCAAAGAGCTCGGCTGAGGATTTGGGAACTCAAGATCGGCTGGTGTATGATGCGCTCTCGCACGAGCCGCTGACGGTGGATTATCTGCTCGAGCGGACGCAGTTGCCGGTGTCTTCGGTCATGGCGTCGTTGTTGTCGCTAGAGCTCGGGCGGCGCGTGCGGCAACTCGCCGGGCAGCGGTACGTGAGGGTGTAATCCTTCCATTTTTCCGCGGCTGGTTGCACTCATCTGCTATATTTGATACGGATGTTAGAGTAAGCTGTTGGCCAACCGGAGTCGACATGGCGAAATCGCTGATCATCGTTGAGTCTCCCACCAAGGCAAAAACGATCACCAAGTATCTCGGACGGGGATATACGGTGATGGCTTCGGTCGGGCACATCAAGGATCTACCCACGAGCAAGCTTGGCGTGGACCTCGATCACAACTTCAAGCCGCAGTATGTGACGATCAAGGGCAAGTCTAAGGTGCTCGCTGACATCAAAAAGAAGGCGGAAGCCGCCGACAAGATCTTCCTTGCTCCGGACCCTGACCGTGAAGGGGAGGCGATTGCATGGCATCTCGCAGAAGAACTCCGCGGGAAGTCGAAGAAGAAAAGCGACGCGAAGGTCTTCCGCGTCCTCTTCAACGAGATCACCGAGCGGGCCATTAAGCAGGCCCTGCAGTCTCCCGGCCAGATCGACATGAAGCTTGTGAATGCGCAGCAGGCCCGCCGGGTCCTCGACCGTATCGTCGGGTACCAAGGCAGCCAGCTGCTGTGGAACAAGGTCCGCCGAGGCCTTTCGATGGGACGCGTGCAGTCCGTGGCCGTGCGGCTCATGTGCGAGCGGGAGGCTGAGCGGGAGGCGTTTCGCGCCGAAGAATACTGGTCGATCACTGCCTTGTTGGCGGGCGTCAATCCGCCGCCATTCGAAGCCAAGCTTCACAGTATTAATGGTGAAGAGGCTTCGATCGGCAACGCCGAGCAGGCCCAGCAAATCGTCTCTGCCATTCAGGGGAAAACGTTCGCCGTTACCGCCATTGAACGGAAGGAAAAGAAACGGAATCCCGTTGCGCCGTTCATTACCAGCCGGCTGCAGCAGGAGGCGGCTCGGAAACTGCATTTTACGCCTAAGAAGACGATGACGCTCGCGCAGCAGCTCTATGAAGGCATCGAAATCGGTACCGAAGGGTCCACCGGCCTCATTACCTATATGAGAACGGACTCTCCGCGCATTTCCCAGGAAGCCATGGCCGAAGCAAGACAGCTCATTCAGGAGCGGTTCGGCGCGGAGTACCTGCCGGATACGCCGAACGTCTATAAGACCTCGAAAGCGGCCCAAGAAGCGCACGAAGCGATCAGGCCAACCTCTGCCGTGCGCGACCCGGAATCCATCCGGCCGTATCTCGAGCAGGATCAATATAACCTTTACAAGTTGATCTGGAACCGATTCATTGCTTCACAGATGGTCCCTGCGATTCTTGACGTCACCCGTGTCGAATCCTCGCCGTTGGAGACGACGGCCAGATACGTGTTCCGTTCGAGCGGGACCATCGTCAAGTTCCCGGGTCATACGGTCGTGTACATGGAAGGCGTCGACAAAGAACTTTTGGCGCAGAAGGCCAAGCAGGAAGAAGAAGCTGAAGACAGCGCCGATCGGCAACTGCCCGAATTGACGGAGGGCGAGCGCCTGCGCCTCATTGAGCAGGCGGAGCAGACGATTCCAGGCGTGACCTCGAAGCAACACTTCACCCAGCCGCCTCCCCGTTACAATGAAGCGCTGCTGATCAAGGAACTCGAGGAAAAAGGCATCGGGCGTCCGTCGACCTATGCATCGATTATTTCCACCATTCAAGAGCGTAAGTACGTCGAGAAGGTCGACGGTCGGTTTTTACCGACGGAAACGGGGAAGACGGTCAACGATTTTCTGCTCAAGGGGTTCCCGGACGTCGTCAACGTCGATTTCACCTCTCAGCTCGAAGCCGAGCTGGATGAGGTTGAAGAGGGGAACAAACCGTGGGTGGACGC
>JBKPSD010000140.1:0-17767 GCA_046734935.1 Nitrospirota bacterium
GCGGGGAAGTGCAGCGGCGCGAGACTCGACGAGCGAGGGAAAACTTGGTGCCCCCGACACGAATTGAACGTGCGACCCGCGGTTTAGGAAACCGCTGCTCTATCCAACTGAGCTACGGGGGCTTGCTTGGAATTTTACGCACATCTGCGCTGCCTGTCCAGCAACAGGTCCGTCGGTTGTCGATACGGACCTTTTCGGGTAAGGTGCTACTTATGATGCCAATGCGCTGCATGACGTGGCTGAGAAGGCTCCTCTATATGTCAGCCCTTGTCCTGCTATCGGAGGCCACTGTCTTCGCCCTTGATAATCCTGAAAAGGTGATCGAGGAAACGTGTGAACGTGAATGGGCGCACAATTCCCGCATGCGGGCCGCCTGCGTCGAGCAGCAGCTGAGCGTGCTGGAAAAATCACGTTCGGCGCCGATGGATCCGCGTTTGCAACAGGAAGATTTGTCGCTGATTCAGGAACGATGCGAGAAGAACTGGCCTGACGATGTCCGGATGCGGCTTCAATGTCAACAGCAGGAGGTGCGAGCCTTCCAAAAGCTGCAAGGTCCACCGCCGAAGGGCGTCAGCCTGAAAGACTACTCGGTGGCGGTTGCGCAGTGCTCAAAAGAGTGGCCGGACGATTTCCGCCAGCGCGCTCGCTGTATGGATCAGCAGATTGCGGAAAAGCGCAGATATCAGGAACGTGATTAGTGCCGGACGGGGGTCACGGAGACGGATGGGCTGCCGATGTCAGTGCCGTCCGTGTCGGGATCTGTGTGAGGAGGTCGGCACGGATGTGATAGATGCCGGGAAGGCGATGGCCCATGGCAAACGCCAATCCATTGGCCTGATCGCCGATTGAAAGCTTCCCCGCCAGCTTGCCGTCTTTCCCTGTCGCGATAAATTCCGCCGCCGGATGGACCAGGCCATAGGGTGCCAGGGGGCCGGGTTGTTTGACCACCCGTTCTTCGGCAGGCACGCCGACCACCCGACTGACGAAGAGATTGACTGCTTGTTGGTCGATCTTCTCATCTGGGCGGTCTTCCAGGACCCACTCTCCATTCTGGTTGATGAGCGTATAGGTCTCGGCATGTGTTTTGACGGTGAGAAGGGCGATGTCGTTCTCATCGGCGCCGAGAAGACGTTTGTCTTGAAGCTGATACAGTTCCTTGGTGAAATCCCTGACGAATGTCGGATTGATTCGATAGAGCGGCGCGTCGGGCGTGGTTTCGGCAAATGCTTCGCCGCTCGAGGGATCCGGCTGATACAGTTTCACCGTCTGATCGCCGTTACCCGTATGCAGGGTGATTTTTACTTTCGACTGCTTCAGCGTCTTTGCGAGCGCGTCCCGTGCAGGCCCCGGGTCGATGATGCCCATGGCCTTCAAATCCTCTAAACGAAACAATAGTATTCGCACTTCGTTCAAGTCCGCTTCTGCCTCCACCGGATATCGAATTTTCCATTTTGGTTTTGGCTTGTCGCTCACGCGATACAAGACGATCTCCGTCGTTGGATAGCTCAAACGGATGCGATCGACGTCTCCGGACGTGGCGCGGAGGACGTCCTTCTTACGGAACGTCATCAGCGATTTGTTCACGAAGTCTTTCGGGGCGAGATCGGTCAGCAGCAGAGCATGATCCGACGTTCGAAGGACATAGAGCGTCGAGGACAGGGGCCCGGTATCGCCGATGAGCAATGTATCGTCCGTCGAGCCGCCTTTAATCGTGATGACAGCCACCGGCTTATCGAGTCCGAATGGTGAGAGTTCGGCCGGGTTCTCCTCTACTACCCGGTGGACCGAGCCCAGGACGATTGCTCGAATCAGGCTTTGAAGCTCGCGGCTGTCCGCTTCAGCCTGAATCGGCTTGATCAGGACCCACCGCTTATCCGCGTTCCGTTCGAAGACCAGTTCCTCGCGACCCGTCTTAAAGGTCAGCGAGGTAATGGCATGTTCGTCGACATCAAGCACTTTCTTTTTCGAGGATGCTTGCCGTTCCTGCGACTGTTGAGCGGGAAACTCGACGAGGTAGAGATAGAGTCCGAGGGCGGCAAGCACAAGCGCCATGAGCGCTGTCGGCCAATAGCGCTTCATTTACAGGCGGCGGCGCTTGCGCCACACATTCACGCCGGCGACAAACACCACGGCAGGCAGGAAAAAGACCTGGAGGTACAGAAGCGCGCGCTCCTGTACAGGGTTTGGGACGAACGGCCGCAACGCCTGGTCGCGCGGACCGATGGTGATCATGTCCCGGTCCTGCGCCAGCCAGGCGGCCGCGTGCAGAAAAAAGTCGCTGTTGCCGGGGAAGTTGACGAAGGCGTTGCTGGCGAAGGTTGAATTGCCTATCACCACAATAGCAGGCCGTGGCTTCCCGTCAGCGGGAGGCGTTTTAGGTGCCAGCGCAGCGGCCATCGGAAGCGGACCCTTGATGTCTTCCTTCTCGTTCAAAGCGATGATGCGGCCCGTCGCCTTGAGTACCGCCCGGCTGTTGGTTGAGGTCCGGGCGAGTTGCACGAAATCCCAATCCTTCCCGACTTGTTCATCGAAGCTGACATGACGGGCCAGCGGGAATAGAACGGCGGCATTCAGATCCTGTGTAATCTCATGCTCCGTAAACGTGCGGACGAGCAGCACGGTGGGCTCGCCCTGTGCCAGCCGGTCTTGAAAATCCACCAGCACACCGGGACCCAAGGTCAGTCCCCAACGCTTTAACAGGGGATTGAGGTCCGCCTGTGTGTCAGGGTCTACCATGACCAAGAGGTGCCCGCCTCTATCAACGTAGGTTTGGATCCGGTCTAATTCCTCGCTGGTCATGGGCTTGCGCGGGCCGGCGATCGCTAAGATGGAGATGTTCTCCGGGACGGCGGTTTGCGTGAGCAGACTCAGGGCGCCCACCTCGTAGCCCTGCTTGGTCAGGATGTCTTTCGCCATGGAAAAGCCGGTGCGATCCCGGTTATCAATGCCAGGCTCTCCATGGCCCTCCAGGAAGAGAATGCGCTTTTTGTCGTCCTTTGAGACGCGGATGAGTGCACCGGTCAATTCCGTCTCTGAGGGAGTGGTCACCCGGACGGTTTGACTGCCGCTTTCGAAGATAGCGGTGTCGCTTCTCGTAATGCCGTAACTCTGCGCCACTTTCGGTTGGCGTTCCGGGTCCACGAATTCAATGGCGATCCTCTCGCTCGCTTGCCGATAACTGTCGAGACGTTCCTTATAGGTTTGGTAGCCCGGATCCTTCTCGCGCGTAAACACGGTGATCTTGACGTCACGGGGCAGGCTCCTGATGACACGATGAGTCTGCGGTGCCAGAGAGAAATTTTGATTTTCTGACAGATCCCAGCGAATCGAGTGTCGTGCCGCGAGAAAGTTGAGAATCGACAGGATGCCGATCAGCAGCAGCACCATTAACAGGCTGTTGACGCCCATCTTCGTCGAGCGTCTCGACGAAACCGCCTTGAGGGCATTGGCATGAGCCACGAAAAAAAGAATCAGACACACCAGGGCCAGGCCTTCAAGGGCCGTTACGATCCAGAGGTGTTCCGGCGCCAAGTGGTAGCCGATCATTCCGGCGAGCGCCAATAAGCTGCCAATGACACCAAGTGGGAGGGACTTCAGGGTCATTTCCACCTCGTTGAATCGACGACGCGATGCGTCAGAAACAACATAAGCACGAGGGCGCTGACAAAATAGACCAGATCCCGCGTGTCGACGAGCCCTCGGACGAGATGATCGTAATGCTCCATGAACGACACATAAGAAATGACTTGTCCTGCAGGCGTATCGCCAAGCAACGAGCCGACGCCCGCGAGCAGCCATAGAAACAGGAGCAGACCGAAGCTTGCGAAGGCGGCCACAATTTGGTTCTCGGTCAGGGCAGAGGCCAGCACGCCGACGGAGAGGAACAGCGATCCCAGCAACACGAGGCCAAGATAGCCGGTTAAGACCGGATACCAATCGAAATCGCTAAAGAGAGCGAGGGTCAGCGGAATCAGCCCGGTCAGGCCAAGCAGACCAAGGAACAACACAAACACGCTCACGAATTTTCCGGCGACGATCTCGTTCAGCCCGATCGGGGAGGTCATGAGGAATTCGAACGTGCGAAGCTTTTTCTCTTCGGCGAACAGCCGCATGGTGAGAATCGGCAATACGATGAGCAGCACGAACCGGATGCTGCTGAAAAGATTGCGAAACACCAAGTCATTGAGATTGATCTGAGCCTGCCCCTGGACCTGCATGAGTTGGATGGCCTGGACGCCAGTAAATACAATGTAGATGTACGCGAGCAAACCGACGATCAGCAGGAATACCCCGCCGACGACATACACGATCGGAGAGACAAAGTAGGATCGTAATTCCTTCGCCACGAGCGTGTTCACCGGCGTCATGATGCCGCTCCTCCGTGATCCGATCCCAGGACGACGGCCGAAGCCGGTGCCTCGTCGGATCCTTGAGAGAGGCCATCTTCGTCTCTCGTCAGTTTCAGGAACACATCCTCCAGCGTCATTGAGATCAGCTTGAGTTCAACGAGACCCCAATCATTGGTCACGGCCATCCGCGCGAGATCTTCACGGATATCCTTACCGAGTTGGCTTTCTAGGAGAAAATGTCCCGCCGGTCCGTTGGCATGCACATGGAGTACGCCGTCGACTTGTCTGAGGCGTGCTTCGGCGTCAGCAGGTGCCCGCATTAACGTCAAGGCAATCTTTTCTGAGTGGCGCAGCCTGGTGGACAGTCGGTCAGGACTGTCTTCCGCGACAATGCGCCCGCCGCTGATGATGACCACGCGCTGGCAGACCGCGGTCGCCTCGGGAAGAATGTGCGTGCTCAAGATCACCGAATGCGATCCGGCTAAGCTCTTGATGAGTTCCCTGATCTCGATGATTTGCTTAGGATCTAAGCCGACGGTTGGTTCGTCGAGAATGAGGACGGGCGGGTCGTGAATGAGCGCTTGCGCGAGACCGACACGCTGCCGGTAGCCGCGTGAAAGGTTTCCGATTAGCCGGCGCTGCACAGGACCCAGGCCCAGCCGTTCGATCTCACGGGATAGCGCGGCCGTAAGCATGGGGCCCGTCAAGCCCCGCAGCCGGGCGACGAAGCGGAGATATTCATCAACGGTCAGTTCTTGATACACCGGAGGCGTTTCCGGCAGATAGCCGATGCGTCGCTTGACCTCAAGAGGTTGGTCAAGGCAGTCATATCCCGCCACGCTGGCGGTTCCTTCGGTCGCCGGCATGAAACACGTCAGAATGCGCATCGTCGTCGTTTTCCCGGCACCGTTCGGGCCGAGGAATGCCAGGACCTCGCCCTTGGCGACCGAAAACGTCACGCGGTCGATTGCGGTGTGTTGACCGTAGCGTTTGGTGATCTGATGAACGTCAATCATATGACGGAACAAGACTCGTGATCTGGATGGGAGTGGGGGTAAACGGCGGGGCGCGTCTATTCGCCCTGGCTTTACACGTACTTGCTGGGCATCTTACTCATGACATGGGAGTCAGTCAACCATCTTGGCGTGGGCATCTCGCTTTACAGAAGTCGTCCGTCCTGTTAGAGTCCCGCCCGTCCGGCCAAGCTTCCTCGTATACGACATCATGAAATCCGTGGTCTGGGTCATCAGCTGTTCTCTTTGCTTATTCGCCGGTCTGTCGTGGGGTTCTGCGGAGGCGAGAACCGGCACCACCTATAAGGTCCAGGGAACTGTCATTGCAATTACGTTGACGCAGAATCCCCCGCTAATTGTCGTCAAAACCCCCCTCGGACCCAAAAACCACATGACAGTTGGAGCCGCGGTGACTGCTCATACGAAAATTGTCAGGGGAAACAAGCGGATTGCCCTCAATACTATTCGTGAAGGTGAGGTCGTCTGGTTGACCTACGTGAAAGCTCCTGGCGGCGTCCTCGCCGAGGTCATCCGGCTCCCTGCCTAACCGGCCGCTATTGACGCCAAGATGCACGGTCATTTATATAAAGGTGCAGTTCAGTTGTCCGATACGGCAATTTCCCGCCGCCGGTACGCAGTCTAACACTCCATACCTAGGTAGGGGCAGGGTCTACGGTCGCGGTATTGTTGAATGCTCGGTTCGGGCATAGGGTCGACCTCACGAGTGAGGTGTTCTTGGCCCTGTTACATCAACCGAGCAGGATAGGTGTTGACGATGACATACCATCCTTCGCGACTGAATCAGGCCTTCCTCTATTCCCTCACTCTAACGGCGATGTTGTTGGGCGCCTGTTCCTGGATCCCGAAAGGGGAGGCCCAATTTGACGTCGGAATCAAGGACCGCGGCGTCGCCTCCTGGTATGGCGAACAGTTTCACGGCAGGCCGGCGGCAAACGGTGAAATATTTGATATGGAGGCGCTGACCGCCGCTCACCGGACCATGCCACTCGGCAGCATCGTGCGAGTCGTGAACCTCGAGAACGGCAGGCGTCTTCATGTGCGCATCACTGACCGCGGACCTTACGTCAACGGACGGATTCTGGACCTGTCTCGCGCCGCAGCCTTCCGGTTAGGCATGGAGCAGGGGGGGCTTGCCCATGTTCAGATCGTCATTGTCGGCCAACGCCGTCCGGAGTTGCTGCAGTTTGCAGAAGCCGCATCTGGAGGGGCGTCTTTCCTTCTCATCGCCGGAAACAGCGTGGCTCACCGACCGAAGCCTTACGTCGCCTCAGGGCTTCGCGTCCTTCCCAGCGACGTGTGGCTGAACCGCCGTGTTCGGCGCGTTCCCGCTCTGTTCGCCGGCGACCACTCGGCGCATGGAGAAACCGCGACGCTCACCTTGATGTAACAATCCGAATATCCGCGCCTCCTCAGGTTGACAGTGCGCAAAGCCCTCGAATAGACTGTCTGTTCTTGGCCGCCTAACACAGAGCAGACTCAGGGGGACGCATGGCAAAAAAGCAGACCGCCGAATCCGACGAAGCCAGATTGAAGAAAAAGATCGGTCAGAAACTGACCAACCATTCCAACCCAGAAGGAGACGGGGCCATGCGCTCGTTGCGCAAACGGCTGAAACGAGAACAGCGGCGTCGGCGTGCGATGGCGCTCCGCCGAAAGCATGCCGGTGGCGATAAGCCGGCTGAGGCCGCTGCACCGGCCGCTGGTTGAGAAGCGGATTCGTGACACAGAGTAGACGAGAAGGAATAGCGCGGCATGGACGATCGACAAAAGAATGAGACAGGACAAGATGCAAAGGGTGACGCCCGCCTGGCGAGCGATGAATTAGCGGATCAGGTATCGGCAGAGTTCTCGGGCGATCAGGCTCCCACCGACCTCCCCGGCGAGCAGGCCGAACCGGTCATGCTCGAAGAAGAAAAAGTCAAAGACGAGATCGATATTCAAATCGATCTCTTGAAGGATCCCGATTGGGTCGTCCGCCGCGAAGCCGCGATTACCTTGGGCGAAATGGGCGATGAGCGTTGCGTGGAACCGCTGTGCAAAGCGCTTTACGATGGCGATTGGCAGGTTCGCGAAGTGGCGGTCGACGCGCTGGGCCAGATCGGGTCTCCCGCCGTCGACATGCTGATCAAGATGGTGCGGGACTGGGACGTCCGTAAATATGTCATCATGGCCTTGGGCAAGATTCGGGACGAGCGCGTCCTCGATCCGCTCATGCAGCAATTGCGGAGCGATGAATTCAAAGATGATGCAACCAATGCGCTGGTCGAACTGGGAGAGCCAGCCCTTGAGCGGCTCGTCAAGGCCCTGAAAGACAAAGATGAGATGGTGCGCAAGCAGGCGGTGCTCGCGTTGGGCCGGATCAAACATAGCGGAGCCGTGGATCCGCTGATCGAGATGCTTGGCGATTCCGACTGGTTCACTCGTCTGACGGCCGCGGCAGCGCTCGAAGCGATCGGCGACTCGCGCGGTCGGGACGCCATCAAGCCTTTGACGAAGGACCCTGACATGGTCGTTCGCATGCGAGTCGAGCGTATACTGGCCAAGTGGAAAAAGCAGCCGGCCGGCTCCGTTTCCATGAACTGAAGGCCTATTTATTCAGTTCGCGATCCAGATGCTGTTGCAACTCCGTTAATTTCCGAATCGCCACAGGCTTCCCCATCGTCAGTTCCAAACGTATCTCCTGGAGCTCGCCAATCAGTCCTCGCACTGCTTGGGTCTGATCGCTGGGCTTCGCGCCTTTCATCGCGTTTTCCAACGCATCCACGCCTTCCGCGAGTTGCTTGGCCCCCTCGCCGAAATTCTTATCGACGAGTTCTGATTTCGCCTGCACGACGCGTGATTTCGTGTCGAGCAGCGCCTGCCGCCTCCGAAGATCGCGTTCAATGCCCATGGTCGTATCGACCACGTTCCGGGACACGTCCTTGAACGAATGCTGGAAATCGCCGATCGTTTGCTGCAGTGTGCCCTCCGGCCGCTGGCCGAAATAATATCCGAGGGCAAACGCGCAAACGGCAAGCACGAGAGTGCCGATGATCTTCCACATGGCTATCCTTTCCGTCCTCCATGTGACGAGGACTTTGCCGCAGGACCTGCATGATGCAGCAGGCTTCCCGCCGCGATGATGCGGACCGCCGGATCCGAGTCATGGAGACCTTTCTTGACGAGCGGCAGCACGGAGAGAGGGACCTTTCCTAAGGCCTTGGCGGCAAAAAGGCGAGGCTGCGGCTGCTGATCTTGTAGGAGAGTTTGCAAGATAGCAAGCGCTTGCTTATCCGATGCGGCGCTGAGTGCCTGTGCCGCGGCCGCTCGAATGGACGGATCGGGATGGCGCGCGAGGTCGGCGGCAATGAGGACGGCCGTTTGGTCTCCAAGGCGCAGCAGGCCTTCGACGGCGCTGGCCCTCACCTGCATCGATGCATCACGCGTCAATGCCTGCAGCAGCGGGCGGGAGTCTTTCGTGCCGACGCGGCCGAGGCTGGCGGCCGCAACGGCTCTCACCCGTGCATGTTCATCGCCGAGCGCATGCGTGAGAGGAGCGACAGCCCCAACCTGACCGAATTCGCCTAGCGCACCGGCGGCAAACGCGCGTACGGATGGCTCGGGATCATAGACGCCCTGGCTGAGCACGCTAAGACTGGACGGACGCTTCAGTCGACCCAAGATTCCGAGGGCGGCCATACGCGTTTCGGGGTCCGGTAATGTCGCCGCGCCGGCGATATCGGCCAACATGTCCTGTCTGCCGAGCCGATACAGCGCGGCATACGCAAACACGCCTTCCGGTCCATCCTCCGTTCTCGCAACCTCCGTCAGTCGCGGCACGATCTCGGTCACGTGTGCTTCGCTCAGCGCGTTCATTGCGGCAATGCGGACGGAGGGCGAATCATCTCGAAGCGCGCGTCGCAGGGGCGGTGATTTGCCGGCAAGGCCGGCATGGGCGATCGCTTCAATTGCTCGGGCACGGACGATCGGCGAACTGTCCAATAGACCATCCTCCAGAACGGGTTGTTGGGCGGGTAGGCTCAATTCGGCAAGTGCACTGTAAGCGGCGATCCGAAGGTGTTCACGAGTATCACGGACATAGGCAGTGAGGAAACTCACGCCAAGTTGTCGTAACAGTACCGTATCGTCGGCCTGGCCGGGCTTAACCAGTCGTTCATAGATCTGGAGTCCTTCCTCCGGCCGGCCGATTTTCGTGGCGCTTTCCAGGGCGAGCCGAAGGACGGCGGTTGAGACAGGGATGTCGGAAGACTCGGGCGGCAGAAGCCGAAGCACACCGGCGTAATCGGCGCGCTGATAGGCTTCCGATGCTTCTCGTTCCAGGGTAACCGTCGTTGCGGCAATGGCTAGGGGCTGAACCGCAAAGGCGAGCAGCATGCAGATGACGGAAATCAGCGATTGGTCCTCACCAGGTCGTCGGGACACGCGTCATGGCGGGGCAGTACAACAGTTCGACGTAATCCTTCACCATCCGTTTGGTACAAAACCGCGGAGCGACCGTTCTGATGCTTTCTTTGACCATCTGCAACCAGCCCCGTGGAATCCCGTCCAGATCGCGCTGATAAAACAAGGGCACGGCTTCCTGCTCCAGCTGACGGTACAGTTGTTCCGCATCATGAGCATCTTGAGCCTGCACGTCGTGGTTGCCTTCCAACGGCTGAAGGCCCCATCCGTTGGCGCCGTTGTAGCCTTCCTGCCACCAGCCGTCCAGCGTGCTGAAATGCAGCACGCCGTTCAACGCGGCCTTCATGCCGCTCGTCCCGCTCGCTTCCATGGGGAACCGTGGCGTGTTGAGCCAGATATCCACGCCCTGCACGAGAAATTTGGCCATGTGCATCTCATAATCCTCGAGAAAGGCGACGTGGCCGCCGAGCTTGTGATCGTTGCAGAAATTCATCACTTCATGAATGAAGTAGCGGCCGGGTTCGTCAGCGGGATGGGCTTTCCCTGCAAACACGAGTTGGACGGGGCGCCACTTGTCCTGTAACAGCCGCTTCAGCCGTTCGAGGTCCTGAAAGAGCAGCGTAGCACGCTTATAGGTCGCGAACCGTCTGGCGAACCCGATGGTCAGTGCCTCCGGATCGAGCAAGGTGCCCCTACTCAAGACCTGTGACGGCTGCAGATTTCCCTGCATCCACCCGGTCCGAGCCCGTTCACGGATAAATCCCATCAACTTCCGTTTCATGGTTTGACGGACTGCCCACAGCTCATGATCCGGAATATCGAGGACCCGCTGCCACATGGCCGGATCGTCGCAATGCTCCGACCAAGCGGGGTGCAGTGATTTGCTGTACAGGCGGTGAAAATCCTGCGCGATCCAGGTAGGAGCATGGATCCCGTTGGTGACATGTCGTATAGGCACCGACTCGGCGGGCAAGCCCGGCCACATATGCTGCCACATTTCGCGGCTCACGCGGCCGTGTTCACGGCTGACGCCGTTGACGTGCGCCGCAAGGCGCATCACCAACGCCGTCATGTTGAATCCTTGTCCGCGCGATTCTGGCGTTTCTCCGAGTCCGAGAAATTCGTCCCTCGAGAGATTGAGTTGCTCCCAGTAGCCCGAAAAATATCGGTCCATCAGATAGTGCGGAAACACGTCATGACCGGCGGGCACGGGCGTATGGGTCGTGAACACGGTGCTCTGGCGGATCATTTCACTCGCTTCAGCATGCGAGCGGCCATCCTTGACCAATTCGCGCATCCGTTCCAAGGTAAGAAACGCCGAATGTCCCTCATTGGCATGCCAGACCGAGGGTGAAATACCGAGCGCTCTGATCAGGCGGACTCCGCCGATGCCTAGGAGAATTTCCTGGCAGAGCCGCATTTCCTGATCGCCGCCGTACAATCGCGCGGACAGCGCACGGTTCTCCGGACTGTTCTCCGGCACGTCGGTATCGATCAGATAGAGCGCGATGCGGCCGACCAGCACCTTCCAGACGACGGCCGACACATTGCGTCCGCCCATGTCGACGGTAAAACGGCATTGCTCGCCCGAGGGCGTCAACGCCGGATGGATCGGCGAGTCCTCTCGATTAAAAGGCGCATAGGCGGCTTCCTGCCACCCCTCCTGTGTAATCCGCTGGCAGAAATACCCTTGCGGGTACATAAACCCGATACCCACCAACGGAACTCCTAGATCGCTCGCTTCTTTGCAATGGTCTCCGGCCAGGATGCCGAGACCGCCGCTGTAAATGGGGATGGATGTGTGAAGGCCAAATTCAGCGGAAAAATACGCGATGCAGTTCTTGGTTTCGCCGGCGTGTTTGGCACTGAACCAGCTCCGTCCATTGGCCCGATACTCGTCGAACAGCTTCAGCACGGCCGAGTATTGTCTGAGATAGGACGGATCATCGCCGAGCTTCGACAACCGCTCGGGTTTGACATCGGCCAGTAGTTTCACGGGATTGTGGTGGGTGTAAAACCACAACGTCGGATCAATCGTCTCGAAGAGCTGGCGGGCCTCCACGGTCCAGCTCCACCAGAGATTCTGGGAGAGCTCGGACAGCCGGGCAAGGCTGGCTGGGATATGTGTGTGCACGGATTCGATGGTCGTCGTCGGGTTCACGCAGTCTCCTTGTAGGGTGGAATGAAGAATGGGCAGAAGACCGTCATTCGTGGAAGGATCAGGCGTGACCGGCCTTATGCCAAGAGTTCCACTCCTCGGAGAATGCCACGGCGGCATACCGTTCGCCAAGCACTTTCGCAACTCGATTCATCAGCTTCGTGAGTTGCTGCGTCTCTTCGGGGGAAAGATCCTGGCGAAAGCGCGGATGAAGCCCCCAGCGTGTTTCGATCTCGTCGCCTGAAACGTCGGACATGACGCTGATGAGCTTGATCTCGTTTCCTGTCTGCCCTCGCGACATGCCGCTCGAAACAGTGGAGTCCTTGCCGCCCGGAGTCGTCGGGGTAAGCCCGGCGTCAGGCGGCGGTTCGCCTTTGAGAATGGCCTTGATCGCAGGGACCATTGCCGTCGCGCACAAGGTGGCGGCCGACGTGATTTGCGGACTATCCGCGACTCCGAGGGCGTCGGCTACACGAACGCCAAAGGCGTCAAACATCTCGTTTTTGGCCTTGCTCTCTTCCGTGATGGAAAACCGGTAGCCCTCGTAGAGTTTGCGACTTTCGGCGACAACGCCGCTGATCGTCATCATAATGTCGTTTTGATCGACATTCGACCCGAAAGCCGGCTCCAGCACGGCTCGCAACCGGGCCGTCACCGTATCTTCCAGCCCACTCATGAACTCAGGTTGGTCTTTGATGGGAATGTGAAACGCCGACAGGCGATCAGCGAGATTGAACGTCACCTTGAGAAACTCCAAATACAGTTTCCATTCGTCTTGCCGTTTCAGCTTCAGCGCTTGGTCAGGGGCGGTCTTTTTCATCACGGTCACCGATTCGCCGGCCACGGCAAGCATGAGGTCCGCAAGCGAACGTAGCTGTTCACTGTATGACATGTTGGTTGTGGTCATGGCGTTCAAAGCGCTTCCTTCCGTTAACGATGGCGCATTATAGCTGACTGTGAATCTTGGCTCCAAGAGGGAGGCGACGGCGGGACGTGTCGTCTGGGGCGTAGTTTCTCCTGGCAAATCGACGGCCAGTCGGCCACAATGCGCGAACAAAGAAGAGTTCAAGACCCCTGACCATGGAAGAGTTACCGCTCCTGTTTTTCAAAACGCTCCTCCTGCGACCCTACGTCTTTGCCTTTCTCGCCGCGTTTCTCTTCATTGGCCGCCGTCTCCTTGGCTGGCCGCGAACGGGTGTATTTCTTGCCGTCGGTTGGATTACGGCATTCGTCTGTGAATTTTCATCGACCCGCATCGGCGTCCCATTCGGCTTCTACTATTACACGGGTTCTACGGCGGGGCATGAACTCTATATTGCGGACGTGCCGTTCATGGATTCACTGTCGTTCACGTTCCTCCTGTTTGCGAGCTACTGTATGGCCCTGGTGTTCCTCTTGCCATCCGTCGCGCAGCAGCGCACTCACCGGTTGCAACTGGTGCTCGATCGGGAGATCCGGACCGCATGGCCTGCGCTGCTGCTTAGCGCTGCGTTCCTGATGTTCATCGATGTGATCATCGATCCGGTGGCTTTGCGGGGCGACCGCTGGTTTCTCGGCCTCATCTACGGCTACCCCGAACCGGGGCTGTACTTTGGAATCCCTCTGATGAATTTCGTGGGATGGGCAGTTGTGGGACTGATCGCGCTCTCGACCTATTTCGCCATCGACCGGCGGTTGCCTCCGCTTCCGGGGAATACGACAGCGACTGGGAATCTATTCCTTGGCTGCGGGCTGTACTACGGCGTGCTTACGTTCAACCTCGCCATCACGTTCTGGATAGGAGAACCTCTCTTAGGCTTGGTCGGTGTCATGATTTATCTTCCAGTCACTATACTGCTCATTTTGCGCCTCCTCAACCGCCTTTCCGGTGCCGGATCATCGGCTTGCGTGGGACTGCTTACCCCGCAGCCATAATGCACGGCCCGCCGGGCGGCAGCTTGCGTTGAAAGATTCTTGTTCGTAATGTTATACAGCGCAGTCAATTGTTCTCCATGAGTCGCGACATCACACCATACGTCTTAAAACGTCAGCCGGAAGACGCTGCTCTTCGGAAGCTCTCGATTGATTATGCGGCGGCTTTGAATCAGCAGCAGCTTGCGGCGGTAACGGCAGGCGATGGTCCAGCGCTGGTGATTGCCGGTGCGGGGAGCGGAAAGACCCGGACGCTGGTCTATCGTGTGGCCTATCTCATTGATAGCAGTGTCGATCCTTCACAAATTCTGCTCCTGACCTTCACGCGCAAATCGGCGCAAGAGATGCTGCAACGTGCCGGGGAGCTAATCGGTGTGCGCAGCGAGCGCGTGTGCGGCGGCACATTTCACTCGGTCGCGAACATGCTCCTGCGCCGCTATGGCCGCGGCATCGGACTCGAGCCGGGATTCACGATTCTGGATCGAAGCGACGCGGAGGACCTGATCGCCCTGGTGCGATCCCAACTCGGCCTCAATGAGAAGGACAAGCGATTTCCGCGAAAAGGCACCATCGCTGAGATTTTCAGTAAATCGGAGAATACCCTGCGGACCCTGGACGATATCGTCATCGAGGAGTTCAGCCATTTCGCCGACCATATCGAGGCGTTGACTCAGCTTCAGGCAGGCTATCGTGCAGCCAAGCGTCAACGGCAATTGGCGGACTATGATGATCTCCTCGTGCTGCTCCGTCAGTTGCTGCTGCAGAACGAGCAGAGCCGATTAGCCATTTCCCGCCTCTATCGTTACATCTTGGTGGATGAATACCAGGATACCAATCGGTTGCAGGCGGACGTCATTAGGAACCTGGCTGCGTCTCATGAGAACGTCATGGTCGTGGGTGACGACAGCCAGTCGATCTATGCGTTTCGGGGAGCGACGTTTAAAAATATCATGGAATTCCCGACCTTGTTTCCAGGCGCCACTATTTACAAGTTGGAAGAAAACTATCGAAGCACACAGCCGATATTAAACCTCGCGAACTGCATCATTGAAGAGGCGGTGGAAAAATACACGAAGCACTTGTTCACCCGGAAACTGGATGGGCCGCTGCCCACACTTGCCGAAGCAGCAGGGGAAAATGCCCAGTCCCGATTCGTCGCCCAGAAGATTCTTGAATTGCGCGAGGAAGGCGTGCCTTTGCATGAGGTCGCAGTCCTCTTTCGATCGAGTTTCCACTCTTTTGATTTGGAAATCGAATTATCCAGGTGCGGGCTGCCGTTCATCAAACGGGGCGGGGTGAAATTCATTGAAACCGCTCACGTGAAGGATTTGCTGGCGCATCTTCGAGTCGTCGCGAATCCGCTCGACGCGGTCAGCTGGCATCGAGTCTTGTTGCTCGTGGAAGGGGTCGGCCCCAAAAAGGCCCAGGACCTGCTGACCACGCTGGTGAAAGCGGAAAAGCCTTACGACGTGCTGCGAGGCGTAAGCGGACGATCCGGCCAGGGACTTAAGAATCTGGCGTATACGCTGGAGAGCCTCTCGAACGCCGAGGATCGACGGACTGCGGAACAAGTGAATCACATTTACGAATACTACCTGCCCATCCTCAAGGAGCAGTACGACGACTATCCCAAGCGGATTCGCGACCTCGATCATTTGCACACCATCGCCGAAGGATATCCGGAGGTGGACGCCTTTCTCTCCGACCTGGCTCTCGAGCCGCCGGACGGAAGCGCGGTCGACGTAGAGGCTCCAGATCGCGACGACGAGCGGATGGTGCTGTCAACGATTCATTCCGCCAAGGGGTTAGAGTGGCAATGTGTATTTGTCATCTGGGTCGTCGATGGAAAGTTTCCATCGATTTATTCGTTCGTCACCGAGGACGAACTTGAGGAGGAACGGCGTTTGTTCTATGTGGCTGTGACGCGCGCCAAGCGCCATTTGTTTCTGACGTATCCCATCAACGTATTCGATAGGAGCAGCGGGATGCTCCTCTCGAAGCCCACGCGATTCCTGGATCATGTCTCTCCGGCGATGCTCGAACAATTGGCCTTGGTCGAAGAAGGCCAAGAGACCAACTGGAGCCGTTACCACGACAGAGACTATTGAACACTTGATGTATTCGATCGCCTCTCTCGCCGTGTTGTTTGCCTGTCTGTCAACATTTTCTGTCTTCTCGGCTCAGGCCGCCGATTCCTCTGGTCACATCTGGAAACAAATCACGGCGGAGGCCGGCGGTTTAGGATTGCCCACGAAGTTTCTACGAACCGTGCCGGCCGAGTTTGTGAGTTTTGAATTCGACGACTTGCAGGCGTTCGCAGCCGAGTACCATCCCTCCGAGCATCGCATGGTATTGAATCGCACACTGTCGTTCAACGTGGCGGGCGGCACCTTACGTCCGCTGGGCCGTCTGACGCATGCAGAACTGGAAACGCTGTACCATGAACTGTTTCATGCCTATATGGATTATCTCGCCACGCGGGAAGCGCAAGGACAGACCGATCCCTTTTTGAGTTTTGCCCGTGACCAGCAGCGGTGCCGCTACGGCACTGTGCTGATTACGCCTGTCGTGCAACGGAAACAGGAAACGGAGGAGCGGTTTCTCACTGAGAGAGAATCCTGGGAAGCGTTGAATGAAGGATGGGCGGTGTTCGTCGGATGGACGGTGTGGAATCACCTGGAGATGCGACAGCGGCGGTCGGGGAAGAAGTCCGGCAAAGCTTCAGATGGATGGCTGCGCAGGCTCGAGGAGGCCGACCGAGAGGGAAAACTCCGGGGATATTACGAACCGGAGGATTCTGAGGAACGAAGCGTGACCAGAAAGAGGTTTTTGGCGGCGGGTTCACGTCTTTCACGGGAGGAAATTGGGCGGCTGATGTCTGGACCACTGGAGTTTCCCTTGGAGGTCGTAAAAGCTGTTCAGAAGAGCCTCGAGAAGCCTCAAGGCACACTTTTGCATTCCAAAACGTGCGAGTCGCCCCAGTGAAGCCATTGAATAGCTTGTTGTTTTATCCAGCTTATCCGCTCCTGCCGTTCCGGCCCATTTGCCTTCGAAGGCCTCGAGGAAGTCGCTGAGTGCACAAGTTCGACGAAATTTTCGCCTGGCCATTCAAGGGACTTGACTTCGCATCACTTCATCAATAGAATCAGCCGTTTCCTAAACAAGGCTGAATCCGCAGCTCATCACTTTCATCCTTAATTTTAAGGACGGGGGTGCTGTGCGTGGACCAGCCTGCTCTTCTTTTCCCATCATCTTACTGATGCGAAAGAGGGAGCTCCTTCGTAAGTTGAGTTTATTTGCTGGAGAATTCGGGCAGGTACCCAAGTGGCCAAAGGGGGCAGACTGTAAATCTGTTGCCATCGGCTTCCAAGGTTCGAATCCTTGCCTGCCCACCACAGCAGGCAATGCGGATGGCAGTGGTGAGTGTCGAGCCCGGTCATGACAGTCCTCCGGCTTCCACGCTCAACATCATACATATTGGAGATCGACGCGGGCGTAGCTCAGCGGTAGAGTCCCAGCCTTCCAAGCTGGCTGTCGTGGGTTCAACTCCCACCGCCCGCTCCATTGAAGAAGGCAACGTCTCGGGCAATTGAAAAAAAGAAAACCCTTCACGGATGACGCAAGACAATCACATGGCCCACGTAGCTCAGTTGGTAGAGCACGTCCTTGGTAAGGACGAGGTCACGCGTTCGATCCGCGTCGTGGGCTCCAGGCCACGCTTGGAGAAAACCTCAATCTGAAGGTGATTTATGGCGAAGGCTAAATATGAGCGCAAGAAGCCGCACGTCAATATCGGGACGATCGGGCACGTCGACCACGGGAAGACGACGTTGACGGCGGCGTTGACGAAGATCAGCGCGGACAAGGGCATGGCGAAGTTCATCAGCTATGACGAAGTGGCCAAAGCGAGCGAG
>JBKPSD010000141.1:0-16203 GCA_046734935.1 Nitrospirota bacterium
AGAGTCTCACGCCGGCTTCGTCGTCGACCGTCACGATGATTTCACCCGCGCCGGTTGCCGTGAACGAACCGGCCAGGGCCCTCAGCAGATCGGCAATGGTCTGCTCGAGGACGACCGGCGGTTCGACGTCAGAGATAAAGGCCCGTACTTCGCGGATCACCTGGTTCAACTGCCCGACCGACTGTTCGAGTCGTTTCGCGTTGGTCCTCGAGATGCGCTGGATGCGCTGCTTGGTAAGCTCGAGCCCCATGCCGACGGCGTAAAGCGACTGCAACAGGTTGTCGTGGAGGTCCTGACTGAGCCGCTCGCGCTCCTCGAAGGCCTGGCGGACCGCAAGCTCGCTCCGGCGCAGCGCTTCTTCAGCGCGTTTCTGCTCCGTGATGTCCGTGCCGATCGTCACCAGGCACTGTTTGCCGTTCAAGACGATCACTTCGGTCGAGGCCAAGAACCTCCGGACTTCCCCTTGTTTGGTGTTGAGCGGAATCTCGAGATTCCGGATATTCCCATGCGACTTGATACGTTGAATAAACCGTTTTCGTTCTTCCGGGTGAGACCAGAAACCAAGTACCGATGTCGTCTGGCCGATGACCTCTTCACGCCGGTAGCCGAAGGCCGACAAGGCGGCATCATTGATATCGAGGCAGACGCCGCTTTCGAGCTCGGTGATCCCGATCGGGTAAGGACTGGAACGAAACGCCTTGCTGAACCGTTCTTCGCTGGCGCTGAGTTCCTCTTCCGCCCGTTTGAGGTTCGACTGATCGACGTACAGTCCGATGGCCGTCGATACGTCCCCCACCTCGGATCGGACAAAGACCGGCCAGAGCAGGAGATCAAGCATGCGGCCGTCTTTTCGGCGCCGGCGCAATTCGACCGGCCCATGCACGTCCCCCTCCAGGCCGCGCTCCCACAACAGGTCCGCCGCGAGCGTCTCGCCATCCGGCACGTACGGAAGCTCGCGGCCCAGCACTTCTTCTTCCGTCCATCCGAACAGTCTCGTCGCCGCCTGATTCCACGTGGTCACCCGCGCGTTCAGATCGAGGCTGACGATAGGGAGCGGCGACTCCTCAACGAGGGTCTGAAGGAGCCTGGTCGTTCTCGCGAAGCCCGCTTCGGCCTGTTTGCGATCGTCGATATTCTGAACGACCGCAATGAAGTACGCCGGCGCGCTGCTGCCGTCGCGGACCAGCGACACGGTCATGTCGACCCACAGCCAGACGTCGTCGCTTCGGTGCCAGCGTGTCTCCATCGAGAAAGAGGGACGTCTGCCGGCGACCAGCTCGCCGAGATGAGCCTGCATCGCAGGGAGATCATCCGGATGGAGAAAGTCGTGACACGTCCGCCGCAGCATGGTTTTCGAGGAGTACCCAAGGGTTTCACAGAGCCGGGGATTGACGCGGAGGAACTGCTCACTCACGCTGAGCTGCGCGATCCCGACGCCGGCGTGTTCAAAGAGGGCGCGCCATCGCTCTTCGCTTTCCCGCATGCAGTCTTCGGTCACGCGCCGTTCGGTGATGTCCTCGCACACGACCAGCGCGAGGATCTGCCCTCGATGGTCCATCACCGCTTGGGCCCGTTCCTTCACCCAGAGCGTGCTCCCATCCTTCCTTACTTTTTGTATCTCCCACTGAAAGACCTTCATCGGGCTCGCCGCACAGACGGTCAGCTGTCCAAGGACCGCGTGATGCTCTTCCGGCTTGAAAACGTTGAGGATGGAGTGGCCGATCAACTCGTCGGGCTGATATCCGAGCTGCGTCGCCCCGAATTGGTTGACGGAGACAACGGTGCCGTCCGGAGACAGCGTGAAATACATCGTGGGGTTATTGTCATAGAGCAGCCGGAAGCGGGCCTCGCTGTCGCGGAGCGTCGATTCGACCTCGAGGCGCCGGCGTATCTCCTCTTCCAGCGCCACGAGGTTTTGACGCTCACGGATCTCAAGGACATCATGCCCGGCCTGGCCGGCGAGCAGACCGTCGTCGACGGACGGCGTGTCGAGTTCACGCGCGTCGGTCTCCGCGGAAAGCACCGAACGGTCGTCGGGAGGGGTCGCCATTGTCACCTTTTGTGGAAGGCAGGCCGACTAGCATAGGGCGGATACCGGAGAAATTCCAGTCCCAAGGGGCCGGTTCCGGAGCGCATAACGACGTCTAGGCCAATTCGCGCCGGATCTGTTGCACGACGCGTTCGCTCAAGCCGGCTTCGCGCAACGCCTCTTCGCTCGCTTGCGACAAATTGGCGAGACTGCCGAACCGTTTGAGGAGCTTTGTTCTGGTGATCGAGCCAATCCCCATGATCTGGTCCAATTGCGACGTGACCAGCGTCTTGCCGCGGAGCTGGCGATGGAAGGTGACGGCGAAGCGGTGAGCCTCGTCACGGATCCGCTGCAGGAGATGCGTCGCCGGCGAATTCGCACGGAGGATGATCGGATTCTTGCGCCCCGGAAGATAGACACGCTCGTCTTTCTCACCTTTGGCCTTCGCAAGACCGATGACGGCAAGCTCGGGATGACCGACTTCTTGAAGTGCAGTGCGGGCGAAAGCCAGCTGGCCGGGCCCCCCGTCGATGAGCACGAGATCCGGACGGGCGAGATCTTCCATCCCCTTGTAGCGCCGGGTGACCACCTCCTGCATGCTGGCAAAGTCGTTGGCCCCTTGGACGGTGGTGATCTTGAACCGCCGGTAGTCCGATTTTTTCATGCGTCCGTCCTCCCACACGACCAGAGAAGCGACCGACTGGTTGCCCATGGTATTGGAGATGTCAAAACCTTCGATCCGCCGAGGCGGTGCATCCATACGAAGCACCCGTTGCAATTCCTCGCCGGCCTGGCGGTCCAGCTCATGGTTGCGCAAGTGATCGGCGAGCGCCGCCGCGGCGTTTTCCTCCGCCAACAGCACGAGTTGATGTTTCGCGCCTCGTTCCGGAGCCAGCACGCGCACGGTTTCTCCGCGTTTGTCCGACAGCCAGTGCGCCAGGAGGTCCGCATCCGCGATGTCCACCGGGATCAGCAGCTCCCTCGGCGGCTGCCCTTCCTTGTTGTAAAACTGTTCCACGGCCGATCGGACCAGTTCTTCGTCGCCGGCCTCGGATTCCAGCCAGAAGAAGTCCTTGCGGCCGATCAACAGGCCACCGCGCACGAACAGCACTTGCAGATCGACCGAGGCTCCATGGCGGGCGATGCCGATCACATCCTGGTCGATCGAGGCCGTCTGGGTGATACGCTGCCGTTCGAGGGTGCGCTCAATCTTGAAAATCCGGTCCCTCAATCTCGCCGCTTCTTCAAATTCTTCGCGGGACGCGGCGGCGTCCATCTGGGAACGCAGGTCGTCCACCAGTTCGCGGTCGTGTCCTTCCAGAAACTGACGCACCTGCCGGACGATGCGGTGGTAGTCCTCCTGGGTCTGCTGCCCCGTACAGGGAGCCATGCAGCGCTTGATTTCAAACTCGATGCAGGCCCGTTCGGCGGTGCCGTCGATGTCGATCGTACATGTTGCGAGCGGAAACACCTTTTTGATGACTTTGAGCGTTTCCCGCAAGGCACCGGCGGGCGTGTAAGGCCCGTAATACAGGGCGCCGTCCTTTTGAACCCGGCGGACGATCGAGAGCCTTGGAAAACGGTCTTTGACCGGCAGGCGAAGATAGGGATACTGCTTGTCGTCCCTGAGCACGACGTTGAAGCGGGGGCGGTGACGCTTCACCAGGTTGCTTTCGAGGATCAGCGCTTCGAGCTCGGATCGCGTAACCATCGTTTCCAGGTCCGCAATCTGAGCCACCAGCAACGCCGTTTTTGGCGTGTGATCGGTCCCTTTAAGGAAATAGGACCTGACCCTATCGGCGAGTCGCGCCGCCTTGCCGATGTACAGCACGTCGCCGGACCGATCTTTGAACAGGTACACGCCGGGTTGGTCAGGTAGGTGTGCCAGCTTGGATTCAAGCGCCGGATCGGTTGTCTTCATGCCTCATTGTACCGATCTCAAATTTCAAATCTCAAATCACAGATTTAGAAGGTCATCGCGCAGGACTCAGCGCACACTTTCTGAGTCTGAGATGTGAGATCCGAAATGTGAGTTCTCGGAGTGGCATCGCGGGCGGGCAAAGTCGGAATTCAGCGAAGCCCACGTATGAACGAAGGGCTCAAGCCACCGCGGGCGACTTCCGCCACGGGGCCTTTCATCGTCAGATTGAAATCCTCGGCGACGTGGATCGTCAGCGTACCTCCCGGCATTCTGACGGCGACGGGACTCGCGACCAAGCCGAGGCGCACGGCGGCGCTCGCCGCTGCGCAAGACGACGATCCGGACGCTTGCGTCTCCCCGGCGCCACGTTCCCAGATCAGGATCGACAATTCCTTCGGACCGGTAGGGACAGCCAGCTGCACATTGGTGCGCTTGGGGAAGAGGGCGTGGTGTTCCAATGCCGGACCCAGTGCCATCAAGTCTTCGCGGGACCAGGATTCGCCGGACTGTTTAAAGACGACGCAGTGGGGATTGCCGACGCTGACGCCGGTGAACGTCAACGAACGGCCTGCCGCGTCGATTGGTTGCCGGATCAGCTCTTCGACGGCCAACGTGCAGGGCAACGCGCCTGGTGCAAATGTCGCCCGGCCCATTTCCACCGTGATGTCGCTGGCGTCGCCATGCCGGTCGATGTGCAGTTGAATGCTGACCAGGCCGCCTTTGGTCTCCACCGTGAAATGCTTTGTCTTGGTTTTCCCTGTTGCATGGAGGTAGCGGGCAAAAATTCTGAGACCGTTGCCGGATTTCTCCGCCTCGCTGCCGTCGGGATTGAAGATGCGGAGGCCGAAGTCCGCTTTTTTCGAAGGTACGATGGTCAAGATGCCGTCGCTGCCCAATCCCCAATGACGATTGCAGATTGCCTCGATAGCGGGCGGTGTGAGCTTGAAACTCAATTCCTTGGGGTCCATGACCAGGTAGTCGTTGCCCAAGCCGTGTCCTCGAAAGAACCCGTTCTTCATGCCAGTCTCCTAGGAGCAGAGTGTCTACACGATCTTTACGCCGGCGGGCCGTTCGATCAATTCGACTTCATAGCCGTCCGGCGCATCGATGAAGAGGAACCGGCTTCCCGACGACGTGGTCGTCGGACCATCCGTGATACGAACACCCCGTTGCTGAAGCGCGGCGATGGTCTGATCGAGGCTCTCCACCTGGAATGCAAGATGGACGAGATCCTCCTGCACCTTGACCGGCCCGCTCGGAGGGAAACTGCAGAGCTCGATCAGTTCCTCGCTGTTCGGCACGCGCAGGAATGCCAGGTGAGATCCACGAGGCGAGACCTTGCGCTCCAGTACCTCCAAGCCCAGCACCTCGGTATAAAAGGCGATCGTCTGATCCATGTCGCTGACACGCATGCGGGTGTGGAGAAGTTTTTTGACGTTCAGGCCGGGCATCGGGAAGGTCACATTTCGGTCAAAGGTATACGGTTTGTCAATGGTGAACAGTCAATGGCCAACAGTCAAGGAGTCAGGATGTGGAGGACGTCAGCATGTCCCGCGTGGCTGTACGAATGACCATCAACCAATAACTATCGGGTTTGGTTATTGACCGCTTGGTCTGGCTGGTCCTGCTGTTTTTCTGAGGAGAATCTCGGCGCTGCCGGGAATCAGAAAGTTGGGCATGGGGCCGATCTCCTGATATCCCTGTTTCCGGTAAAAGCCGCGTGCGCCCGTATTGAAGTCGGAGACGCAGGCGAAGAGATTCTTGGTTCTGGCGAATACCAGGGCTTCGACGTGCGCGAGCAGCCGGGTGCCCGTACCTTGGTTTCTCGCCCAACCGGCGACGCCGAGCAGTTCGAGGTAGTCGCCGAGCAGGAATTTTTGCCGGATGATGGCGATGCCGGTGATATGGCCGGCGTCTTCGGCGACGAAGCTTTCGCGGCCCTGCGGAAGGGGACTGAAGATCCGACTCCAATCCTTGTGATCGTAGCCGAGTGTTTTCCAAGGATCGGAATCGCCCAGCAATTGAATCACCGCTTCCCGGTCCTCCGGGCGCATGCCTCTGACCGATGGTCCCGTCATGACTTGGGAAGGCGACAGGACAGGACATCGCTGACCGTCGCCGGTGTGAGTCCTTTGCGGGGCAGGACTTCCGTGGTCAGCCGGTGAACGACCTGTCGCGTGTGTTTGCCCTTTCCATTCGCATGCAACACCACAATGCTGCCGCCCTTGGCCCGTCTCTCGATACGGGCCACGATCTGTTCGGCCGAGAGCATGGGGTCCGGGTCGCCGGATTCGATATTCCATTGGATAAACCGGAGGCCCAACGCCTTCACGACGCCGACGGTGACGTCGTCATATTCGCCGAACGGTGGTCGGAAGAGGACGGCCTCGTGGGCATAGTGCTCGCTGAGCACCTTGACCGGAGCGGCGATCTCGTTCTGCTGTTCGACTGCGTTGTGCAGAGGCAGGTGGGCATGCACCTCGCCATGGGTTCCGACCTCAAAAAAGCCGATGCTGAGAAGCTGTTCGACTTCCGGGTCATGTTTGGCGATCCATTGTCCCGACATGAAGAAGGTCGCAGGGATCTTATGCTCGATCAAATAGTCGACCAGCGTCTTGTCGTACCCCGCGCCTTTGCGGACGGGGCACAGATCGAACGTCAACGCAACGGCAGGGCAGGCCGGCGATCCCGAAGTGATGACCTGGCTGTCGCCTTGAGCCGGCGCAACGAGCAGGAGTGCGGCCGACATGGAAACTATCCGGAGGGAAGCTCGAAGCATGCCCTCTAGTATACCCGAAGATCGCAATCGCCAAGTCCGCAAAATCGCTTCGACTCCCCTCGGTTGACGGCCCATTTCCGGCGCTGTTACTGTGAACGCATGTTGAACGCTCCGGCATGGGAAATCGGCCGTGTGCTGGGAATTCCAATCCGCGTGCATGCGTCGTGGTTTCTCGTCTTCCTCTTCGTCACCTGGTCGTTGGCGACTGGCTACCTACCCGATGCACTCCCAGGTCTTTCGGACTCCCGGTATTGGGGAATGGGCGCCGTGGCGGCGGTGCTGCTGTTCGGATCGGTGCTGCTGCATGAACTCGGGCACTCTTACGTGGCGCTGCGGTATCGGATTCCCATCGGCCAGATCACCTTGTTTATCTTCGGAGGCGTCGCGCAGATGCGGGCGGAACCGCCCAGCCCGAAGGCGGAATTCTTGATTGCGATCGCCGGCCCCCTCGTGAGCTTCGCGCTCGGCGCTTTTTCGTTGGCGCTCGCGGCGGCCTCCGAATGGTGGCCCATGCCTTCCGGCGGGCAGGGCTTTGCGGTGCTCGGCGGATTGCTCGGACTGGTCAACGTTCAGTTGGGTCTCTTCAATCTGATCCCTGGGTTTCCGTTGGACGGCGGCCGGGCGTTGCGTGCCGGATTGTGGGCTTGGGGCCACGATTTCCATGGGGCAACGAGCCGCGCCGCCCTTCTTGGACTGGGATTCGGCCTTCTCCTCGCCGCCTTTGGCGCCGTGCTGCTGGGCGGGGCCATCGGCGGCCTGTTCGATCCGTCGACCGCGGGCAACGGAGGCTGGCTGATGTTCATCGGGGCCTTCCTGTTCGGCGCGGCCTGGAGTACGAGAAAGCAAGTGACGCTCCGGCAGGCGCTCGCCGGCACCTCCGTCAAGGACGTCATGGTGCGTGCCGTCGTCTCCATGTCGCCGGAGCTGAGCCTGCAAAGCGCGGTCGAAGAATTCTTCGTGGCGTACGGCTACGGCGGGTTTCCCGTGATGGAGGAAGGACAAGTAGTGGGTCTGGTCGCCGTCGAAGACGTGCAGGCCGTACCGCAAGGTCTTTGGTCGTGGCGGACGGTGAAAGACGTCATGCGCCCCGCCTCGCCCGACCTGTTCATTGCTCCCGAGGCGTCGATGATGCAGGCCATGGAACGCATGATGCACACCGGCTATGACCGGCTCGTCGTCACCGACGCCGGCCGTCCGGTGGGGCTCGTCACGCGGTCGGGCGTCGCGCAGTTTCTCCAATTACATAAAGGCTGACGTGTGTTCCGGATCGGCCGTGGACTGGGCTCAGTCCGCGCGGGCGATGCTGATGTTCTGGGCGATGGCAATGCGTACGAGGTGTACGACGAGGAGAAACCCGTACACGACGCAGAAAAACTTGAAGGTGACCCGATAGAAGTCCATGAGGATGATGGGCAGGCAGAGGGCGAACAGGAGACTGGCGATGAGCGTCATGAACGTCAATCGCCGGCAGAATTCATACGACGCCTCCTTTCCGATCGGCTTCAGGGCGCGGGCATAGCGCTCGGCCCGCTGGAGCCGGGCATCGTAGAGCAGGGAACTGCTCGCGCCCCAATATCGCAAGTAAAAATATCCCGTCAGGATGATGGCCCAGGGCATCGCCCAGAGCGGCCAATAGGCGGCCGGCCCATATGTCTCGCTGCTCGCGAGCGTGGCAAACGAGGGCGCATAGAGCAGCCCCAGGACCAACGGAAGCACGCGCTCATCTCGAGGCCGCTCGCCGTCGGGACCGCCGTGGATTAGCTCCCGTTCGAAGAGCGGATATCCGTACTTGAGCACGACGAGTGCAATCGCCGCGCTCATGGTTTTGTCCGGCACGTAACGAACCCACGTCTGCAACCAGTTGACGATCCACCAGCCGACATGCTCTCCCCAGGTTAATCCGAAGACCGATTCGAGATACTGATGGACCATCTGTTCCCACTGCAGCACTCTGGCATGGAGCGTCTCGGCGACTTCGGGGTTCAGTGCGAAGGTCGAGTGCTCGTTCAACGCCGCTTGAATGAACGTGCCGGGGACGCTCATGATTCCGGCGCCGACGACGCCGAAGACGTAGAGAAACCAGGCATGTGACAGTGCGGAGCTTTTGCCGGTTCGGAGATATTTCTGAAACCCCGGCTGTCTCGCCATCCATCCCCAATAGATGGCGCCGGTCATCCCGACGAGCGACCAGGGGAAAATCATGATGTCCGCTCCGGACTCGGGAAACAGGACCCAGTTGACGACCGAATTCGACAGCAGGGCCACGATCGCTCCCCACCAAGGTCCCAGCAGGAAGGCGACCAGCGCCGTGCCGGTCATGTCGAGATAGAGAATGCTTTCGAGATGCCGGCTCAGCGTAAGGCCGACATAGTTGAGCAAGAGACCGGCGGCGACGATGACGCCCGTTTCGTACATCAAAAGGTACGACGTGCCGCGGAACGGTTTGGTGGAAAAGAAATCGACGCTTGGACCGGTGTCCTGCGACTGCCGTTCTTGTTGCACCGAACCTTTGCGATCTTTCCGAGTGCCCAATCGGTGCTGAATATCGATCAACTTTTCCATGACGGTCAGCATCGCCGCAATGAAGCCGGCGAGCGTTCCGCCCAGCATCAGCAGTTCTTTTCCGAAGTCTTCAGACATGCCGCTCCCCTCCGTTTCCGGGATGTATTCTAGCGACGAAGAGGTGGCTGGGCCAGAAAAAGCCTAGAAGCCGACAGGACGCAAATCAGCGGCTGGCGGGCGCCGGCGGAGACGCAATGTCCGATTGGAGATAGGCTGCGGCTGCCGCAGCCTGGGTCCGTTGCTGCAGCAAATGGGCGACTACGGCGCCCAGCAGGAACAGCAGCGCTGAATAGTAAATCCAGAGAAGGAGGAGGATCACTTCGAGCAGCGATCCGTAGAGTTTGGTGTACACGGTGGCGTATTCGTTGTAGGTGACGAAAATCAATTTTGCGGCGACCCAGAGCAGACTGAACGTCAATGAGCCGATCAGCGCCTCGCGCCACTGCGGCCGCCGGCGAGGGACGTAACGGTACAATATGCCGACCGTGAGGAAGGCCATGACGAACGGAAGTGTATACGTCAAAAAAAGATCGTGGGCGGTGAGGGCAATGAGATCGAGTCCCCAGAGATGAGGCGCGTAGGCGGTTATCAGATTGACAGTCTCCGTTGCCACATACGACAAGATGAGCAGCATCCCGATCGCGCCCTGAGAGGCGACGGCGATCGCGGTTGAAATCAACGGGTGGCGCTTCCACGTGCTGTCGAAGACGACGTTGAGCGCATAATCCACCTCATAAAAGACCAGCGTGCCAAACCAGGCAAATGAGAGGAAGACGAGCCAGCGAACGGTATCCAATTCTCCGATGCGCTGGAATTCCACCGCCAGCCGTTCTCCGAGAGTGGGAAGAAATCCCTTGAGAAAGCTCAGCAGCACCTGTCCTCCGATGACGTCGTGGCTGACGATGAAACTGACGCCATAGAGCAGCATGAAGGCCAGGGGAAACATTGAGAGAAGGGAGAAAAACGCCAGTGACGCCGCGAGACTACCGCACCCGTGCCGGAGGAAGGATCTGGTCAGGTCCGACAACAGCCGCCAGAAGGAGATCAGCATCGGCATGACATGCCTAGGGTACCACGAGTTTCAAGAGCCTGCACGACTATACCCTGAGCGGAGGGTTACTTGAGCAGGAGGACGGACTGAAGGGCCAGGCTGACCACGGGAGAAGGATAGAGACCGAAGATGATCACGCCGGCGACCGCGCAAGCCAAGACGATCGAGAGTGCGGGAGAAGGGACAAGGTGCGAGGATTCTGCCGCGGAGGCTTCCGGTTCGCGCATGTACATCAGCATGACCACGCGCATGTAGTAGTAGGCGGAGATGGCTGAAAACATGAGGCCAACGGCCGCGAGCCAGCTCAGCCCCGCCTGGACGGCGGCCATGAATACGTAGAACTTCCCGATGAATCCCGCCGTCGGCGGTATGCCGGTCAACGAGACCATGAACACGAGCATGATCAAGGCGGCCAGCGGCTGGCGCTTCGCCAGTCCGGTGAAGTCCTCGATTTCGTCGCCTTCGAGCCCGCCCTTACGGAACATGGCGATGAGGGCGAACGCTCCCAGCGTCATGAAGGCATAGAAGGTGAGGTAGAGCATCACGCTGGCGATGCCGATGGTGCCTCCCGCGTCTCCGCCGCTGCGTCCGGCGGCAGCGAGGCCGATCAAGGCATAGCCGGCATGAGCGATGCTCGAATAGGCCAACATGCGTTTGATGTTCGTCTGTACGATCGCCACAATGTTCCCGAGCGTGAGCGTGAGCACGGAGAGGAGCACGAAGAGGATGGACCAATCGGCTTTTAATCCGCCCAGTCCTTCGACGAACACGCGAAGGAACGCGGCAAAACTGGCGGCTTTCGACGCGACGGCCATAAAGGCGGTCACGGTAGTCGGTGCGCCTTGATAGACGTCGGGTGTCCACATGTGAAAAGGCACCACGGCGAGCTTGAACCCGAACCCGACCGTCAACAAGATTGTGGCGATCAACAGCATGGGATCGTCCAATCCTTTCGCGGTCAGCGCGCCTGCAATTGCACTCAATCTCGTGCTGCCCGTCAGGCCGTAGAGAAGGGAGATGCCGTAGAGGAGCAAGCCGGACGAAAAGGCCCCGAGCACGAAATACTTGGCGGAGGCTTCCAGTGAACGGGGCGAAGACCGCTTCAGGCCGGCCATCACATACAGTGATAGGGACATGAGTTCCGTGCCGAGATAAATCGTGAGCAGATCCGCTCCCGACACCATCACCATCATGCCGGACAACGAGAGCAGGATGAAGCCGTAATACTCTCCGAGATGCAGGCCTTCCACTTTCAGATAGGGCAGCGACATCAGAATGGTCAGCCCCGTCACGGCGTACAGCAGGAGCTTCCAAAAGCGGGCGTAGCTGTCGACCACGACGAGGTCGCTGAAGGCCGAAAGCGGAAGGTTGAGCACGCCGATCTGTCCGCCTGTCAGGCCGATGCAGAGTGCGAGACTGCCGAGACTGAGCCAGGCGAGAAGCTCTTTCCGTGAAAAGGGCGTCAGGGGGTCCAGGATCAGGACCAGGCAGGCTGCAGCGACGACGATCAGCTCGGGCAGGATCACGATGAGGTCTGCACCGTAAGACGTCATGGCAGGGCGACCTCCATCCGACCGCTCAGGACGGCGGGCGCCGGCGCTACGGCCGACGGATGGGATACCGGCGCGACTTTTGTTCGTGCCATCGTTTCCAAGGTCTTGGTCACCGTGCTGTGCATCCGGCTGACCAGTGGGTCGGGATACAGGCCGATCCAGAAGACGAGCACGACGAGCGGGAGCAGCACTCCGAACTCCCTCATGCCGATGTCCCTAAGGCGCGGGAGCTCCCGGGGCAGCGCGACGCCGAATGCCACCCGCTGAACCATGTACAGCAAGTACGCGGCGGCCAGAATGATGCCCAAACAGGCGAGTGCCGCCGCGGCTTTGCTCCACAAAAAGGTACCAACGAGGACAAGAAACTCGCCCACGAAGCTGTTGGTGCCGGGAAGACCGAGGGAGGAAAGGGTGAAGATCACGAGACATGTGGCATACCGCGGCATGGGTTTCGCCAGGCCGACGTTGTCCGCAATCAACCGGCTGTGGGTGCGCTCGTAGATGATGCCGACACAGAGAAATAGCGCGCCCGTCGTAATGCCGTGGTTGACCATCTGCATCACTGCGCCCTCGATGCCTTGCTGGTTCATCACGAACAGGCCCAGCGTGACGAATCCCATGTGGCTCACGCTCGAGTAGGCGATCAGCTTTTTGAGATCGGCCTGCGCCAGTGCCATGTACGCACCATAAATAATCGCCACGATCGAGAGGGCCGCCATGAACGGAGTCATCGCCTGGCTCGCATCCGGCAGCATGGGCAGACTGAAGCGCACGAATCCGTAGGCGCCCATCTTCAGCAGGACACTGGCGAGGATCACGCTGCCTGCGGTCGGCGCTTCGACGTGGGCGTCGGGGAGCCAGGTGTGAAACGGAAACATGGGCACTTTCACGGCAAAGGCCGCAAAAAAGGCGAGGAACAGCCATTGCTGCACGGCGGTCGGATAAGTGACCTGGCTGAGTGCCGGCACATCGAACGTGTGCCCGCCATAGAAGTACAGGACGAGGATGGCCACCAGGAGGAGCACGCTGCCGGCCAGCGTGTACAGGAAAAATTTGATGGCCGCGTAGAGGCGGTTCGGACCGCCCCAGACGCCGATGAGGAGGTACATCGGAATGAGCATCGCCTCCCAAAAGACATAGAACAGGACGAAGTCCAGCGCAGCAAAGACGCCCAACATCGCCGTCTCCATGACGAGCAAAACGGCCATGAAAGTGCGCACCCTCGTGACGATCGATTCCCAAGAAATGAGCACGCAGAGAGGCATCAGGGCGGCCGTCATGAGGACGAGCGGCAGGCTGATGCCGTCGATGCCGAGGCTGTAATGAATCGGCGGGGACGTGATCCATGCCACGTGTTCGGCAAATTGCATGCGGCTCGATGACGCGTCGAACAGCCACCAGAGGGGCAGTGCCAGCAGAAAATCGGCGACGGTCACCGCCAGGGCGATCCACCGTGCATGTCGCTCCTCTGCGAGATACAGAGCGCCAGCTCCTGCCAGCGGGAGAAAGACCAGGAGGCTCAACCAGGGAAAGTCGGTCATCGCTGTCCCAGTGACCCTTGACCGTTGACCATTGACATACTCCTACATCATCAAGAACATCGTCAGGATCACGACTGCGCCGAGCGCCATGCCCAGCGCATAGTGCTGCGTCTGACCGCTCTGCAGGAGCCGAAGAAACCAGGCACCCCAGCCGATGGCCCGTGCCACGCCGTTGACCGCGCCGTCGATAATGGCCACATCCACGCGCTTCCAGAGATCCCCGGCGGCCGCAAATGTCGGTCGGACGATGCCGCGGTCATACGCTTCGTCCACGTACCATTTGTGAAACGACCAGTCGTACGCTGTCCGCCACCGTTCGGCCCAGCGGTCAGGCAGCGAAGGATGCAGCACGTAGGCATAGTAGGCGCCGGCGATGCCAAGCAGTCCGATCAGCGTCGCAATGGGCATGATCACGCCGCTTGCGTGGGAGCCACCCGCGCGCTCGGTGAACATAGGAGAGAGAAATTCGGGGATGCCGAGGTATCCGGTCACAATGCTCAGGACCGCAAGAATGAGCAGCGGGACCGTCATCGTCTGAGGCGGTTCATGGACGTGGCCCGCGCGATGCGCGTCGACCCGGGACGGTCCCCAAAAGGTGACGAACACCAACCGGAAGCTGTAAAACGCGGTCAAGAGAGCCGTGAGAAGCCCGAGGATACTCAGCACCTGGCCGAGCGGCCCCGCGGCCCACGCTGAAGCGAGGATGTCGTCCTTGCTGAAGAACCCTGCCGTCATTGGGAATCCGGCCAGCGCAAGGGAGCCGACCACAAAGGTCCAATAGGTGACCGGCAGCCGGTTTTTGAGGCCGCCCATGCGGCGCATGTCTTGCTCATGGTGCAGCGCGATGATTACCGAGCCGCAGCCCAGGAACAGCAGCGCTTTGAAGGCGCCATGCGTGAGGAGATGATACATGCCGGCGGCGTACGCACCCAGCCCGCAAGCCATGATCATGTAGCCTAGTTGGCTCATGGTCGAATAGGCGACGACCCGCTTGATGTCCGTTTGCGTCAAGGCGATGGTCGCGCCGAGCACCATCGTCGTGGCGCCCACGACGGCCACCACGTCCATGGCGAACGGCGAGGCGTCATAGAGCGGAGCAAGCCTGGCCACCATGAACACCCCGGCTGTGACCATTGTCGCGGCATGAATGAGGGCGGAGATCGGCGTCGGGCCCTCCATGGCGTCGGGTAGCCAGACATGGAGCGGAAACTGGGCGGACTTACCGACCGCTCCCATGAAGAGCAGCAGGCAGATGACCGTAAGGGTTGAAACCTCCAGCGTGCCGCCGAGCGGTTCGAGAATATTGATGGCCTTCGCGGCCTCGCGGCCGACGTTGGCGAACACCGTCGCATAATCGAGTGAACCGAACGTCGTGAATACGAGCAGCAGGCCCAGAATAAATCCGAAGTCGCCGACACGGTTCACGATGAACGCCTTGGTGGCTGCGGCGACCGCTTGCGGCCGCTCATACCAATGGCCGATGAGAAGATATGAACAGAGGCCGACGGCTTCCCAAAACACGAACAGCTGCAGAAAATTGTCCGCTAGCACCAGCATCAACATGGAGAACGTGAAGAGGGCAATATAGCTGAAGAACCGCGCGTAGCCGGGCTCGCCCTGCATATAGCCGATCGTATACACGTGGACCAGGGCACTGACGGTGGTCACGAGCAACAGCATGACCGACGTCAGGCGGTCGATGGTGATACCGATGTGCACGTCCAAAGTGCCCGACGTCAGCCAGCTATAGAGACGAAACGTCGAATGGTGTCCGTCGGCCACGTCCAGAAACGCCAGCACGGCGATGCCCCAGGAGACGATCACGGCGGGAACCGCGACGAGATGGGCCTTGTCCTTCAGCCAATGTCCGAAGATTCCGACAATCAGAAAGGAGGCTAGAGGCAGCAATGGAATGAGTTCGTACGTCATCTCACCATTTCAACAACTGAAATTCGTCGATGTTGATCGTATTTCTGGCGCGATGTAGCGCAATGATGATGGCGAGGCCGACCGCCACCTCGGCGGCAGCGACCGTCAAGGCAAAGAACACGAACACCTGTCCGGCGATATTGTGCAGCGATTGCGAGAATGCAACGAAGTTGATATTCGTGGCGTTGAGCATCAACTCGACGGACAACAAGATGATGATGATGTTGCGTCTGATCAAGACGCCGACGAGACCGGTGAAAAAGACGACCGCGCTCAACGTCAGATAGTAGGACAGGGGAATCATCGGCGTTGACACCGCGGCAAGTACGTTCTGCTCATTGCATCGACTCTCCGCCCAGGTCCTTTTTCGCCAGAATAATGGCGCCGATCATGGCGACGAGCAGAATCAACGACGCAACTTCGAACGGAAAGAGATACGTCGAATAAAGGACGTCACCCAAGGCCTCGGTATTGCCCAGTCCTCTTTCGGCCGTCCCTTCGGCGACCGAGCCGGCCGCGGAAGATTGCCCCTTCAGCAGCGTCAAGACCAGGGCTTCAAGGATCAATAGGATGCCGACGCCTGCCGCCACCGGCCATTGCCGGTGGTACCGCTCATCCTGTTTCAAATTCAGCAGCATGACCACGAACAGATAGAGCACGAGAATCGCCCCTGCATAGACGATCACTTGCACGGCCGCCAAAAACTCTGCGTGCAGCGTCACGTAGAGGCCGGCGACGTGGAAAAACATGATCAGGAGGGACAGCGCGCTGTAGATGGGGTTGCGGAACGCAACCACGAGCACGGAAGCAGTGGCGATGACCAGCGCGAAATAAAAAA
>JBKPSD010000142.1:0-5899 GCA_046734935.1 Nitrospirota bacterium
ACCCATTGGGTTCCTCCTTTGAGAAATGTGTTGTCTTGGACTCGAGAAGAGGTGAGGAAGGAATGGGCCGAAGACGCAAACACGATGGCGACTCAGGTCTGGCTTCCGATCAGATCCCCGGGCAGAACCAAAACAACACGAGTATCAAGCCTTGTCACTTTCTACTGCACCACCGCCAGGCCTTTCGCGGTGATACACGGGTGCACTCTAGCGCATGAGCGGACCAAATGCAAGCCGTAAGCGCGATTGCGGAAGGCGTCAGTAGGCGGCGGGATTCGACACCGGCCGTTGCGAAAACAAAGGCACGGCGTGCAAGCTATCGAAATCCAACGGAGATTTTCCACGGACGATCAAGCCGACCTGTCCGAGTCCGAGTGTTTGGTCCTGGACAGAGAGCATGAGTTTGCCGTCGAAAAACACCTCGATCACATCCTTGCTGATTATCGTGTCGCGGTTCATCCTCAATGAATGCCAATCGACCGGTTTTGGCGTAATGGCGGACTCGCCAAGCACCGTGACTTGGTCGCCAAGGACGCGCACGACCTCCAACTTTTTGGCCGCAAGATCGATGATTGCCGCGTAGAAATGCCGTTCGTCCTTGAGACCAATGACGATCCCGCCCTGCCCAACGCTGCCGTCTCCCGGAAAACGCAATCGAACCGTCACGTCTGGATATTCGTACTGTAGCTTGTCGGCGACCAACAGTTGATAGCATGAATCCGCCCGGCAGGACGACTCGGCCTTGAGGATATTGGGTGGAGACGGGGCTTCCTGTTGCGGTGCAATCGTCCAGACCGGAGCGGCATCTTCGCCGACCACAAATTGTGTGAACCCCGAAAGCGCATCCTCAGGAGTCTGCTGATCGAAGGTCCAGCGGTGAAACAGCCCGCCCAACGCCTGTTGGTTGAAATTAGCCTGTTTCTCGGCGGAACTTTCCATCTGAATCGCCCATGCTAACGACGGGCTTTGACCGAGCACCAGGACTAGTATCGCGAAAATCCATGTTTGGATGTATGGATGCATGCATGCAGTCATCGCCGGCTTTCCTTCGACCGGCCTGTCTTGATATCGATGATTTCCCGCTGAAGGCGGTCGCGTTCGTTCAAAAGCTTTTTCCGGCGACGCCACCGATCCAACGTCCACCAGCGCAACCTGTCTCGAAACGTCACGGCCGGCAATTGGGCGCTGCCGCTCGGGGCATGCTGAAAGTCATACCCTTGATGGCGGTCGCGATTCGTGAAGAACCGCCGGTAGAGATGATCGTATATTCCTCGCGATCCGTCGCCGGAGGCCATCGGTTTCCTCAGAGCATCGCGCTGAAGTGCTGCGCGTCCGTCACCGGCGCGGAGCAGGTTTGGCGATGACATACGTACGCAGTCGGACGGCCATCGACACGCATCTTGCCTTTCATCAAGGGCAGCTCCCTGCCGCCACTCAACCCCTCTCCGCCGACCACGATGCGATTAGGAATAAATCGTTGATGCACTGTTGACAGCAGCGCCTCCGTCAGGGCATTCCCCCGCTCTCCGACAATCACGATTTCCTTCGGCCCATCCACCCACCAATCCAATGAGCATAGCAGAGCCGCTGAGCTGTAGGGGTTTTGAGTCATCACAGAGTGAAATACTGTGAAAATGCGCTCAGCCCGCTCATAATACCGCCCTTCCCCGGTGAAAGAGAAGAGCCTGAGGAGGACCGATGCCGCGATGGCATTCCCGGACGGGAGTGCCGTGTCAGTGCCGGTCTTCATCCTTTGGATCAATCGCTCGTGATCATGGCTCGTGAAAAAACAGGCCCCCTCGGCCTCGTCCCAGAAGCTCGATAACAGACTGTCCGTGACGGCGACGGCCTGATCGAGATACCAGCGATGAAACGTCGCTTCGAACGCGTCCAGCAGCGCCGCAGCGAGCCATGCGGCATCATCAAGATAGCCGTTGAGGCGCCCGCAATGTCCGGCCACGGTGCGGTACACCCGCCCGTCGGCGAAAGCATAATCCAGGAGAAATGTGAGCGCCTTTTCCGCGGCGGCGCGATACGAAGGAACCCCGAACGCGCCGGCGGCATCAAACAAGGCCGATATCATCATCGCGTTCCAGCTGGTGAGGACATTTTCGTCCCGCTGCGGCCTTACCCGCTTATCGCGCGCGGCGAGCAGCTTCAGGCGGGCCGCCTTCAGCACCGACTCGTCACTTTCACCGCCGGCCGGCTGCCCGCTTCCGAGCCGGTGCAGCACGTTCCTTCCCTCGAAGTTCCCCTCCGAAGTCACCCCGTAGATCCGGCAGAACTCACCGCCGAGGTCCCGTCCCAGGATGTCTTCAATTTCTTTCGGCGTCCAGACAAAAAACGCGCCTTCCATGCCTTCGCTGTCGGCGTCCTGGGCGGAAAAAAACGCGCCGTCGGGATGCGTCATCTCCCGTCGCAGGTACTCGAGCGTGTCTTCCACTACCTCGCGGAAACGGCCGTCCTTCGTGAGGCGCCATCCATCCAGATACACGCGCACGAGTTGGGCGGTGTCATAGAGCATTTTCTCGAAATGAGGGATCCGCCATTCGGCATCGACGGCGTACCGATGAAATCCACCTCCGACGTGATCGTAGATGCCGCCCGCAGCCATGGTCCGGAGCTGATGCAAGACCTTCTCGCGAAGGGAGGGGTCCGCCGCCCTGGCCGAATGCCGCAACATCAGGCTTAAAGGAGGAACGGTCGGAAATTTCGGTCCGCCACCAAATCCACCGTGAATGGGGTCGAACCAGCGCGCAATTTCGCTGCCTCCCTGCTCCAACAGTCGAACCGTCGGCGGCTCCTTTGCGGCTTTAGGCGTAGAGATTCTCACCAATCCGGTCTTCACACGTTCGATATTCTTCCGCACCTCATCGGGATGGTTGCGGTAAGCCTCGATCACGCCGTTCAAGACATCCGGGAACGCCGGCAGCGAGTGCCGGGCGACCGGCGGGAAATACGTTCCGCCGTAAAATGGCTCCTGATCCGGCGTCAGAAACATCGTCAGCGGCCATCCGCCGCTCCGGCCTGTGAACACTTGTGCTGAACTCTGATAGACGTCGTCGAGGTCGGGGCGTTCTTCTCGATCGACTTTGATGTTGACGAAATGGCGATTCATTAACGCCGCGATTTCGGGATTGTCAAACGATTCGTGCGCCATGACATGGCACCAATGGCACGCGGAATACCCGATGGACAAGAGTATCGGCATGTTTTCGGACTTGGCGCGCGACAAGGCCTCCGGCCCCCATGGGTACCACTCCACAGGATTTCCCGCATGCTGCCTGAGATAAGGGCTCGCTTCAGTGATCAGACGATTGGGGGCCCGTTCGGTCGATGACAGTTCCACGGCGTGGTCCTTCCGTTCGGCGCTGGTCATCGTACCCCGCCCACCACAACGCTGCAACGAATCTCAGAGTCCGTGCTATAGTGCCGGACCTAGCGCACATCGTATGAGACGCCTTCTGACCACCTGTACGACATGCGGCCTCTACGGCTTCCTGTCCGCTTCAGTCTTCGCTGGCTCCTCCCTTGACTCGACCATCTCTCCGGCGGCCTGGCTTTCGGGAGCGCTCGACCAGATTTCCACGGATCGCATGTTGGCGGACATTCGAACGCTGAGCGGACAGCCGTATGGAGGACGGCTCACGGGGAGCGCTCAAGACGAAACGTCTGCGACGTTCGTCGCCAATCGGTTCGGCGAACTCCGTCTCAACCGCTCGCCTGCGCTTCCACCCGCAAGCGGGACGAATCCGTTGCCTCACCGGGAATGGAAGCAAACATCGTCGGTAGCCGCGCGAAGAATCGCGGACGACATTTTCGTGGACCTCGTGTCGCCGAGACAGCGCTTGTCGCTGCACAGCGGCTCGCAGTTCCTTCCGGTCCTCGATTCTCCGTCTGCTGATGTTCGAGGTCGGGTCGTATTCGTGGGCTATGGAATCGTCGATCCGTCGCAGGGCATCGACGACTATAACGGTGTGGATGTGCACAACGCGGTCGTGTTCTTTCTCCGGGGAAAACCGGAAACTTACCCGAAGCCTCTGAGCCATGCGGAGAAAGAGCGCGTCGCGAAACAGCACGGCGCGATCGGCTATCTCACTGCTACCGGGCCGGTTCTCAGTGCCTATGAACAGCGTCGTGGTGTGACCGGAGCTCCCAGCGCGTATTATTCCTCAACCGCAGGCGACGACCAACTGCCTGGCGCCTGGATCAGCATGGAGATCGCCGAATGGATCCTGACCCAGACAGCGGCAGGCTCGACGCTTCGGAGCGTGCAAGAGGCGTTGAACCGCGGCGGCGTCTCACATTCGAGCACCACCGAGGTCACGGTTGAGATGAAATGGGCCAGCCGGGTCGAGAACGGCACGCTCTTTAATGTGATGTCGGTCATCCGCGGTTATGCGCCGAACAATGATGAGACGGTGCTCGTCGGCGCCCACCGTGATCACTTCGGACAACAGGCCGGCCTCCTGTTCGCCGGCGCCGACGATAACGCCTCAGGGACCGCCGTCATGCTCGAGGTGGCCCGTGTCCTTGCACTCGCTCCGGCGGCGCCGAAGCGCTCTGTGCTTTTTGTCTCCTTCAGCGGAGAGGAGCAGGGCCTGCTGGGATCAAAACTCTATGTGTCGCAGCCGATTGTGCCTCTGGCGAAAACGGTCGGCATGATCAACATCGATCATGCAGGCGCGGGGAACGGACGGTTGACGATAGGCGTGACAGGGTTTGAGAAGAGCACGGCACGGCGTGCCGGAGAACTGGCCGGCCTAGCGGAAAAGCTCGATCTATTCGGGTATTTTCCAGGCGGCGATCATGTGCCGTTCAAAGAGGCGGGCGTGCCAACCATCACCGTCGTGAGCGGCGGGGCGCATCCGCATTTTCACCAGCCGGGCGACACTGTGGACACCCTGAATCCCGAGATTCTGCAGGCTGTGGCCCGCTACGTGCTCGCACTGGCATGGCAGCTCGCCAATGAAATACCCTAAATTTTGGGGCCTTTTTCTGTAACCAAGCAGACAGATGCCGCGACTATGGAATGTCGTCGAGCAGCGTGGATTGAATATCCACAAGAGGTGGAGGTTGCCGTGGCGGGGCAGGCAATACGACGGGAGAGCCGGACTGGTTGGCCCCCTGGATGAGCCCGATGGAGAGCTGGGGACCCAAGGTCATGACCGCGCCGCTCCAAGCCTGCCCGGTCGTCGGATTACGGAAGCTGTACGATTGAAAGTTATTTCCGGGATTGATGAGGAAACCCTGCGTTCCCTGATTATCAATATATAAACTTCCTGGACCCACGAGACTGAAGAGCGGTGCCACGCCTCCATCGAAGCCACGAATTCCGGACACGGATTGTGCGGAAGCCGGCTTTTCCATGGCGCACAACAGGAGAACTGCGACGGTAATGAGGATGAACGAAAAACGTCTGACAGGAAGTTCATGACAGATTCGCATGAACTCATTATAGTATGGGCGACGATCGTTGTCGACAAAGGGGGCATCATGAAAACCCGACCCGCTCCTCGGCTCTGGCCGCTGGTCGCGCTGGCTGTTGTGAGCAGTCTTTCGCTGCCTGCCGGTTTCAGCTTCGCCGCAGACGAGACGACGAAAGCCGCAAACGGCGACCGGCGAGAAGATATCTCTCTCGCCGATGCCGCCCTCCGCGCATTGAAAAACAACCTCGACATCAGCATCAGCCGGCACACGAAGGAGAGCCGTCTCACGGACATCGTTGTCGAACAGGCAAAATTCGATCCCACATTGAGCGTCAACGGGCAGTACAACCGGACCGTCAACCCCTTGAACCGGCCGGTGTTCGGCGGAACCGGCGGCAACCTGAATCAGATTACGATCTTCGACCAGCGCGTCGGACAGGTTACCGTTGATGCGACCACTAATCTCATCA
>JBKPSD010000143.1:0-22654 GCA_046734935.1 Nitrospirota bacterium
GATGAAAAGTCTGTTGGGGTTCAAGCAGCCATCGGTTCGTGCGGCTGCCGCTAGAGGGCTTGGCCACCTTCACCGGAGCGAGGCGCAAGCGGACATCGAAAAGCTGCTCGACGATCCGGTGCCTCCGGTCCGCGAGTCCGCTGCGGCGGCCCTTGCCGATCTTGGCGCAAAGGACGCCGTGCCGGCGTTGGTGCGAAAATTCAATGACGGCGCGTTTAGTGTGCGTGCTGCCGTGGCGGCAGCGTTACTGCAGCTTGGCCAGCCGTTCAAGACGGTGGGATCCACGCTATTGGCGCTCGCACAGCATAACGACCCGGCCTCCCGGTCGTCGGCGGCATTTGCCCTGGGTAAAGCAACCGCACCTAACCGTCAGGAGGCGATCACGCTCTTATCCAGCCTAATAGAGGATCCGCTTCCCGGCCCCAAAACGGTCGCCCTCCGTTCCCTTGGTCACGTCGGTGATGGAAGCATTGTTCCAGAGCTGAAAGCCTCCTTGCACGATCGCAACGAAGCCGTCCGCGCCACGGCCGCCGGGGCACTGCTGCATGTGCTCGGCCCGGCGAAAAGGGCCGCTGGCGCGACGTTGCAACCTGTTGACATGGCGCAGTAACATTCTTTATATGTACTTGATCTCTGACCAGCCTCGCCAGCCAAGTCGTCAATCGTGTACCCAGAGAGGGCGTGACCTCTTGTTCCTCTCTTAACCGGAATGAAGACGGGACAGCGAGCTAATAATCATTAATGGCCGGTTTTCGTTTAATCACAAGGAGGCAGTAACATGAAGAGTGCGTTATCCATCGTATTGGGCGTGGCAGCCGTCGCGTTCATCGCGTCACCTGTCACCTCGTTTGCGGGCGGCACGATCGCCGGCAAAGTCACCTACGCCGGGAAGGCCGAGAAGAAGGAGTTCTCCTTCGCGAAGTTCCCCAATCCTAAGTTCTGTCCGAAGAATCCCCACAAAGAGTTGATGGACGGGGACAAGCGGTTCCTGCCCACGATTGAAGTCGGCAAGGACGGCGGGTTGAAGAACGCCGTCGTTGCGGTCGTGGACGTCGAGGACAAGGCATGGATGGACGGATACGCGGGCACGGAAGTCGTAGCAGAATTCTGTGAGTTCCTCCCGTTTGCCGGTGTCGTCGTGAATACCCGTCCTTTCAAGGTCGAGAATCATGACGCTGACCCCGATGATCCCAAGTCCACCCAGGGCGTGCTCCACAATCCTCATAGCTTCACCGTGAAGGGCTCCACCTCTGCGACCGGTTTCAACATCGGTCTGGCGAAGAAGGGCGACAAGCTGGACAAGCCGGTGACCTTCCGCGGCGGCGCCGAAAAGGACGGCTACTACCGTCTGCAGTGCGACCAGCATGAGTTCATGCAGTCGTTCTTCCTTCCGGTCTCGAATCCTCACTTCGCCGTCGTGAAGGACGATGGCTCCTTCGAGATCAAGGATGTGCCCCCCGGCAAGCACAAAGTGGTGGCCTGGCATCCGTTCGCCGGAAAGGGCAAGAAGCAGGAGTTTGAAGTCGAAGTGGCGGATGGCGGAACGGCCAATCTGAAGGCTGAAATCAAGTAAGCGTCTCCGACCGGTATCACGTCAGCGATTGAAGGGCAGCGGAGAATCCGCTGCCCTTCGTGTTTTTCATGCCGGCTTCCATCCAACCTGCCTTGCCTTTCACTTTCTGAAGTGGGTAAGATGCCGTCTTTCAAGCGAATTCTCGCTGAAAGGCTGTCAAAAGATCCGACGGTCTCATCGCCCAACGCGACGCGCCGAGACGCGTCTTTCCGCGCGGCGAGCCCGCAGCAGGCGAAGGGATGGGCGGTATTTTTCGGCCCGCTGAGGCCCTAAGCGAAGCGAGAAGAAAGCTGGACGGCTTTTTTAACGTTCTGCCTAGAGGATGGGTGTGTCACGGGAACTAAGTCTCGCCGAGATCTTCCAGCTGGGCTACTACTGGGAAACGAAGATTCTCCTGACAGCGGTACGGCTTGACGTCTTCTCGGTCCTGGACGGGAAGCCGAAGACGGCGGCAGAGGCGGCGACCCGAATCGGTGCCCAGGAGGCGGCGCTCGCGCTGCTTCTGAACGCGCTCGTGGCGATGCGCTTGTTGACGAAGACCGCGGACCTCTATGGCAACACCGGCGTGGCGGAAACGCACCTCGTCCGCCATTCGTCGCAATACATCGGCCACCTTCTGCTTCTGCACGACGCCGAATGGAACAACTGGGGGAAATTGGAGGAAACGATCCGTTCGGGAAACCGGACGGTCGACCGGCACGTGTTTGAAACCGACCCCGCGTTGGGGACGAACGTGTTGGCGGTCCTCCATCGGATCGGCCGGCAAAGCGGCCCTGAACTGGCCAAACGCTTAGGGCTTCAAGGTCCGCTGCACCTCCTTGATCTGGGAGGAGGAGCAGGCACCAATGCGATTGCCTTCTGCCAGGTCTATCCGGACGTCACCGCGACGGTGTTCGATCTGCCCGCAACGCTCCCGCTGACGGAAAAGACGGTCAAAGAGACGAGCTTGGAATCCCGGATCGCGTTGCGCGCGGGGAACTATAATCAGGATGAACTGGGCGGTCCGTACGATCTCGTGCTGATGTCGGACATTCTCCACTACCAGACATTCGAAACTAATCAAGCCCTCGTCAAAAAGGTGTATGCCCATTTGACTCCGGGGGGACGCCTCGTGATCAAAGACCGGTTTTTGGATGAAGCCGGGACTGCCCCCGCCTGGACGACGGCCTTCGCGGTGCACATTCTCGTGAATACGCAGCAAGGGGCATGCTTTAAGACGGCCGACGCGATGCACTGGATGAAGAAAGCGGGATTCGGTTCGCTGCAGGAATTGGAAAAGACCGCCGTGGTCCAGGGCGTGAAAGGATAACAGAGCAGACAATGGATTGGCTTCGACAACCGGGATTTTTCGGTACGCATGCGACTATGGGCGCCGACCTCAGCCAATTGATGGCAACGGTCTTTACGACATTGTTCGTCGTGGGTTGGTTCAAGGCCCGCCGCGGCCAGGCCAATGCGCATCATTGGCTGATGTTCTGCGGCATGTTGGCCATGGTGGGATTTTTCACCGCCTATTATCTCTTCCGACAGTTGGGCGTGCTCGCGGTCGAAGGGAAAGAGGGATTCGGCGGTTCACAAGAATTGTACGACCATGTGTTCGTGCCGATCCTCGTCGTGCACATTATTCTCGTGATTATCGGTCTCGTCATGGCGATCTACATGATCGTGCTTGGCTTTCGCGCGCAGACGTTCGTGGGTGATCGCCGCCAGCTGGATGACCGACCGTTGCTCACGACGTGGAAACGCATCGGCGCCATCATCGGCAGCACGACTGCCCTGGCGCTGTTATTGTTTGCGCTACGCGGTGCGACGGCCGGATTTTCCCTCCGGAAATTCGAGGTGTATGCCGGGTTGATCATTCTCGTGACGTTCGTGCTGGGTATCGAAACGACGATTCAGCGGTTGTTGCCGAGTGGAGCACAGCGTCATCGCGCCCTGGGCCTGTTCACCATGATCATCTACTGCGTGCTGTTCGTCACGGGGACGACGACGTACACGATGCTCTACATCCTGTATCCAGGGAAAATCGGATAGCTCATGCTCACCTGCGGCTGCGGACGTTGGATGCATACGGAAGGGATCGAAGAACGGACGTCCGAAGACGGGTCTCAGCAATGGTTTATCCGCTCGGAATGCAGGGGTTGCGGGATGAAAATCGGCGTCGACGTACCCGCCGGAGAGACGAACGGCCTCGTGGATCGTATGATGTGGTCCGATGATGCGCTGCACCGTTTGGAGCGAATGCCGCCGTACCTGGCTCCGCTGTTCCGCGAGGAAATCGAACAGGACTTGCGTGCGCGGGGAGAACGGGTCGCGACTTACGATGGTCTGCTGCGCCCGCGAAGCGGTGCTCGGATCGAATGGGATCCGGAGGCTGAGCGTCGGTTGAACAATGTGCCCGGTCCGGTCCGAGCCATGGCAAAGATCGAGTTGGAACGAACAGCGGCGGACCGTGGGAGCAATCGAATCACGGTGGCGCTGATGGAAGAAGTGAAAGCGAAATATTTTGGCATGGGACCCAAAGGCTGACGCATGCTGCATCGAATGGCATTGCGGGTGCTTCCGAGTCTCAGCCTGGCTGTGACCGAGGACGCTGTCCGTAAGCAAAAGCGATGGGTCATGTTCGTGCCGGGACTGGTGGCCTTTGGAGTTTATCGGTTGGCCAAACACGTGGTTCCGCTCACTGAACCGGTCGTGCTGCTCCTGGTGAGCGGAATGATAGGTCTGGTCACGGCCATGATGGCCTACAGGGTAGGACGGCGGATTGCCTGGACTCGCGTCGTTCAAGAAGACGGGCGACGCCTGTTGACGTGGATCGCCGGCTGGATCGGATTTGTCTACGCCGTTCAACTGTCGCTCCTTGTGCTCGCCCTTCTTTGGCTCGTGCATTACGACTATCTGAAGCATCCGGACGGCCCGGCGATGATGGCGATCATCATTTCCTGTACCGCCGTCGCCCGCGATGCCTTCGAAATTGGACATGTCCGCAAGGTATCCCTGATCGGGCGACCTTGTCCGACGTTTCCCAATGGCCGTGCTCTTCGCAGTCTCCTGGCAACCCATCCCATGATCGTGGGTCCATGGATTCTGTCGGGCGTCGTCATGGGCGCGGCGGCCGGCTCTCTGGGGGGGCTTCTTGAGGATGATCTGGCCGCGACGCTCTTGCAATTAACCGCTGTGACAGTGCTTGCCGGGGGGCTCGCCCTCTGCGCCTACTTCGGCGGACTGAAACCGTCGGGTTCATGGAGAGACGGGTTGCTCGAAACCACGGGTATTGAGCTGTTCAAGTACTGGTGGTGGCCGGGCCTGGCATTCGCCTCGACGTACTATCTCGTCGTCGTGGGTGCCGTGGTCTTCTTGCTGAAGCAGCCAGGCGTCCCGACATCCTACGCGATCGCGGGCGGCGGGCTGGTCGCCGGATTGATGGCGCTGTACGGCTATTACCTGGGTCACCGGCGGCACGTGGAAGAGGGTCAAGGAATCAGTCTCAGCCCCGCCTTGCTTCGCTGTCCGTTCGTGATGGGAATTATCAGCCGATCGCCGGGGTCAGTTGTTGCCGGTGCTTCGAAGGGATAGACCACATGTCGACGTCGAGAAGACTTCTTGGAACTCTCGTTCTTGCCGCGGTCGGTTTCTGTATGGCCGCCGGTGTCGGCCATCCGCTGCCTGTTCATGCGGAGGATGCCGCCGATCTGTATTATCAAGTCCCGGGCACTCCTCAAGGACCGGCCGCGCCTACGCCAACCGACACCGTGTATTCCCGTATCGGTTCGTTCGATAGCCGCCTGCTCGTCTGGTTTGTCACGCAGCAGCACACGTATTTCGGCGGGTTCGTGCTTGCCCTCCCTCTGTTCTGCGCGCTGCTCGAATTTCTGGGACTCCTCACCAACAAACCCGCGCTCTCGCTGCGTTATGACGGTCTTGCCAGGGACCTGGCGAAGGTCGCATTGCTGGCACTGTCGGTGACGGCTGTGGTCGGAAGCCTCATGCTCGGCATGTTCCTGTGGCTTTATCCCAGCTTCATGAAGTACATGGGCGGGACGTTCAAGGCGTTCATGCCCGCCTACGCGATTGTGTTCGTCGGAGAATCGCTGCTGCTCATTCTCTATTACTACAGCTGGAACCGCATGGCGGAACCCGGCTTGAAGTGGATCCATGCGGCCGTCGGCATTTTGACGAACATTTTCGGCACGGCGCTGCTTCTGCTCGCCAACTCCTGGGCGGCGTTCATGATGTCCCCGGCCGGCGTCGATGCGCAGGGACGGTTTCTGGGGAACGGCTGGCACCTGCTGCATTCCGCGCTCTGGAATCCGTTGAACGTCCATCGTTTTCTTGCCGACATCATGTCGGGCGGTGCGGTCGTACTCGCCTATGCCTGTTATCGCTTTTTCACGAGCAAGACGGACGGCGAGCGCGCCTACTTCGATTGGGTCGGCTACATTTTTCTGTTCGTCACCGTGTGCGCGCTTCTGCCCATGCCGATCGCCGGCTATTGGTTGATGCGCTCTGTCTATGCATTCCGCCAGAGCATGGGCGTGACGATGATGGGCGGGCTGTTGACCTGGCTCTTCGTGGTGCAAGCGCTGCTCATCGGTGTGTTGTTGCTTGGGATCAATTACTACATCTGGCAAAGCATGGGGCGGATCAAGGGCGGCGAACGGTATCAACCGTATTACCAGTTCCTGGTCGGCGCCTTGACCCTCGCGCTTTTCATTTGGTTGACCCCGCACACGGTGTTGATGTCACCCGGCGAAGTGAAGGCGATGGGCGGCGCACAGCACCCGGTGGTCGGCAATTACGGCGTGATGTCGGCGAAAAACGGCGCGGTCAACGTCATGATCCTGCTGACGGCGCTCAGCTACCTCTATTACCGGCGGGCCAACCGCACGATGACGGTGTCATGGGTCAAAACTGGCAATGTTCTCATCGGGACGCTGTTCGCCGTCGGACTTTTCAATGTGATCTGGCTCTCGGTGTATGGCTTTTACCTGCCTGCGAAACTGCGCGTGGGTCTTTCCTCGCCGCAGGCCGCCACGACGCTCACCGTCATTGTCGTTGGTCTATTGATCAACCGTGCGATGCTCAAGGGAGCGCTGATTCATGGGCCGATACAATGGGGGAAGATCTCGGTCCGGGGGATGGTGGTCTTGTTCGGCCTTGCCGGCGCCTTCACGTGGGTCATGGGTCTCATGGGATACATTCGTTCCTCAGGCCGGTTGTCCTGGCACGTCAATGAAGTGATGGCGGATGTCTCGCCGTGGGCCTTCACCCCGGAGTTGGGTTTTGCCGCAAAAATGGTGACGCTGAACATGGTGGTGTTTTGGAGCGCGGTGCTTGGGCTGTTCTGGATGTGTCAACGCGGACAGCAACAGGAATTGGGAGAAGAGTTGTTTGAGCAGCCGTCGCAAACACTCGCCCCGACTCCTCCCCAAGAAGTGTAAAGTATGAGAAAGGATTGTTGACGATATGAGCGGAAGCAGAGGTTGCGGTGTAGTGGTCGTCGCCGGATTGCTCGCCCTATTGATGGTGGCGGCCGGACCGCTCGCAGCTGAACAACAGCGGCTTGTATTGGAAGACTTTCAGGCGAAAGAGGCGGACGGCTTTCCATCAAGTTGGGATCACGAAAGCCAGCGCAGTCATTCCAAGGGGCGGGAAGCGTATAAAGTACAGTCCGAGAACGGAACCAATTTTTTGTCGGCGAAGGACGCCGGACAGCGGATCAAGAAGAAAAAAATCGATTGGGATCCCAAGGCCTATCCGGTCCTAACCTGGCGCTGGCGCTTGAACAAGGCCGCAGACGGCGCCGAACCGTTGGCTGCGATCTATGCATCGCTCGATACCGACCTCATGTTTATTCCAGTGTTTACCAAATACATCTGGAGTGCCACCAAGCCGGAGGGCACCCTGACCGAAGGCGGGATGTTTAGCGGCTCCGAAATCGTCGTTCAAAGCGGGACACAGGTCGGGCAATGGGTTGAAGAAACAGTGAACGTGTATGAAGACTTCAAGCGCATCCATCAGCATGAGCCGGCCGCAAAAGCCTGGGGGATCTCCATCATTGCCGGTCCCGGCGTGGAAATTGATTTCGGACCGATGGTGGCGACGTCGGGAAAATAGACGCTCGTGACTGCCGATACGATGACAGCGGACACCATGCCGTTCCATAAATGGTTCGATATTGTCTTTGGGCTGGCCGTGATGGGCACAGTCGGCGTCTTGATCGGGGTGATCATGGGCGGCGGCCTCATGCCGGTGGCCATTGTACTCGGCTTGGCGATGGGCGGTGTCATCGGGTATCTCGGCGGGCGGCGTTTCCTCGTCAGTATTCTCATCGGCAGCCTACTGGGCGGCGCGCTGGCATGGCTCGTAGCGGGCCCTGAACGCATCTCGGTCGGCGCCGGCGCCGGGGCGGCGATGGGCGGATTCCTCGGCGTTCAGATATCAATGTTGCTGGATGTCCGGGCCGCGAGAAAGGCCCAATCAGAGTCGGTTGACCCTTCGGCCTGAACGGTCAGGAGCATAAGCGGTATGGAACATAAAGGCGTGTTGATCGGATCGATCATCTTCGTGTTCGGTTCTTTTTTCCTCATGATCGGCATGATGCTGTGGGAATCCAACAAGGCCTACAAAATGAAAGAGCTGGCCCAATCGGTGAAAACCGAGAATCGGCCCACAGCGAGCCACGTCCCCGCGCAGGACTTCTCGATGTACAAGACCAAAATGGGCGATGAAGGCCGCGAGATGGTCCAAATCCCCGAAGGCCCGTTCACGATGGGTAGCCAGGAGGGGGACCCTGATGAAGCGCCGGAGCATCAGGTCTTCTTGAAAGGCTTTTTTCTCGACCGGAAAGAAGTGACCCAGGAAGAGTACATGCGCTTCGCGAAGATGACCAAGCGCCAGATGCCGAGGATCGAAGTGTTCGAGGACGACCAGTCCAAGCTGCTCAAGCCGGAATTTGCGGCCATGAGCGTCTCATGGGATGACGCGCTGGCCTATTGCCGGTGGGCGGGGAAGCGTCTTCCGACGGAAGCCGAATGGGAAAAGGCAGGCCGCGGAGAAGGCAAGCGCAAGTACCCCTGGGGGGACAAGTTCGTGACGAACGGTGCAAACGTCGACGGCAGCGAGGACGGCTACAAGTACCTCGCTCCGCCCGGCTCGTTTGATGCCGGCCGGAGCCCCTACGGTTTGTACGACATGACCGGCAATGTCGCCGAATGGGTGAACGACACCTACGACGAACACTACTACAAGAAGTCTCCGTACCGTGATCCCAAAGGTCCTGAAACCGGAGGCGATTTGCGCGTCGTGCGCGGAGGGTCCTGGCGTGAGACCGAGCACAACGCTCGGCTGTCCAAACGCTTTGCCGCGAAACACTGGCGCACCGATATTACGATCGGCATCCGCTGTGCCGACGATCTCGAATCGGGAGGGCACGCTCCCGCTTCTTAATGGGACGCCATGCTCGAAACCAAGTTCAAGCTCGCCTTTCTTCTCGTTGTCATTGCCTTCGCAGCGCTCCCGGTCATGGGCATACTTCGCGGCACGGTCATGACGCCCTATGAAGAGAGCCCGCCGGCCACGGAAGATTCCCCCGAGCCCGAGTCTGCCGTGACCGAAGATCCAATCGCGGACGAAATGGTCACCATTCCCGCCGGACCGTTTGTGCGCGGCACTGCAAGCGGTGGGTTTGATGAGCAGCCGCAGAGAACCATCGATCTGGATACCTTTTCGATCGACCGCTTCGAAGTCACCAACCATCAATACCAGCAATTCGTCCTCGCCACCGGTCATCGCAAGGCCGGCCCTCCGTCACGTTACGCGAAGAGCATCGGAAAAATGCGGGGAACGAACCAGCCGGCGGTGTACGTGTCCTGGGACGATGCGAACGAGTATTGCCATTGGAAGGGGAAGCGCCTGCCGACCGAGGCCGAATGGGAAAAAGCGATGCGAGGGACCGACGGCCGGCTATGGCCGTGGGGAAACCAGGAAAAGCCGAATGGGGCGAACTGGGCTCGCGTGCAAGACGGCCACGAGGTCAGCGCTCGTGTCGGATCGTTTTCAATGGACAAGAGTCCCTTTGGGGTGATGGATGGCGCGGGCAACGTCATGGAGTGGGTCGCCGATTGGTATCAGGAAACGTATTACAAGGAGTCTCCAGACAAGGATCCCCCTAGTCCGGAATTCGGGACTTACCGAGTCATGAGAGGAGGAGGGTACACCACCACTGGAAGCGATGTTCGCATCACCAGCCGCAGCAAAATGGTGCCCGACTTTCGGGACGAAACCATCGGATTTCGCTGCGCAATTTCGGGAGCTTTTGCAGGGTCGGAAGCCAGAGGAAAATCGAGCTAAGTCTAGAGAAAATCGAAGTAATAGAGGATCAGAAACACGGCCAGAATGATATTGACAACCATTCCAGCCAAAACTATAATGTCGAACACTTTTGAGTTTTTATTCATGTATTTCCCTGCGTTTACGCGCCCGACGACAAATTTTGATAACACACGGTTCAGTGTGTGTCAAGGAACCGGCCAAGGTGAATTCACACGCATTTTCATTCCCTACCACGAGAAGGAGACATGATGGCCACGGCAACTGCTCCCGATAGTGAGATCAAGATCAAGGTTGGAAAGATGATTTTCTACATCACCTGTGCCATCGGTCTGTGGTTCTTCTACTGGTTCGCCGGCATTCAGTGCCCCTGCTGATGCAGGGCCGCCGAACGTGAATTCACCTGAGGTCTCTCGCTGAGTTGAGGAGGAGCTGAACATGGGGCAGACGATTTTTTATATCCTGATTTCAACCGTGATTTGCGTCGCCTACTTCACACTGGTCGATCATTATCTGATGGATATGCAAGGGTTGGATTATTGGTACCTGTTCCGCAAGTAACCGCAGCGGACTCGAACCGAACGAAATGTTTAGAAGATTTTATCGGAATGCATCAAGGAGGTATCCCATGGGCCTTATAAACTGCAGGAAGGTGTTTTCTGTCATGGCGCTGTGCGCCATGGTCAGCCTTCTCTTGCTTCCCGTGGTCGTCTCGATTCCTTCGCTGGCAACAGGCGAGGAACCGGCAGCGGACGCAGCAAAGAAGGAAGGCGACAAGGTCGAGAAGGGTCGCGACGTCTACTACAAGACGGAAGGCATCGTGGTTGGTGCCCCTGCTCCGAAAACGACGGATGGTCCGAAGGACTATCCGCGGTATAACTTCGAAAGCCGCGTATTGCTGTGGTTCGCGAACCAACAGCATCTCTATTACGGAAGCTTCGTGTTGGCCGTGCCGATCTTCTGCATGGTCATCGAGTTCATGGGAGTCGTGAGCAAAGACAAGGCCCTTGCAAAACGGTACGATCAACTGGCCTATGACTTCGTGAAGATCAGTCTCACGGCGTACTCCTTGACGGCGATCCTCGGCGGTATCCTCATCTTCACCTTCCTGACGCTTTACCCCGCATTCTTCGGCTATCTCTCCAGCATCTTCCGGCCGGTCATGCACATCTACGCGTTGATGTTCGTGGCGGAGAGCGGCACCCTCTACATCTACTACTATGGCTGGGACAAGATGAAAGAGGGATTTTTGAAGTGGATTCACTTGAGCATGTCGGTCGTTCTGAACATCATCGGCACCCTGCTGATGTTCCTGGCGAACTCCTGGATCGGGTTCATGATGTCTCCCGCCGGTGTCGACGAGCAGGGGCGCTTCCTGGGCAACATCTGGCACGTCATCCACACCGCCCTCTGGAACCCGCTGAACGTCCACCGCATCCTCGGCAACATGGCATTCGGCGGCGGTGTTGTCGCGGCGTATGCCGCCTATAAGTTCCTCGCCTCCAAGACCGACGAAGATCGGGCCCACTACGACTGGATGGGCTACATCGCGATGGCCATCGGTGTTGCGTTCTTGATTCCGTTGCCGTTCGCCGGATACTGGCTGATGCGCGAGGTGTATGCCTACCGCCAGCAGATGGGCATTACGCTCATGGGCGGTTTGCTCGCCTGGTTGTTCATCATTCAAGCCACTATGATCGGCATCCTCTTCCTGAGCACCAACTATTATCTCTGGCAAGCGCTGGGCCGGATGCGAGGCGCCGAAAAATATCAACGCTACATCAAGTATCTGGTCTTCCTGCTGGTCTGCGGCTTCCTCGTGTTCATTACGCCACACACCATGGTCATGAGTCCCGCAGAGTTGAAGGCCATGGGCGGCCAGCAACATCCGGTCCTCGGAAACTACGGCGTCATGTCGGCCAAAAACGGCGGCATCAACGTCATTATTACGACGACCGTCTTGAGCTTCGTGTGGTACATGCGAGGCAACAAAGTCTCCACGGTCTCGTGGTCGAAGTTCGGTAACATCTTCATGGGATGTTTCTTCTTCTTCGCCTACGTCAACATCATCTGGCTGGCCATTTACGGCTATTACATTCCAGCCAACGTCCGCGTCGGTCTCTCGGTTCCGCAAGTCGCAACCACCCTCTCATGTCTCTTCTTTATGTTCGCGCTGAATAGCGCGATGATGAAGGGTGCCAAGCAAATGGGACCGATCGAGTGGGGCAAGATTTCCGCGCGTTCACAGTATGCGCTCATCATGCTCGCGACGGCCTTTACATGGATGATGGGATTGATGGGGTACATCCGCTCATCGGTCCGGTTGTTCTGGCATGTCAACGAGATCATGCGCGATAACTCGCCGTGGGCCTATACGCATACGGTGGGTTTTGCGGCGAACATGATTTCGTTCAACGTGTTGTTCTTCTGGATCAGCATTCTCTTCGTCTTCTGGCTCGGCAGTTTGACGGCGAAGAAAGTGCCGGTCGGCGAGAAAGCGGGAGTTCCTGGCGGTGCACCGCAACCTGCTGGCAGCCACTAATCATCTCTATTGACCATAGGCTCGCGGGTGGGAGACGTAAGCACGTCTCCCACCGGTGTAGTCGCAGGAGGTTAAAACCGTGGGTAATCTGATTAATGAAGCCCTCTCAATGGGCTGGATAGTACTGGCCCTGCTGGTGGGCCTGCTGATCTATTTTCAGGTGTCCATCAGCGATCCCGCTGCCAAGAAGCGGGCGACCTTCAAGACCTTCATCGGCATCATCGCAGCGATCTTGATGTTCATCGCCATCGCCAACTACAAGAACAATTTCTACGGCGAGAACCGGTTGCTCCCGGTTTCGCTCGTCATGATTACCGCCACGACCTTCGTCATGGCCCTGTACTTCACGAACCTCGCCGCGTTGCTCAAGATCGGCGGGTTCATGTTCTTCGTCGCGGCGTTTCTCTCCGGCTATGGAAACTGGTTGCCACAGGTGGAAGGCGGATTTCCTCCCAAGGAAGAAAAGCTCGACTTCAGCTCGATGACGCCTCAGCAGCTCGCCGACGAAGGTGAAAAGATCATCTTCGGGGGTATCGGGCAGAACAAAGTGCAAGGCGCCATCGGTAAGGGCCAATGTCCTCTCTGTCATGCGTTCCACGCCGGCATGCTCGGCGAGCGTGCTCCCAACCTGCTCGGGCTTCCGGAGCGGGCGGGCAAGGAGCGGCTGGAAGATCCCAAATACTCCAAGGGGAATCCGGCCAAGCGCGAATACGCCGACAAGGAATCATGCCCCGGCTGCGGTACTGCGGAGAATGGTCAGGAATACATTGCCGAGTCCCATTCTTGCCCGAGTTGCTATGTGGTCTCCGGTTACGGGGTAAAAGGCACCAACGACAAAGAAAGCCCGATGCCCAAAATCCACAAGCCACCGATCTCGCTCTCGCTCCCCGAATTAGCCGCGGTCGATACCTGGCTCTATGTTCGCGAAGGGCGTGAAGCTCCGTCATTCGAGGAGATCGTCAAGTCGTACGAGAAATTTATTCCTGAAGCCGACCGGCCGAAGCAGCAGGAAGAAAAGCCTGCGGGTGCGGCGAGTGCGTTGCTAGCCGACGGCTCCGAGCCGGTCGATCAGATTTTTGCGAAGGCGCAGTGCGTCGTTTGCCACACCATTCCAGGCATTCCGGGCGCGACCGGTACTCAGGGACCGAAGTTGGAAGAGGGCACGAACGCCCCTCAACGGATCAAGGACCCGGCCTACAAGGGCGGTGCTCACAGCACGCCTGAATACATCATGGAGTCGGTAGTCTCTCCCAGCACCTACGTGGTGAAGGGATTCCCTGACAACCTGATGCCGAAAATCTTCGGGCAAAAACTGAGCGCCGGAGCGCTGAAAAAGATTGTTGATTATTTGTCACAGGTGAAGGCGGGTGCGCCGCCACCGAAGATTTCCTAAATCTTGGCCGTCTATCTGTAGACATAAGGGAGTACACCAATGAAAGCATTGATGTCAGTGGGCGCCTTGGTAGGGGTCATTGGACTCCTCCTACTGGTGGGAATGATCTTCGATGTCGTTCCCTCCAATACCGTGCGCTTGGTTGAGGGCTACATGCCTATGCAAATGCTCAGCGAGTTGGCAATTTTCGTGGCCGGCTTTGCAGGGCTGAGCTACATGTTGAGTTCGATGGGGATGGCCATACCGCGTTTCTGGCAGGGCATCGGTTTCTGGGCATTCATCCTGCTCTATCTGAAGTTCCGGGTCTATCCTCCGATCCCGTTCAGCGTTCGCGCCATGTACGGGACCGTCTCGCTCGTCGCTGTCTTCATGTGGGTGTCGTCGAACGAGGAAGACTGGAAGAAGTTCAAACAACCGATCTTGAACGTTCTCGATGCGCAGAGCGGGTTGAATAAGAACCTGCGATACGGGTATCTCGTGCTCATTCCGTTGCTGATCGGATGGACTTCATACAACTCGTTGAAGCCCAAATCCGAGGAGCCGATTGAGCTGCGTACGGTGCACCCGGCGCCTCCTGCCAGCACCAAGGTGCACGGCAAGACCTACGTGCTCCAGACCTCCCAGAATCCTTATCGTGTCAATCCCGAAGGGAAGTACGACCAAGAATACACGAATGCCAACATCGTGGAGCAGGGCATGGGCCGGTTGATGAAGCCCAATGCCAATCCCTGGGACGAAAAAAGCGCGGGTTATTTGAAGTATGTGCGTGAGGGCGGGGAGATTTTCTTCCAGAACTGCCATTTCTGTCACGGCGACAATTTGAACGGGCGCGGATTGCATGCTTTTGCGTTCAACCCCATTCCTGCGAACTTCACCGATCCGGGGACGATCGCCCAGCTGCAGGAAACGTTTATCTTCTGGCGCGTGTCCAAGGGCGGAATCGGATTGCCGAATGAAGGTTTCCCCTGGGCTTCGGTCATGCCGCCCTGGGAGCAGCACCTGACGGTCGATGAGATCTGGAAGGTGATTTTGTTCGAGTATTGGCACACGGGCTACTATCCCCGTACCTGGGACTAATCGTCTGAAGAGCTTCATAACCTGGACATATTGAGATGAGGGTAAACATGATGAACAGTTCAAGTCGGAAGGCAGGAGTGGTTGCCGCAGCCGCCTTCGGAATGATCCTGGCATCGGGAAGCGTCGTCGTTCCCTTAATCGGAGCCGAAGACATGCCCGAGGGGTTCAAAAAAGGCGAGTTAGCGCCGGAACCCTCCGCCGAGATGATTGAAGCGGGCAAGCGGGTCTACTTTACGAAGTGCGTCTGGTGTCACGGCGTCGACGGAGCGGGCGATGGGCCCGGCGCCGACCGTCTCTGGCCTCGGCCGCGCAACTTCAATCAGGGCACATTCAAGATCCGTCACACGGCAAGCGGCGAGCTCCCGTTGTTCGACGCCCGCAAGCCGGTTCCCGGGCAGAACGATCTCTTCGAGACGGTGACCCACGGGCTTCCCGGCTCGGCCATGCCGTCCTGGGAAGGTATTCTGACGGAAGAGCAAAGACTGCAAGTGCTCTCGTTTGTGACCACACAACTCGTCAAGGACCGCAAGTTCACCGACAAGCAGTCGGAAACGCAGACCATCCTCCAGCTTGGCGATATCAAGCAGAAGGCGGCGAGCGAAGAGAGCCTGAAGCGAGGCTCCGAGCTGATCGTCGAGAAGAAGTGCATCGAATGCCACGGCGTTGAAGGCCGGGGCGACGGCAACGCCTTCAACCTCAAGGACGACTGGGGCTTTGCGATTCAGCCGGCAAACTGGCACAAGTGCTGGAATTTCCGAGGCAGCCGGCAGGATCCCTACAGCGTGAAGAACATCTTCCGCACGTTTTCGACCGGTGTCAACGGCACGCCGATGCCGTCCTTTGCGGACAGCACAACGGTCGACGAGCGCTGGGACATCGCGAACTTCGTCAATTCGCTCTGCGAGCGCGGTCCTGATAAGAGTCCGCTGCCGATCGATCCGCTGACGGACAAGCCGAAGATCAACTTTGTGATCCCGTCGGACCCGGTCGAGGGCGAAATTCCAACCGACATCGAAAACGAGGCGTGGCAGAAGGCCCCAAAACGCTATGTGGCGATGGGCGGACAGATCACCCACAAACCGCGTAACTTCGTGAACCGTATCGACGACATCTGGGTGAGCTCGCTCTATAACGAGAAGTACATCGTGTACCTCCTCGAGTGGGATGACCGCACGAAGAGCGTTGCAGAGGGCAAGTTGCCCTGGCCTCCGACGCAGGTAAACGTCGATGTCAAGGAGCAGGATCCAAAGACCGGTGAGGAAGGATCCATCGCCTCGAATCAAAACAGGTACACGGTCTACAACGACGCCATCGCCATGGAAACTCCGGTGAAGTGGAAGGAGTTGCCTGCGCCGATCAAGCCGCGCTATCTCTTCGGGACCAACGATCAGTTCCCGGTCGACATCGTGAAATGGGAAGCCGATGGCTCCATCCGCGCCTTCAAAGGCACGGGGTGGGACAAGGACTTCGAAGAGCGCGACACCTATGAGGAGAACCTCAAGGTGCTCAAGGGCGAGTGGAAGAACGGCCGTTGGTACGTGATGATTCAACGTCCGGTCGGCAACAAGAAGGATCAGGACTACGACGAAGACACGTTCTTCGAGGTCGGCCAGTATATTCCGACCGTGTTCTTCGCCTGGGACGGACACAACGGGGATGCCGGACGCAAAATGGCCGTCTCGGCCTTCTATTACACGTTCATGAATCCCCCGATTCCGAGAGAGACGTACATCTATCCGGCGGTGATCGCCTTCGGCGTCGTGCTGCTGGAAGGATGGGTGCTGACGCGCCGCGCGAACAAGAAGAAGGGCAAGACAATCTAATTCGCGAAGCGCTGAGCCGAGCTGCAAAACGGAGGGGGTGGGGAAACCCACCCCCTTTTGTTTTGTGAGGAACATTGTGAACACTTCTCTGGTTTCCGATGTCACGGGCGTGCTCCTGGCCGGGGGAAAAAGCCGAAGGATGGGCCGGGACAAACGTGTACTCGCCGTCGGAGAGGAAACGCTCTTCGCGCGAAGCCTGGCGGCGCTTTCTTCCGTCTTTCAGCATGTGCTGGTGGTGGTGGCCCAGGATACTGACCGCCTCGAAATCGACGCGCCGGTTTTGCGGGATTTGATACCCGACTGCGGAAGTCTCGGGGGCCTCTATACCGGGCTAAAGCAAGCCGGCAATGAATGGGTGTTTGCCGCGGCCTGCGACATGCCGTTTCTCGATTCGGCCACCATCAGACACTTTGTCGGTTTAAAACACGAAGGCGACGTCGTGATGGCCAAGCTGCGGCATGGTCTTCAGCCGATGCATGCCTTGTATCATCGCAACTGCTTGCCGGTGATGGAGAGCCTTATTCAGGCTCGCGATTTCAAGATTCACCGGTTGGCGGATCATCCCTCGCTCCGTGTGCGTTTGGTGCCTCCTGAAGAACTGCACCTTCTCGATCCCGACGCGCGGTCGTTCGATAACATCAATACGCCGGATGATCTCGATGCTGCGCGCTTGGTCCATGAAAAGCGCGTGAAATCCCTCGACGGCCTGACGTGATATCGCCCAGAACAGTCGTCATCCTGCATCCGGGAGGACTGGGAGATCTTCTGCTCGCCGTCCCGGCGATTCAGTCACTGCGCGAGCGGTGGCCCTCCAAGGGGTTCTTACTTTGCGCACATCCTCAAGGTGGAGAATTACTTCGAGAATGTGGCCTCGTCGACCAATCGCTTTCCGTTCAATCGACCGGATGCATGGCGCTGTTCGGGGGAATGCCTCCGGGCGATTCGCTGCTGAGAGACTGGCTCAGCCGGTGCGACCTGGCTGTTGCCTGGGCCAGCGATGATTCGGGAACATTGGCGGCTGCGTTGAAGCGCTTTGGCGCAGCGGCGACCGTCGTGCAATCGCCCTTCGCTTCGACGTTGACGAGCATCCATCAAGGCGAGCGGTATGCCGAAATCGTGGGCGCAGCTCCCAAACAGGCCTCTGTCGCAGAGAAGGTCTTCGAAGCGCTCAAGATGGACGCACGCACTCATCTCGGCGGGTATGGACTCTCTCGCCGCCGCCCGCTCGCGATCATCCATCCTGGAAGCGGCAGCCGGCATAAGTGTGTGAAGCCGGAGATTCTCCTCGAGGTACTCGAAGGGCTGGAAAGCTTCGAGTTGCTGCTGATCCAAGGGCCTGCGGACGAGGAGATGATCGAACGGCTGCTCCTTCGCATGCCCCGGCCACCGAGCGTCTTGCGCGGACTTTCGATCCGGCTGCTGGCCGGCGTGCTCTTGGAGGCTGATGTGTTTCTCGGGCATGATTCAGGCGTGACCCATCTCGCCGCACTCTTGGGGATTCCGACCGTCGCCCTGTTCGGCCCTACCGATCCAGCGCGTTGGGCGCCTCGAGGTCCGGCGGTGACCGTCATCAATGAGCATCTTTGCCGCTGTTCGTCATGGGACGCCGTGAGGCGTTGTCAGGATCAACCCTGCCTTGAGTTGTCGGCTCATGCCGTACTTGCCGCATGTCTGGCGACTCGATCTGCCGCCGTAAACCCACGATTTTCTTGAGCCGTGGCTTGTCTCACAATTCGCCCCTGTGTTACAGTGGCAAGTTAATTTTCCCTTTCAATGCTAAGGACTTACGCACGTATGGAGCCCATTTGTCGCACGGCGTAGTACAGGAAAAAGTGACCAACGCTTTGCTCGGCGCCCTCAACGGCGCGCGGGAAAAAGGTCAGTTGAAAACGGCCGCCTGGCCCCAACTCAGCCTCGATGCGCCAAAACGGCCGGAATGGGGAGATCTCGCCTCGACCGTCGCCATGTCCCTGGCCTCTTCCGAACAGCGGGCCCCTCAGGATATCGCCCAGATCATCGTCGACAATTTGCCCCAACGTGAGCAGCTGTTCGACCGGGTGGAGATCGTCCGGCCGGGATTTCTCAATCTCACGATCAAGCCGGCTCTCTGGCAGGAAACGCTCAGGGAAATCGATGCGCAGGGCGCCTCGTACGGCATGACGAATCTCGGGAAGGGCCGTCGCGTGTTGGTCGAATACGTGAGCGCGAACCCCACCGGCCCCTTGCATGTGGGGCATGGACGGGGAGCGGCCGTCGGTCAGGCGGTCTCAAGTCTGCTGCGGGCGGTCGGATTCGAGGTCGTCAGTGAATATTACATCAACGACGCGGGCCGCCAGATGAAGCTGCTCGGAGCCTCCGTGGCGGCCCGCTATCGGCAACTTTCCGGAGCGTCCAGCACGTTTCCGGACGACGGCTATCATGGCGCCTACATCACGGAGTTGGCCAAGCAGCTCAAACCGAAACTCGACGCGGCGGCCCTGCATACGGCGGAGCAGATCGAGGCACAGTTGCAAACGCTCGCCTATCAAGAGCTGCTCAATCTGATTCGGGAGGATCTCATCGCGTTCGGAATCGAATTCGACTCCTGGTTCAGTGAAGCCTCGCTCCTCACTTCAGAGGCTGTTGACCACGTGCTAAACGAATTACAAACCCGCCAGCTGTTGTTCGAGCAGGACGGCGCATGGTGGTTTCGCTCGTCGGCATTCGGGGACGAGAAAGACCGTGTCGTCAAGAAACAGGACGGCGAATACACGTATCTCGCTTCGGATATCGCCTATCACCGGGACAAATTACAACGCGGCTATGATCTGTTGATCGACGTCTGGGGCGCCGACCACCACGGGTACATTCCCCGGATGCAGGCGGTCATGCAGGCGTACGGCCATCCCAAGGAGCACCTGCAAGTCATCCTCGTGCAGTTGGTCAAGCTCTTACGGGCCGGGGAAGAAGTCAAAATGTCGAAGCGGACGGGCGAGTTCATCACCATGCGCGAGGTCATCGACGAGGTGGGCGCTGATGCCGCCAAGTTCTATTTTTTGATGCGCGATTCCAAAACTCACCTCGAGTTCGATCTCGAGCTGGCCAAACAGCGCTCCGCCGACAATCCCGTCTACTACGTGCAATACGCCCATGCCCGCATCGCGAGCCTCTGGCGCGTCGCCGCTTCGCGCGGCATTGCATGTCCGCCGCCGAGCCGGGCCGATCTGTCGCTGCTCTCCGATCCCGACGAGTTGGGACTGATACGAAAGCTCGCTGCGTATCCATCCGTCCTCGAAGGCGCAGCGATCGGGTATGAGCCGCACCGGATGACCTACTATTTGCAGCAGCTGGCGGCGCTGCTCCACACGTTCTATAACAAACACCGCATTTTGCCCCCGGCCGCTGATGCGGAGGTCTTCGCACAGGGGGCCCCGGAGATGGCAAAGGACGAAGGGGCGAAGCGGGAGACCCTGACTCCCGAGCGAACGGCTGCGCGCCTGGCCTTGATGCGGGGGGTTCAGCAAGTGATCAGGAACGGGCTAGCAGTGCTCGGCATTTCCGCTCCTGAACAAATGTAGGCATCGAACGACGATGAATTTTGCGGTTGACCATGGCGACCCCGACACGAGCGCGAGGCTGGGAACACTGACGACCGCGCATGCCACGAGCGAGACGCCCGCCTTTATGCCCGTGGGAACGCTGGGGCCCGTGAAGGGCATCGACCCCCGCGACCTGGAGCAGTTGGGCTTCCGGCTCATGCTCAATAATGCGTACCACCTGTACTTGCGGCCAGGACATAAGATCATCGGCGAGATGGGCGGCTTGCATCGGTTCACCGGCTGGGCGGGATCGATCCTCACGGACAGCGGCGGCTTTCAAGTGTTCAGTCTGGCGAAGCTCTGCCGTGTTACCGATGCGGGCGTCAGTTTTCAGTCTCACATCGACGGCTCGGCACACTACATTACGCCGGAAACGGCGGTCGAAATCCAGGAAGCGCTCGGCGCCGACATCATGATGGCGTTCGATCAATGCGTCGCATTGCCGGCCGAACGCGAGGTCGTTCAAGATGCGGTCAGGCGCACCGGCTTATGGGCTGCCCGCTGTCAGGCCGCCCGCCGTCGTACCGACCAGGCGTTGTTCGGCATCGTACAGGGGGGCTTGGATGCAGACCTCCGTGTCTCCTCCGCCAGGGAGCTGGTCGCCCTGGAATTCGATGGCTACGCCGTTGGCGGGCTCTCGGTCGGCGAAAGCAAAGCCGACATGTACCGCATGCTGGACATAACTGTCCCGGAGCTGCCAACCGCGAAGCCTCGGTATTTGATGGGCGTCGGCATGCCGGAGAATCTTCTCGAAGGCGTGGCCCGGGGCATCGATTTGTTCGACTGCGTGGTGCCGTCCCGCCATGGACGGACCGGATGGCTGTTCACGAGTTTCGGACGTGTGCTGATCAAGCAGGCCCGGTATCAACGCGACGAATCGCCGCTCGATCCGGCCTGCGGCTGCCCCGTCTGTGGCCGCTATTCCCGTGCCTATCTGCACCATTTATACAATGTCAAGGAGATGCTGGCCTCCCGGCTCAACACCATCCATAACCTCTGGTATTTTTCCGATTTCATGCGCCGCATCCGTCTTGCGATCGCCGAGGGCAGCTTCCCTGCATTTCGCGAGGCGTTCTACCGGCAACAACAGGAGCAAGAGAATCTTAGTGGCGGTGTTGAAGTCCGTCGTGAGGCGCGGGCGTAGTGTCGTAAGGGGCTGAGCAACGAGCACAAGAAAGGTACAGCCGTATGTGGATGGAATCTGTGGCTTGGGCACAAAGCATCGGCGGGAGCGGGTCGGGAAGCGGCACACTGCTGTCGCTCGTGCCCTTCGTGCTGATTTTCGTGATCTTTTATTTCATGCTGATCCTGCCCCAGCAAAAAAAGCAGAAGCAGCAAAAGGCCATGATGGAAGGGCTGAAGAAGGGCGACAAGGTCATCACGGCCTCGGGCATCTGGGGCACGGTGACGAATCTCGGCAAGGACACGGTCACGCTGCAGATCGCCGACAATACGAAAATCAAGATGCAGCGGGAGTACATTTCCCGTGTGCGGTCTGAGGAGGACGACAAAGATGCGTAGTTCAGGGACGCCCCGGCCCAGTCGAAGACCGTTGATGGTGGTCGCGCTATGAAGAAGATACGTGGGCGGCTGTTGCTGTTGCTGCTGGTGATTGTCATTTCGATGTTGGCGTTTCTTCCGTCTTACCAGGACTTGTATCAGGCCTTGCCGGTCTGGGCCAAATCCATCCTGCCGAACAAAGGCATCGCGCTCGGCCTCGACCTCCAAGGCGGCATCCACCTGGTCATGGAAGTGGACGAAGACCGGGCGGTGGAAATCGCCGTCGACCGGACCGTCGTCGCCATCCAGGATTCACTCGTGGAGAAGAAGATCCCTGCCGAATCGGTCAAGCGCACGACACCCACGCGAATCACGATTCAATTTCAAAACGGCGATCTGAAGCCGCAGATCCAAAAGCTGCTCGACGATTTTCCGACGTTCAGCGAGGTCGATTCCGGTTCTGCCAACACGCTGGTGTGGGAACTCCGGGAGGCCGAGAGCAAGCGCATCAAGGATTCAGCCATTAATCAGGCCCTGGAAACGATCCGCAACCGCATCGATCAATTCGGCGTGGCGGAGCCGCTGGTCCAGCGGCAGGGCTTGAAGCAGATCGTCGTGCAGCTTCCGGGTGTCAGGGACCCGAAGCGCGCCAAAGACCTTATCAAGGAAACCGCGCTCCTCGAGTTCAAGATGCTGGATGAGGAGAACCAGATGAAGCTGGATCTGCCGGCGCGCATCCCGAAGGACCGCGAAGCCGAAGTTGTGAAGCAGGCGGAAAGCAAGCTTCCCGAAGGCAGCCAGGTCTTGTTCGAGCGGGCGGTGGAGCGGGACACGGGG
>JBKPSD010000144.1:0-7020 GCA_046734935.1 Nitrospirota bacterium
CGGCTGTTTTGTCATTGCGTGTATGGCCTCCGTGGGCATGCCCGGAACGGTGAATTTCATCGCCGAGGTGATGATTATCGTCGGCAGTTGGAACAAGTATCCCCTGCAAGTGATCGTGGCCGTCATCGGCATCGTCATCACATTGGCCTATCTGTTCCGCATGATGCGCGGCCTGTTCTATGGCCCGATGGATCAAAAGTACAGCCACTCCCACGACGCCGTGGCGGTGGTGGACCGCCTGCCGCTCTTGATCATGATCGTCGTGAGCGTCGGCTTTGGTCTGTTTCCGATGCACATGTACAATGTCGTCCGCTCCGGCGTCGATCCGCTCGTCGCCAAGATCACGTTGGTGCATCCCGTGTCCGCGGGCGACCCCTCGCCGGTGGATCTCGCCTCTTCCACCGCCGAAACCTCTCGTGTCAGTTCGCGGCCGGTACGGAGGCCCGAATGACCTTTTCGCTGACCATGTCTTCGTCCGATCTCTTGCTGTTGCTGCCGGAGATTTTTCTGACCTGTTGGCTCTGCGTCGTCCTCATCGCCGACTTTGCATTCCCCCGGCTGCCGAAAGAGAACCTGGCCTACTTGAGCATCGCGGGCCTGATCGCCACGTTGGGATGTCTCGCCTGGTTTGATTTCTCTGGAATCTCCGGCACGCTGTTCTCGAACATGTTCGTCGTCGACCGGATGGCGCTGTTTTTCAAGATATTCATCGTCGCCGCCACGATCCTGGTCATCCTGGCGTCGATCGAGTTCGTACACCGGTTCACGTTCTTCCGGGGTGAATACTATTTTCTCGTGGTGATGTCGGCGCTCGGCATGATGTTCATGGCGTCAGCCAACGATTTGCTGTCAGTGTTCATCACACTGGAATTCTCGACGTTCGGCTTCTATGTCCTCGTCTCGTATTTGCGCGAGGACGTGGCGAGCAACGAGGCGGGCCTGAAGTTCTTTATCCTTGGAGTGTTCGCCGCCGGCCTGCTGGCCTACGGCATCAGTTTGGTCTACGGCGAGACCGGCCAGCTGGTCTTCTCCGACATGAAATCGCTTCAAATCACGCCGGGCCTGATCATCGGGTTCCTGCTCATCTTCGGGGCGCTTGGATTTAAGATCGGCGCAGTGCCGTTTCATTCGTGGATCCCGGACACCTATCACGGCTCGCCCACGCCCGTCACGGCCTTCCTATCCATTGCACCGAAGGGCGCCGCCTTCGCGATCCTCCTTCGCATGTTCTTTGTGGCCCTGGGAACATTCAAGCCCACGTGGGTGCTGCTCATGATCGGCGCCTCGATTCTCTCGATGACCTACGGCAACATCGTGGCGATCGCGCAAAAGAACATGAAGCGGCTGCTCGCCTACTCGGGCATCGCGCAAATCGGCAACGTGCTCATCGGAATGGCCGCCGGGACGAAGATGGGCAATGACGCCATCATGTTCTACCTGCTGACGTATCTCTTCGCCAATCTGGGAGCGTTCGCAGTGATCATCGCGGTCGCTCAGGCGATCGGCAGCGAAGAAATCGACGACTATAGCGGGTTGGGTCGGCGTTCGCCGTTCCTTGCGTTTTCGATGCTCATTTTCCTGCTTTCTTTGGCGGGCGTGCCGCCGTTGGCGGGCTTCATCGGAAAGCTCTACATCTTCGTCGCGGCGGTGAAGGAGGGCCTTTACACGCTGATCACGGTGGGACTCGTCAACATCGTGATCTCAATGTACTATTACCTCATCGTCGTGAAGAAAATGTACATCACGGAGCCGCACGACCCTTCGCCCGTCACCGTGTCAGGCCCCATGAAAGCCGTGATCTACGTCGGGCTCGCCGGGACGCTGGTCATCGGTATCTATCCTCAGCCGGCGGCCGATTGGGTCGTCGCCGCCACCATGATGTTTGCGGACCTCGGCGCTTCCGCCGGTCTGCCGGACGCCGCCGTCATGGCGGCCGGCCGCTGATTTCTCTCCGCACGTTCATCTGAAATATTGCTTGCAGGCCCTGGTAGGCCAGGGTAGAGTTTGTTAGGTTTTCATACTATTTTTTGCCTGATCCAGGACAGACCATGGGATCCGTCACGCAGGAACGCCCGACAACGACTTCCCCGGCCGCGCCGCCGCTGCCCGAGGCCATGCCGCCGGAAGGGGACCCGGGATGGCTGCGCCTCCTCGGAGAAAGATCGGAACGGTTCGTGACATGGATCAGCCAGTGGTCGATCGAACAACGCGTGCTGGCCGGCTTCAGTCTGGTCTTCCTCGGCATCATCGTGATCAGCATCATGTCGTACAGGAACACCGCGGTCGTCGTAAAAAACAGCCGGCTCGATACGTCAAGCCATGAGCTGGTCCAGCTGCTGGGCTCCATTGAAGAGGCGCTGATTGCGGCCGAGAGCGGGCACCGCCGATATCTCGTGACGGGTGATGAGTCGTACTTGAAACCGTACCGGGCGCTGGTTGAACAGATGCCCGAGTTTTCACGCTATCTCCAGGCCTTGGCCCGTCCATCCGGGGAGCAAGCGCGCATCGCCGAATTGGAGCGGCTCATCCAACAGCAATTGGACATTGAGACCAATGCGATCAGCACGCGCAACACCCGGGGCGCCGATGCGGTGCGCCATCTGGCGCTTCCCGGCGTCGCGAAACGCGAACTGGACGACATCCATCGCCTCATGGCGGAGCTTGAGAGCTCTGAGCAGCAGGGTACGCGGGCGCGCGTGCTGGAATCGGCGGGAACGACCCGCAGCACGATTGCGCTGCTGGCTCTCGGCGGCGTGTTGCAGCTCGTTCTCTTGGGCTCGGTCTATTTTCTCATCCATCACGACATTACGAACCGTCGGCGGGTAGCCGCCGAATTGCGGCGCCAGGGGGAACTGCTCCAGGCCGCCAACAAGGAGTTGGAGGCGTTCAGTTACTCGGTCTCGCATGACCTGCGGGCGCCATTGCGGCATATCGACGGCTACGCGGCGCTCCTCTCGAAAACCGCGGGCGAGGCCTTGAACGACAAGGCGAGGCGCTATCTGGAGACGATTTCCGCCTCGGCCAAACAGATGGGACAACTGATTGACGATCTCCTTGTGTTCTCCCGCATGGGACGGCAGGAGATGCTCCATAGCACCGTCAATCTCAACCAACTGGTCAAGACTGTCATTCATGATTTACGTCTAGACTTGCAAGACAAGACCATCTCCTGGACAATTGGCTCGTTGCCCGATGTGCCGGGTGATCCGGCCATGTTGCGCCAGGTCTTCATGAACCTGTTGACGAATGCCGTCAAGTTCACGGCGACGCGGCCGATCCCGCGCATCGAGATTGGCGCAACCAGAGACAGCGCGGCCGAGGTGACGGTGTTCGTGCGCGACAACGGGGTCGGCTTCGACATGCAGTATGTCAACAAACTGTTCGGCGTCTTTCAGCGCCTTCACCGGAACGATGAGTTCGAAGGGACCGGCATCGGCCTCGCCAATGTACGGCGGATCATCCACCGGCATGGCGGGCGAACGTGGGCGGAAGGAGCTCTCGATCAGGGGGCGACCTTCTATATCACCCTTCCCATGAAACGGACGTCCTCATGACCACCGTGAAACCGATCTTGTTGGCGGAAGACAATCCGCGGGATGCGGAACTGGCCCTTGCCGCGATGGAGGAGCATCACATTGCGGACAAAGTGGTCGTCTGCCATGATGGCGCGGAAGTCTTGGATTATTTGTATTGCCGCGGGGCGTTCAAGAGCCGGGAATGCGGCAATCCCGTCGTCGTCTTCCTCGATCTCAAAATGCCGAAAGTCGACGGCATCGAGGTGTTGAGAACGATCAAAAACGATGCGAATTTGAAACCGATCCCCGTCGTCATGCTGACGTCCTCACGCGAGGAGCGAGATTTGGCTCAAAGCTATGCCCTGGGAGCCAACGCCTACGTGGTCAAGCCCGTTGAGTTCCAGCAGTTCATCTCAGCGGTCAAGGAACTCGGCATTTTTTGGGGAGTGATCAACGAACCCCCGCCCGAGGGAAACTGACTCGGGCTGCAACAGGCGTCTGATCCAAAGGAGCCCGCCCGAGAGGACCTGTGAAAACCCCGCTCCGTCTCCTCCTGCTCGAAGACGATCCTGTCGACGCGGATCTCGTCGCGGCCACGCTGTCCGAGGCGGGCCTCGAGTGCACCGCTCATCGAGTGGACACCCGCAAGGATTTTCTCTCCGCCCTTGAGACCGGCGACTTCGATCTCATACTCGCCGACTATTCCATTCCCGGCTTTGACGGCATGGCGGCGCTGTCGATGGCCCGCGAGCAGGCGCCGGAGGTTCCGTTTCTCTTCGTCTCCGCCACGATCGGCGAGGAATTGGCCATCGATGCGATGCATCAGGGTGCGACGGACTATGTGTTAAAGCAGCGGTTGGGCCGGCTGGTTCCCTCGGTGCAGCGCGCCCTGCGCGAACGCGATGAGCGCCGGGAGCGAAAACGGGCTGAAGAGGCGCTGGCGCAAAGCGAACGGCAGTTCAGGCAAGCGCAGAAGATGGAAGCAGTCGGGCGCCTCGCCGGGGGCATCGCGCACGATTTCAATAATCTGCTCACCGTCATCATGGGCTACAGCCACGTCTTGGCAACGGAGCTGGGCCGGGAACATCCCTTGTACGGCAAGGTCGAAGAAACGCAGAAGGCGGGCGAACGCGCCGCCATGCTCGTGCGTCAGCTGCTGGCCTTCAGCCGTAAACAGCCGCTTGAACCGAAGCATTTGAGCCTCAACAACATCGTGTCCAACCTCGAGGGCATGCTGCAGCGGTTGATCGGCGCTGACATTTATCTCGTCATCAGGCTTGATCCTGGAAACGGGCAGGTCCGCGCCGATCAGGCGCAGTTAGAACAGATATTGATGAATCTCGTCGTCAACGCCAAAGATGCGATGCCCAACGGCGGGACGCTGACGATCGAAACCGCCCAAGTCGAACTGGCGAAGAGTCCCCTCTACCATGTCGATCCGCTGCCTCCGGGCCCCTACGTCAGACTGTCGGTCGCAGACACGGGAAGCGGGATGGACCGCGACACGCAGGCCCATATCTTCGAGCCGTTCTTCACCACGAAAGAAGAGGGCAAGGGGAGCGGTCTCGGCCTTTCGACGGTCTTCGGCATTGTGACGCAGTCAGGCGGCGCGATCGATGTCACAAGCCGCATTGGGCATGGCACGAAATTCGACATATTCTTCCCCCGTGTCGCCGCCGACGTGTATGCGACGTCTTCTCCAAAGGCTCCTCCTGAGCCGGTGGGAGGCCACGAGACCATCCTGCTGGTGGAAGACGACGCCAGCGTGCGCATTTTGCTGCGGGACGCGCTCAAAAAGTTAGGCTACCGGGTCATCGAAGCCAAGCAGGGCTTGGAGGCCTGCCTCCTCGCGTCTCAGGAACTCGATCGCCTCGATCTGCTCCTGACAGACATGGTCATGCCCGGCATGGGGGGACGACAGCTGGCGCAACACCTCATGACCATGAAGCCGGACCTGCGCATTCTGTTCATGTCGGGCTTTACGGACGATGTCGGTATTCTTGCGGGGCATGAACAGGGGACGAGCGGATTCCTTCAAAAACCATTTACGCCCGAACTGCTGGCCCGCACGGTCCGAAAAATCCTGGACGCTCCATCGAACACGTTTCCCGAAACGGCTGCAAAGCGCGGAAGCCGTTGATCGCCTTCGCATCGACATTGAAACAGCCGGTTTGACGCCGAGGGGCCGCCCTTCCTATACTCCGTTTCTACTCGATGAAAAGCCGCCGTGACCTGATGCACGCCCGCGTCTGTGCGATCCTTGCTGGACTCGCCGTTATCGCATCGCTGAGCCATGCGGCGTCGGATCAACCCCCCATCGCCTGGGACCGACCGGCGGAGGGACTCGCAATAGGCGTATGGGACCCTTCCCCGCGTTGCGACGATGTCCCCCCGCTGTTGGTGTCAGATATCGATCCGCTCCGCTACGGGATTTCCGTTCACTATTTCCGCAACGAGCCCTTTCGGGAGCCGCCCGATATTCACGAATGGCAAAGGCGAACGGGTCATGATTTGGTCTTCAACGCCGGACTCTTTCGAGAGAATTTTTCCTACTTGGGACTGCTCTTTGCACAAGGCAAGTCGGTGGGAAGCAAGCGCCATACGTCCTGGATGGGACTTTTTGTGGCCGAACCCACCGAGGCCGACGCTGCACGGGCGAGAATCCTCGATCTGTCGGTCGATCCATTCGACGAGCAACATCCTCCGTATGGGGAAGCCGCACAGTCGCTCATGCTGTTGGATCGGACGGGCAAAGTACGCGTCAAACAGTCCGGCAAGCAATCGCAGCAAACGGTCGTCGCGGAGCTGGAGAACGGTCACATTCTGGTGATCAAGACGACGGAGGTGGCGTCCCTGCACGCCATCGGCCAATGCCTGCACGAAGCGTATCCACAGATCCGCCAGGCGATGGCGATGGACGGAGGGTCATCGTCCGACCTGTCGATTAGTCCCGCGCTGCAACGGGCGGTCGAGAAGACGGCAGGGGCGCATCCTTGGATGGCCCTGATCAATGCCGGTCCCAACGGTCATATTGGGCTGCCGGCCGTGATCGGCATCAGCCCGCGCCGGAACGCTCCGCGCCCGTGAGCCGTCACCGACACTCAGGGCTTCGAAGGCCCAGTAGCGCCGCCTCTCCGAGCTAAGGGGACGAAGCAACTGCCCTGCCCCAGCGCGCTGAGACGCGCTTATCGGCGGACAAGGCCGCAGCGAGCGAATAGCCAGGACGTATGCGGTTCGAAGCTGGCGACTATTTTCAGCAGTTGGTCAGTGTGTGACCGGATAGCCGGCCTCTACCCAGGCATTCATGCTGCCCCGCACGTTATACACATGCGTGTACCCAAGGTCCGCCAGCGTTTCAGCCGCGATGTTGCTCCTATGGCCGGACTGGCAGTACACCACGATGTGCTCGTCCTGCGGAACCCCGATTTCACGATGACGGGTTTTGATCTCCCTGAAATCGATGTTGAGATCCGTGCCGGGAATGAAGCCGGCGGAATGTTCTTCC
>JBKPSD010000145.1:0-8103 GCA_046734935.1 Nitrospirota bacterium
CCCTAGTGGCAACCTTATGATTATAGCCTCATGGTTGGAAACGGTCCTTTCAAGCGGCTGCTCGTAGTCGTTGCCTCAACCTGGCTCGTGCCCACCGTGCAAACAGGGACACGACGATTGCTGCTGCCACCCACGGTAAGATTCTGCGCGGCTTGCCGAGCTGATGATGACGGAGAAAATACCGAGCCTCGGACTGTGCGGCTGATGCCGACGACTGCCCGCCGTTTTGTAATGCGAAATGCAGCACTTCCGCCGTATGGAAGGCTCGGCGGTTCGTCGCTTGCGCAATTTGCTGGCGGCAGCTAAAACCGTCCGCGACAATCACCTCTTCCTCCGATGCCTGTCTGACCGCCGGAAGCAACACCAGTTCTCCAATTCGCTGCGATACGACAACTCTCTCAGTCAGTCGCTCCCTTTCCGAAGCAAGACCGCCCTTGAAAGTCGAACGACTGCTGTCGTTGGAGGCCTTTTCCCCTCTGCTTTGATTCTGCATGAAATTTGTATTCATCATGACGGGGGGAAGGAGCATGAAGTGTGGGATGCGAATCATACTAGTTACATGGGAAAGGTCATTGTGGTGATTTTGGACCGAGAAGCGCTATGAAAAAACCTTCATTGAATTCTCGGGCGAACTTCACCTCGGCTTTATAGTCAAGGATTATGGAGAGGTCAGAGCGGCCAAAATCGAGCAGTCGCTTGCAATAAGTAGAATGCCGGCCGTGATTCGGCGCGATCCCTGTCCTGTGCCGATCGCTCCCCAGAGATGCGCTCCACGCTTATCCACCCCAGCCTCCGTGATCGCGGAATGCCTTCGAGTTCAGGGGTTTTTCCAGCAGTGCAAGATCCACAGCCGCTTTATGCTGAATAAGAGATCATTTCCTCAATGGGGAAATCATCGGTGACATTTTCGCTACTTGTTCATAGTACCCGATTCCGTGCCTTAACCGTGCTCGCGTTGTCCTTGTTGTCCGCGATTGCAATCGGAACGCTCTACTCGACAGGCAGCGCTGATCTTCCCGGTCAGGACGAGCAGCCGGTGGCCTTCTCCCATGTCCGCCATGCCGGCGAATTACAAATTGCCTGTCTGTACTGCCATCGGGCGGCGACTCTCTCGCGAACGGCAGGGGTGCCGTCCATGCAACTCTGCGTCAGTTGTCATCGCAATCTGGCTCGGCAGAACCCTCAGACACAGGAAGTGTTAGCGTATTGGGAACAGCAGCAGCCCATTCAATGGACGCGCCTCCATCGCCTGCCCGATTTCGTCTACTTCACCCATCAGATGCATCTCGACGCCGGGTTTCAGTGCGTCGCCTGTCATGGCCACGTGGAACAAATGGCCTCGACGCCCCGTGCGGCAAGCCTGGAAATGGGATGGTGCCTCTCTTGCCATCAAGCGCAAGGCGCCTCGCGCGATTGTTGGACGTGCCACAAATAGGGGTATGAAGACACACGGATGAAAATTAAGCGCCGTACATGGATCAAGGCTGCGGCAGCCGCGATGGCCGCGGCTGCGTTGCCAGGCTGCAAGCCGCAGGCCCACAAGCTCGTCCCCTACCTTCTTCCGGATGATGAGATCGTCCCGGGTGTGGCGGACTGGTACGCCTCCACCTGTGACGAATGCTCCGCCGGTTGCGGCGTACTCGTTCGGACGATGGAAGGGCGTGCCAAAAAAGTTGAGGGAAATCCCGATCACCCCGTGAACGAGGGAAAGCTGTGCGCCCGCGGTCAGGCGGCTGTGCAGAGTTTGTATCATCCAGACCGCCTCCGTGAACCCAGACAGAGAAATCGAAAGAGCTCCGGAGCATTCGAGCCGATCACGCGGCAGAAGGCGATCGGGGTGATCGCCGAGCAGCTTCGATCGGCGCATGGCCGTATCGTCATGATCAGCCGTCCGCTCTCCGGAACATCACGAGCGCTGTTGCTCGAATTCATGGACATGGTCGGAGGGCGGCTCTATTGGTACGATCCGGCGGCGGATGTGCCGCTTCGCACAGCGCTCAGCTTGAGCTTCGGCCATGTCGGGCTGCCGCACTATGATCTTGCGGGTGCGGACTACCTCGTTTCATTTGGCACTCCATTTCTCGAACAGTGGCTTTCGCCTGTTTCGTACGGCGTCGCCTTTGGTCGGATGCGGCAAGGGAGACCGACCGTGCGGGGCCACTTTGTCCACATCGAGCCCAGGCTCTCGCTCACGGCCGCCAGTGCCGATCGGTGGATCCCGATTCGACCAGGGACAGAGGGTACCTTGGCACTGGGCCTGGGGCATCTCTTGATGACTGAGCAATCGGAGCACCGCTCAAACCATCTCCGTGGAAGCTATGAAGCCCTCTTTGGCGGAGTGGATCTCAAGCGCATCGCCATCGACACCGACGTCCCGACGGATGAGCTCCGAAGGTTGGCGAAGGAGTGCGCAGGAGCCAGGCACCCCCTGGTCATTGGGGGAGGAGCGGCCTGCTCCCACACGAACGCGACTCAATCCCTCATGGCCATCAACGGTTTGAACGCGCTCTTGGCCAACATCGGGCAGCCCGGCGGCGTTCGATTCTACCGCTCGCACGCACTGCCGAATCACGGCGAAGATCAGACTGTGCCGTGGCTCACCGAACGCCTCGCGCAAGCGCTCCTCGGTGAATTTGAGTCGGGGCAGCCCTCCGTGCTCTTGGTGAATGAATGCAACCCCGTCTTCTCAATGCCGCCCGCAATGCACATGGACAGGCTGTTCGCTCGCGCATCGTTTGTCGCGAGTTTTGGACCGTTGCTTGACGAATCCGCCTCGCTCGCAGACGTCGTGTGCCCTAGCCATCACTGGCTTGAGGGCTGGGGCGACCATGTGCCGGACGCCGCTATGGCGGTTGAGACCACAAGCCTGCGGCAGCCTGCCGTAAGACCACTCTATGATTCTCGCGAATTCGGAGACACCGTGCTTGAGCTCGCTCGAGCCGTCCGACCCGGCTTCCTGCCAGTGAAGAGCTTCGCCGAGTTGGTGAAACACCACTGGACCAGCGGCTTCGGCGGCATTTCACTCGCAGAGCAAGAGCAGCAGTGGATCTCGTCGCTCCAGCAAGGCGGCCGTTGGAAGGATGACGCCAAACCGCTGTCGGTTACAGCGCGGCGGCCACCCACTCGGCTGGACCCCGCTTCGTTCATGGGAGACGAACAGTTGTATCCCTTGCACCTGTATCCGTATCCCTCAATGACGATGGGTCACAGCGGGGCACATTTACCCTGGTTACAGGAGCTGCCCGATACGTTGACGACGGCGATGTGGGGCACGTGGGTCGAGATCAATCCGGCAACCGCGGCCCGCTACGGGATTGCACAAGGGGATATCGTTCGGATTGAGTCTTCTCGTGGGAGCATCGAAGCGCCGGCGATGCTGTTCCCCGGGATCCGACCGGACGTAGTGGCCATGCCGGTCGGGCAGGGACACACCAGCTATGGCCGTTACGCCACAGGTCGGGGCGTCAATCCGTTGCAGCTGGCTGTTCCTGCGTTTGATCACGAATCGGGTGCATTCGCCACCGGCGCCACGCGCGTGCAGATCGAAGGGACCGGCCGCAGAGGCCGGCTGGTTCTGCTGCAACAACCGGCGGTGGACGCGTCAGAGCTCATTCAGGTGGATCCGGCAAAGCCCATCTTGTAATGGAGGAGCAACATGGCGGAAGCGGATGAAAAAGAGCCGTATCGATGGGGCATGGTCGTTGATCTCGACCGTTGCACGGGATGCGAGGCGTGTGTCGTAGCGTGTCACGCCGAAAACAACATTCGCATTTCGGGAGAAAGGGAGGCTGCGGAAGGTCGAGCCATCAACTGGATTCGCATTGAGCGCTACTGGGAAGGCGAGTATCCGAATGTGAAGGCCAAATTCATGCCGGTGTTGTGCCAGCATTGCGGGAACGCGCCTTGCGAACCGGTCTGTCCGGTCTACGCGTCGTACCACACTCCCGACGGGTTGAATGCCCAAGTCTATAACCGCTGCATCGGCGTGCGATATTGCGGCAACAACTGTCCTTACGTGGCGCGCCAGTTTAATTGGTTCGATCCCCATTGGGATGCGCCGCTGGAAGAGCAGCTCAATCCCGACGTCACGGTGCGTCAGAACGGGATCATGGAAAAGTGCACCTTTTGTGTGCAGCGCATCCGAAAGGCCAACGAGCAGGCCGATCAGGAGGGACGCCACATTCGCGACGGTGAAGTGCAACCGGCCTGTGTCCAGACCTGTCCAACCTCCGCGCTGGTGTTCGGAAATCGCAATGATCCGAAAAGCCAGGTGTCGGTGATGGCGCGTAGCGACCGGGGATTTCGCTTGTTGGAATCCCTGGGGACCGACCCAGCCGTGACCTACTTAAAGCGGTTGAGCTGATGGATACTCGCCACGCCGTCTGGAACGATATGCGGGGGATCAACAGGGATCTTCTGGCTCCGCTGTCCGAGGTCAGCGGACGCTATCTGCTCTTAGTCGCCTGCTTGGCCGCTCTGGTGGCGGCCGGGGCGGGCGCCTGGCTGTATCAAATCGAAACCGGCATCGGCCAGACGAACATGCACCCGCCGATTTTCTGGAGCTCCTACATCGCCTCCTTCGTCTATTGGATCGGGGTGAGCCATAGCGGGACCTTCATTTCTGGCGTGTTGCGGCTGACGAAAGCCGAGTGGCGCCGCCCGGTCACCCGCATTGCGGAGTTGATGACGATCATTTCCGTCATGATTGCCGGCCTCTGCGTGTTCTTTCACTTGGGCCGGGTCTGGCGATGGTATTACCTCATCCCGTATCCCAACCAGCGGGAAATCTGGCCTGATTTTCGATCCCCTTTGATGTGGGACGCCACGGCCGTCTTCACCTATGCGACCGCGAGTACCATTTACCTCTACTTGCCCTTGATTCCAGACTTCGCGCTGGCCCGCGATCGTGTAGGTGGGTGGCGCAAGCCGATCTACACGCTGCTGAGTCTCGGATGGAAAGGATCGCAGCGAGAGTGGGAAACGCTCAACACAGCCATCCGGATCATCACTCCGTTGATCGTCATGGTGATGATCTCGGTCCACTCGATTGTCGGATGGGATTTTGGCATGTCGCTCGTCCCCGGATGGCATACCTCCATCATTGCGCCGTATTTCGTCGTGGGCGCCGTGCATTCCGGACTCGGCATGGTGGCCATCGGGTTGTATGTCGTCCGGCGCACGTACGGATGGGAGCAGTACATCCGCAAGGAACATTTCGACAAATTGGGCAAGTTGCTCGTGGTCACGACCTTGACGCTCGCGTATCTCTATTTCGCAGACCAGCTGACCGTATGGTACGGAAAAAAGCCGGATGAAATGGCGATTTTGCACAGCATGATCACTGGCGACTATGCGGTGCCGTTCTGGGCGATGATTGCGTTGATCTATATCTTTCCCCTCGCGTTGTTGACCAACCCGACATTCCGTGCCTGGCCGGTGGGAATGCTCTGCATGGGGATCGGTATCAACATCGGCATGTACGTCGAACGGGCGCTGATCATCGTGCCTCCCTTGACCCATCCCCGGTTAACCTATCAGTGGAGTCAGTATTTCCCCTCCTGGATCGAGCTCACGATCCTCACCGGCGCATTGGCGTTGGCCGTGTTGCTCTATGTGCTGCTCTCGAAATTTGTTCCGCTGATTTCCATTTGGGAAGAAAAGGAAGGACGCCTGCATGCCGCCGCGCGATGAACTGGAGCTGCACGCTCTCTTCGAGCCTGATGTGGACGTGATGAATGTCAGGCGGCAGATAGCGCACGCCGGCGTGCCGGAAGGGTCCATTCATGTGTTAAGTCCGGTTCCTTTGTCTGGCGCGGCTTCCGATCGGATCGCAGGGATTCCGCTGTACGTCGTGACGGTGCTGGCCGGCCTTGTGGGAATCGGCGTCGGCCTCTTCTTCGCGGCGGGGACGGCAGCCATGTATCCGTTGATGACAGGCGGCAAGCCGATTGTCGCGCCTCCCGTCGTCGGCATCGTCTCGTACGAGACGATGATGCTGGTAGCGATCGTGACGACATTTCTGACGACCGTCGTGAAGGTCCGGGCGACGAACTCGGAGATTCGCTTTCGCGATGCCCGGATCGACGAGGGACGAATGGCTGTCGCGATCCGCGTGCCGATGGTCGGAACGATCGCGGGCGCGGTGCGCGAGGCGCTGGAGCAGGCCGGCGCGATCGACGTGCAGGCATCGGTAATTATGGATGAGGAAGAGACCGTTGCTCAACGGGTCGGACCTGCGGCTTCATTGCTGCTCCCCATTGCACTCGCTGGCGCGCTCGCGGGCTGTTCCCAAGACATGCAGGAACAGGCGTCCTACCAATCGCAGGAGGCGCCCAGACTCCATTCACCCGAAGGGAGCATCCCCCGGGCGAGCCGCGGCGTGTTGAAGGCACGGTCGACTTCTGCTGGGCCCTCCGAGGAGAGAGGCGCGGCTCTGTTTCGCATCAATTGCGTGCATTGCCATGGTGTCCAGGGGGACGGCGACGGGCCGGTGGCGCCGTATCTGAAAGAGCCGCCTGCGAATCTGAAAAACGACGAAGTTCGAGCAATGACCGATGAACAGATCTACGGGGTGCTGACAGAGGGGAAGGACATGATGCCCTCGTTCAAGGGGGAACTGTCCGCAAACGAACGTCTGGACCTTGCCCGCTTTGTGGCCTCGCTCTCGCGTCCCACCACAGCGCGTGCCGATGGCTCAGAAGATCACTGACATGCCGTCGTTCGACCTTACCCTGCCGTCTTTGCAGTTCCCCCTTCTCGGGAACAGTGTCGCGGTGGCCATCCCAAGTCTGCTCCACATCGTGTTAGCGGGGCTCTCCGTGGCGTTCCTGGTGCTGGCGCCCGTCTTTGAGTGGCGCGGCCAGCGGACACCCCACTTCACCGACCTGGCGTACGCGATCACCAAATTTACCGTGGTCGTCTTCAGTGTAAGCACCGTCTTGGCCGTCATTATGGTGGAACTGCTGATCGGTCTGTTTCCGGTCACGACGATGTGGATCTGGAATCAGTTTCGCGCGCCGATCGCCTTGGCCGCCGGCGCCTTTCTTCTGCAGTTCGCCGCACTCTATCCCTACTATCATTATTGGGAGCGGATCAGAGGGCGCAGTATACGGCTGCACGTGACCATGGGCATCACGGCGGCGGTGTTGATGATGCTGTGGGTCGCCGTTTTGGACGGCATGGGTTCCTACATGCTCACCCCCGTCGAGGGCCGGACGACATGGGCCAATCTGTTCAATCCGACCTGGATGTCTCTCATGCTTCACCGATTTGTGGGGAACCTGGTCATGGCGGGCTATGTCATCGCCGCCTACGGAGCCTGGCGGGCCGGACGTCCACAAGACGGGGACCATCGTGACTATTACGCGTTTCTGATCAAGATCGGGTGGCTCGCCGGTCTCGGCGCGCTGGTCCTCCAGCCGTTGACCGGTCTGTTGTACGCCGCGTCGATCAATCATGCCGAACCCGCTGCCTACGAGCAGATCGTGCGTGGGCCATACCAACTCCTCGCGTATCTACAATTCAGTCTTCTTGGGCTCCTGATAGTTGGCAATCATTTTCTTTTGAATTCGTCGACTCCTGACGACCGGCAGTCACGCCGGTTGGACGTTGGGATCCCGATCGGTGCATTGCTGATGGTCGCGTCGGTCGGACATACCAGCCTTCGGCGTGCCTTCTTGTATCTTCTCGTCGGACTAACGCTCTGGTCGTTCCGATCCGTCTTCCAAGGCAGAGCAGAACTTATCTCCTGGCGACAACCCTTGGGTCCATGGGGTCGTTCAATTGCGGTAACGCTGGGGGTCTTGTCGGTCCTGATCTACGTGACGATGGGGACCATTCGTGAGACGGCCAGACGCCCGGACACGGTCCGGAACATGATTTCGCTGCATGACGAAGCCGAGCACCCGGCAGCCTTTCGGGAAGAAGCCGGAATCGGCAAAAAGTCGGTCCACGTCGGGACCAAGGGGCCGGAGTAGCGATGGTGGTGGAACCTCTCGATTTGCCTCTCCTGTACGGCCGAATAGCCATTGCCGCTGCGGCGCTGTCACACACGCTCTTTGCTACGCTCATCGTGGGTTCGGCGTTCCTCGGCGCAGCGACGGA
>JBKPSD010000146.1:0-8477 GCA_046734935.1 Nitrospirota bacterium
GGCTCCGCGGGGCGTCACGCGGATGCGGTCTCCCGTGAGGAGGCCGTTGAGCAAATGCAGGTGCGCCACGATGCCGGGGACTGACTGTCCTGTCGCAAGAAGCCACGGCCCTCGGCCCACGGCGTTCGGAAGGATGACGACGACTTTTCCATTGAACCGTCCTTCGAGCTCACGGCGGTCATGCTGCTTCAGCGATGTCCAGACCCAGGACAGCGGTGTCGTCTGCAGCGCCGACAAGGAGCCATCGCCGGCCGGATTGAGAATTTCAGCCGACGCCCGAACGGAGATCAACGGCTCGGCGGCAAGGAGCGGCGCTTGCCGATACAGATCGTAGAGGAGGGAGCCGAATGCCGGCACCGCCTGCGCTTCGATGGCGGCCATCAACGGGATGCGTCGTGTGACCAGGTCCGGCTGTGTCGAGACGTGCACGTGGCCCATCATGGCGGCGCCCGTCTGAAGAACAGTTTCGGCGTCGTGGACCAGCGCCACCGGTCCGGCGGCTTGCAGGGCTTCCATGAACAACGCATCGCTGGCTGCTCCGCCCAGTGAGGCGGGGCTGGCATGGTCGAGGCGATGGTCGATCCCAATAGCGACGGCGCCGGCCTCATGCACGGCGTGTAAGACTTCGGCGAGAACGGCCCGATCCAGCACGGGTCCGAACCGCTCGTCACTATCGGGATCACGAACGACGACGGTCAGGAGCTCGCTGCCGGCCCCCGGTGCGCGGACCCGGATCCACGTGTCATACAACGCCCAGTCGAGGGTGGTAAATGTGACGGGAGCGAGGCGCCATAATCCCTCGGCAAACAGCGACGCCACGAGCCCGATGGCCACCGCTTGCCAGAGGGGATTGGTGATGAACAACCGCCAGAAACGGGGCCAGGACATTGTGACCATCACGCGTTACCGGGCGTCGAGCTCGGCTAACCGCTCCTTCGCTTCTTGTTTAGGCAAGCCTTTAAGCATCGCCTTGGCTTTGGAAAGATCCGCAGGCACACCGATTCCTCTTCCGTAAATGCGGGCCAGCGCTCGTTTGGCTGGAAGAAAGCCGTCACCGGCGGTCAGCTCGAAACAGGCCAGGATCTTTGTGTCGTGCGGCGGCAGCACGTCGTCCCATCCCCCTTCATACAAGCGCTCCAAGAGGATCTGCGCCGCTTCGCTCAAGGCGTAGCCCTCTTTCAAGAGGGTTGGCACCGCGACGTCCGTACGGTGCTCATTAAAAAGTCTCGTGCCGATCGTCTCCGCTTCGTTCGAGGGACTGTATTCTCGAAACTCTTCCCACAGCCGGTGGCGATAGGCCGCCAAAGCGCCCTGCGCCTCGTTGCGCTTTCGGTCGGGCTGATCTTGGGACAGCGCCTGCCGTCGGAGCTTGCCGAGCGCATCGGCGGACGGTTGATACCCGTATTCGGCTGCCTTGGCCCACCAGAACACCGCCTTCCCGAGATCCTTGTCGACGCCCTGTCCGCTCTTGTAGGCGTTCGCAAGAAAGAACTGAGCCTGCGGCACACCGCCCAGCGCCGCTTCCTCCATGAGTTGAGCCGCTTCCCGTTCCTGCTTCGACAGTTTCAACAAGAGGGCCAGACGGTATCGTGCATCAGGAAAATAGGGCTGTAAGGCCAGCGCTTGTCGATACGATTGCATCGCCGCACTGACGCGGCCCAAAGAGTAATTGACGCTGCCCAGACTGTAGTGCGCGTCGGTAAGACCCGGATCGAGCCTCACGGCTTCGTGGAGGACCGACGAGGCGGCCCGCCAGTCCTGCTTCGCAACGAGAATGATCCCGAGCTGTAAATGGGCCTTGGCGTCGTCCGGCTGTAATTTGATGGCGACGCGGCACTCTTCCATGGCCGCCTCGAGGTCCCCCAGTCGATATAGTGCCCGCGCCAGTTGCAGACGATCGGCTGCACGGTCTGGAGCGAGGCGGACGGCGCTCCGGGATTCACCGAGCGCCATCGCAGCGTCGAGCTGTTCCAGCGTCGCACGTGGAGGCATCGAGTGCTCCTCTCCCAGCGCTTCCGGAGGAGGCGGGGGGCTTTCCACCGGTACTTGAGAGACCGAATCCTGCAGCGACTGAGCGAATGACGGCGGGACATTGCAGAGGTGAAGGACAGCGAGCACCAGCAATCGACGGAGCATCGGCCCTGTGACCCCCCGGTTTCCGAGTGGCCGACATTATAGCATCCGTCACAATCGCTTCTTGATACGTCCGATAGTGGTCTGGAGCTGGTCGGCGGAGAGGGCCACTCGGTCGTGTGGAACACGCCAGGCCGGCTCCTGCGGAGCCGGGTCATTCGAGAGGCGAGGAATGAGGTGCCAATGGATGTGGGGCATCTGGTTGCCGAGCAGGCCATAGTTCATTTTTTTGGCCTCGAAGGTCTCGGCCAGCACTTTGGCGAACCGGCTCACTTCTTCCATGAGCTGGATGCGTTCGGTCGGCGCCAGGTGAAACAGCTCGGTTGCGTGACGCTTGAAGACAAGGACGGCCCAGCCGGGGAAAAATTGGTCGTCATCGAGGTATGCCATGGACAGTCCAAGGTCCGCAATGAAATGGTCGGCGCTGGGCCATGTGCCCGAGCAGGCGTTGCACGGCGGATCGCTCATGGCTGGATCGCTCGTCGTTCCTCCTCCGTGATGATGCCCTTCTTCAGGAGGAGTTGGATCAACTTGTCGGTCCGGTCCGGCCCGGCGAGGCCGGGCTGCGTCTGACTGGTCGAGACCTTCGGCTCGCCCGGCGGGCGCTTTTTGCCATATACCCGAAACAAGGGAGTGAAAACTGATACATAATCCTTGTTCCGGATGTGAACGGAGAACGGGGGACTGTCGGTCAACGGAGCAAGGTCGGTACTGGCGCCCAGCGGCACCCGGAAGAACGGCTTCCCATCGTCCGTTTCTCCGTCCTGCCCGACGACTTCGAAGCGATGAATCAGCGGCTCGCTTTTCAAGGGCTCCCGCTCTTCTCCGGCGAGGTTCGTAATCTTGTCGAGGACGACGATCAGCGAATCGGCGATGAGTGGATCGTTCGAGCGGTTGCGGACGGTAAGATCGTAGCGGTATTCGCTGTTGAAGTTATCGCGGCCGGTCAGGGTGACGCTCACAGTGGCCTTGCCGGTGAGATCCGTGAGCTGATCCAGCGGCGAGGCGCAGAGCGCGGCGGGCATCGTAACGGTCAGAAAGAGCGCTCCCACCAACTGCCGGCCGACGACGGGCAAAAGTATCGACATCATTGAGGCGTCCGGTCATTCATCGGATGACGACCAAACGAAGCATAACAAAGATTACGAGGTTGATCGAGCATTCTCGTCCTTCTCGCCTTGACACTGCGTTTCATCGACGGATATTCTCAACCCGCAGACTACCGCTATGAGACCAGCTGCCGCCTTCGGCGCCCCGCTCATTATTCCACGGGCTCTCGTCTCCCGCCTCATGCGCCTCTATGATGTGTCGCATCCGCTCAGGCGGGGACGGGTGATCCGCGGCTATGACCGTGCACACGCAGTCAGAACCGCGCGCATGTGCGCCGCAGTTGCCTCCGTCTTGGGTCACGGTCCGGAACGGGTCCGGCAGTATCAGATTGCTTGTCTGCTCCACGACCTTGGACGGGCCGGCCTTGATCGGCCCTTGTTCGGGAAGATCTGGTCATGGGCAAAGGCGCACGGCATACCGACGAGACCGCGTGAATGGCGCGCCATCCATCCCGAGACGCCATACGGACGGGAGACCGAAGCCTTCATTGCCAGATACCGGCAGGCGCTCGAGGCCGACGGGATCATCATGACCGCCTGGGCGAAACAACAGATCGAAATGCGGCTCGGCTATGCGCGCCGGTTGGCCAGACGGTTGCGCGCGGTGCGCTCGGCGATCAAACGGATGGGCGTACGGTGGGAGGCCTGGATGCAGGCGGTGATGCTGTACTATTACTACCCGGAAAAGCTTGCCAGGGTCCGACCGTGGGTAAAGGAACTGGCGGAAGTGCTGGTGGCGTGCGAGCAGTTCGAAGCCTACAGTAACCAGCGGCGCGGCCGTGACTATTACGTGCGAAGCAAGGAAACGATTGCGGAGGCCTTCGCATATCTCGAGAAGCTCGAACACGAAGGCATACTCAGCACCCGCGTCATCAAGGCGTTGAAACAACTAGCCGCCGGCGGCCGGTTCGACGCCATCATTGCCGAAGCGCGAGGCGAACGTATGACGCCGGCGGAGCGACGGTTCCTGCGTCAAATGGAGAAGTGACCATGCCCGTCACCACCGTCGCCGTCAAGATCGAGATGCGTGGCGGAACACAGATCGAAAATGTGACGAAGCTCGTGCAGGACGCCTTGGCCGGCGCCAAGACGACCGCCGGCATCGTCACGGTCTTCGTCAAGCATACGACGGCGTCCATCATGATTATCGAAGACGAACCGGGAATCAGGGCGGACACAAAAACATTCTGGGACCGAGCCGTTCCCGCCGATCCGTCGTGGCAGCATAACGAGAGAAATGCCGGGGAAGACAACGGCCACAGTCATCTTCGCGGCCAGCTGCAGGGGCCGTCGATCACCGTCCCCTTCGCCAATGGCTCCCTGTTGCTCGGCGTATGGCAGCAGATCGTGCTGATCGATTTCGACACGCGCGCCCGGAGCCGGGACCTCGTGATCCAAATCCTCGGAGAGTAGACGTTTCATGCCGGCTTCTGTGATGACGGTGCGGTCGGCCGTGTTGGGGGCCCTGCTCGGCGTGATGGCGTTCAACGGCAGCCCGACGCTGGGCGAATGGGGAAAGCCGCTCGGCGCCGCCTACGACGGCGCTGAAGTCAAACCGAGGCCCGTCACGCCTGCCCCGGCCGAGCTCGGGCCGGACGAACGCGCCACAATGACGGTCTTCGAACGGGCCACGAAATCGGTCGTGTTCATTGCCAACACGGCCGTCCAACGCGATTTTTGGTCATTCGACCTCCTCGAGGTGCCGCAAGGCTCCGGCTCGGGCTTTATCTGGAACAAGCAGGGCCACATCGTCACAAATTTTCACGTCATCTATGGCGCGAATGCCGTCAAGGTGACGCTGGCGGACCGCAGCGAACATCAGGCCAAACTCGTTGGCGCTGATCCGGATCACGATCTGGCCGTGCTGCAGATCCAGGTCTCCGAGGGGATGCTGGAACCTCTGGCGGTCGGCAGCTCGCAGGACCTGCGAGTCGGTCAGAAAGTGCTGGCGATCGGCAACCCCTTTGGCCTGGATCACAGTCTGACGACGGGCGTGGTTAGCGCTCTCGGCCGGACGATCAAGTCGATGTCCAACCGGACGATCGAAGGCGTCGTGCAGACGGATGCCGCGATCAATCCTGGCAATTCCGGCGGTCCCCTCCTCGACAGCTCGGGACGCTTGATCGGCGTAAACACACAGATCATCAGTCCCAGCGGAGCCTATGCGGGAATCGGGTTTGCCGTGCCGGTCGATACGGTCAACCGCATCGTGCCGGAGCTCATCAAGCACGGGAAACTCATTCGGCCGGGTCTCGGCGTGTCACTTGTCCCGGATGCCATGGCGCGACGCTGGGGCATCAAGGGATTGATCATCGGCAAAGTCTCCCTCGGAGGGGCTGCGGAACGGGCCGGCCTCAAAGGCGCGAGAGAAACGTCGTCGGGACGGATCGAACTCGGAGACATCGTTGTTGCCGTGGCCGGCAAGCCGGTCACCACCATTGACGAACTCATGGATGTCCTGGAACACCACAAGGTCGGCGATCAAGTGGCCGTGGACATTCTCCGGGGAAACCGACGGGAGAAGATTATGGTCACCCTCCAGGCAGTGAATTAACCCTCCGTCCCACCACTCGGTCGCAGAGGTATTCGGCAAGGCCCCTATGGTAGGATCATCCATCCGTGCCTATGGAGGAGCGTCAATGAGTGACCGCCGACCCCAAAATCCCTTTCAAGAACCGAAGCCGAACGACGAGCCAGCGAATAAAACCGCTTCCGATCCGCTCGAGCTCCTTGAACAATGCCTGGCATTGTTCCCGGAATCCGATCCTCGACAGAAGCTGCTCTATAAGCTGCGCCATGCCGTAATGCTTTCCCAGGCGGCCGCTCATCAGCGAGAGGCGGAGTTCAAGAAGGTCAGCGAGGTCGTGGCGAAGCTGACGGCGCCCGCTAACCGCATCGGTATGTTATTGGATTTGCCTGGTGAGGGTCTTGCGCACATCCTGGTCGGGGGTGCGGAATACTATGCCAACGTCGATCCTCGAGTGGCCGACGGCGATCTGAAAATCGGCACTCAGATCCTCGTGAATGAAGCCTACGCGGTCATCAGAACGCTCGGCTACGACCGCAATGGTCCTATTTTAAAGCTTACGGAAGCCATGGCCGACGGCCGTTTGCGGTTCGAACAGGAGATGACGCGTCAGTCGCTTATCTTGTGCCGGTCGAGCGATCTGATTGGCATGGAGCTGAAACCCGGCGACGAACTCCGGATCGATCCCTCTCAGAGGATCGCTCTTGAAAAACTCGGCGACCGCAAAGCCGCTAAACACGTCCTCGATGAAGTCCCGAACGTCACCTGGGACCAAATCGGAGGACAGAAGACCGCCATCGCCTCGATCCGCAAGGCAATCGAATACCCGCTCCTGCATGCTTCCACCTTCCAGCAGTTCAAATTTTCACAGCCGAAAGGCTTTCTCCTCTACGGCCCTCCGGGCTGTGGGAAAACGCTCATCGGTCAGGCGGCGGCCGGCAGCCTTTCCAAATTGGTCAGCGAATCAGGGACTCAAAGCGGCGAGAAGGGCGAGACCAGTCCTCCGATCACAGGCGGCGCCTTCCTCCACGTGAAGGGGCCGGAAATCCTCAACATGTGGCTTGGCGAGTCGGAACGGATGGTCCGCGATCTGTTCGCCCAGGCGAGGGCCAGACGCCGGGACGGCGCGCTGCCGTTCATCTTCATCGACGAAGCGGAGTCCATTCTCGGCACCAGGCGGGCCATGCGCTCGTTCAATATTTCCAATACGCTGGTGCCCATGTTCTGCAGCGAAATGGACGGAATTGAGTCGCTGCGGGACGTCGTCATCATCCTTGCCTCCAACCGGCCGGATTTGATCGATCCCGCCGTGTTGCGGCCCGGGCGGATCGACCGAAAAATCAAAGTCGGGCGGCCGGACCGCGAAGGCTCCGCTGACATCCTCAAAGTGTATCTCTCAGACGATTTACCGATCGATCCTGCCCTGCTCTCCGAGCCCGGCGGGACGCAGGGGAACGCAATGGCGGTTCTGGCCCAAGAGGTGATCGAGCGCATCTTCAGCAAGACGGACGAGAATCGGTTGTTGTCCATCCGGCTTCGAAGCGGCCAGCAAAAAATCCTCTATCGCGGTGATCTGGTCAGCGGGGCGATTCTGGCCTCGATTGTCCAGCGGGCAAAAGAAAAAGCGATCGATCGAACGATCGACAGCGGCAAGCCGGCGGGCCTGGTCAGGCAGGATCTTTTCGATGCGGTGACCGAGGAGTTCAGAGAAGGGGAGGTGCTGCCGCCGGACGACGCTGCGGAAGAATGGCTGAAGCTGCTCGATCATCATCCGGAACAGGTCGTCGGCATTTCGTCGTTCAGGCGCGGTCGCCGGACGGAAGAGCGGCTGGTGAACCAGATCATTTAGGCGACTCTATCTTGCGTCTATTTGGCATCGAAACTGAGTACGGCATCGCGAGGCATGACCGGGATGACCTTGATCCCGTCGTCGAGTCGATGGAGCTCGTCCGTGCGTACCTGATGGGGCCGTTCGAACGCCGGTGGGATTATGCCGGAGAAGATCCCCACGAAGATGCCAGAGGATTCCGCGTGTCCGGATTGGCGCAGGACAAGGAAGAGGACCAGTTCGCCAAGCTCGATGCGCATCGGCCGTTTTCGTTTCACGAGATGAAAAGCGACCTCGTGCTTCCCAACGGGGCGCGCTTTTACAACGACCATACGCATCCGGAATACTCCACGCCTGAATGCCGGACTCTCGCACAGTTATTGGCCCACGATAGGGCGGGGGAGCGCATTGTCCAGCGCGCGGCGCACCGCCGCAACGAGGGTCTCGGCGGGTCCAGGGTCGACCTCTACAAGAACAACACCGATTTCCACGGACATAGCTACGGCTGCCATGACAACTATCTGGTCTCGCGCGCGATCCCGTTCTCGCGCCTGGTGAGCGGCCTCATGCCATTTCTCGTCAGCCGGCAGGTCGTCGCCGGAGCCGGAAAGGTCGGGGTCGAAGCGCAGGAATCGGGGTTCGTGCCCGGTGTCTACCAACTCTCCCAGCGGGCCGATTTCATGGAGACCGAGTTGAGCGTCGATACCATGCACAACCGTCCGATTCTCAACACAAGAGACGAGCCGCATGCAGACGGGAAGAAATATCGCCGGCTCCATCTGATTCTCGGCGACGCGAACATGTGCGAGTACGCGACGGCGCTGAAAGTCGGAACGACACAGCTTGTCCTTGAACTGATCGCCCGCGACAAGGCTCCGGC
>JBKPSD010000147.1:0-3462 GCA_046734935.1 Nitrospirota bacterium
CTCTGGGCAGCAGTTGGAACAATCCAGCGTACACTCGCATCGAAGCCCGATGCGACGACAAACGCCTGGTCGATTGTTCCATCCGCATTGAGACGGACGATACGATTCGCCTGTGCGCCGTTGTACGTAGTGAAGTCACCACCCACATATACATCCTTGCTTCCATCCGCGGAGAGCGAAATGGTGAACACGGTTCCATTAAACGAAGGGATCTGGTTGGAGGTGGCGTTGTTGGTATTATTGTCATTTCCACAACCGATGGCGAACAGGACCAAAGCGGTGACGAGGCCGACTTTGTAGATGCGTGAAATGCTTTGAATCTGTAGTTGACAACGCAAGAGCCACGCCCTCCCAATCCATCGAACATACGCGATTTGAGCCGGTATGCTCTCGCAGTCTATTAAGCCTCTGCCTCGCGGTCTATCCCTCGGACAGGGTATATAAAGGCCCCAACGTCAGCTCGATCGCTGACAGCCAGGCTCGCGAAGGACGAGCTGTACCCATCCGGCTGAACGGTCTGAGGGCGCTAATGACGGAACCCCCTTTTTGTGCGCTTATTCGGCAGGGGCTGACAGGTGGTATAAGACTCCGGAGAGACGCGGCCCGTCTTTAGCCTGAGCGGTACACATACTAGCGCCTCACAATCAAGGCAACGCCATGGATACCATTAAGCCATGCGAGCGAATGAACGCAGCCATGTCTTTGGTCTGGCTCTACCCTGCGAGCAATGCCTTATCGATTAACTGCTGAAAGGCTGGGATTGATTGCAAGCCGACGAGCGGCCGACCGTTGACGAAAAATGTCGGTGTGCTTGTGACGCCTAGACGTAATCCATCCTCAAGGTCTTTGCGGACCTCCGTTCGGAAACGCCCCCTATTTACGCATCCGCGAAAGGCGTCCACATCCAGCCCGGATTCAGCCGCTAGTCCCTCAAAGTTCCAGGGCCGGTCGGGCGCTTGGCGGTTAAACAGCAGGTCGTGGTACTCCCAAAATTTCCCTTGTTCATGTGCGCACTCCGAGGCTTCAGCGGCTGCAAATGCATTCGGATGGTTTTGTCCGGGAAAGTCTCGATAGATCAAACGAATCTTGTCGCCGTACATCCGCCGAAGTTCCTGCAACACGGGAACGCTCTTTTGACAGAAGGGACATTGAAAGTCGGAAAATTCGATGATCGTCACAGGCGCGTCGTCCGGCCCCAGCCGAGGATCGTCGTCAGGATTGACCGGAACAATGGGCGGTTCCACCGGCGGCAGCATGATCTGGATGTCGGCCTTACGTCGAAGCGAGACAATGAGAGCTTGCTGGAGCCTCGCCCGTTCCTGCCCATCCACCGCCGCTTGGTTGGCAGGGCCATTGATACGCCTGACCGGACCTGGAGCATTGGCCATTCGAGCGATGGATTCCGATTGTGAGGCCTGATCAAGAAGGTCCTGCACTGTCAGGCCTTTAAGCGAGGCCTCCGTTTCGATGAGTTCTTCATCAATCCGTCTTTGAATTGCCTGCAGAAGCAGTTGACGGCGTTGCGTCTCCAAAAGGTAAAGAGGAAGGGAAGCGGCGCTTTCGATTTCACGGAGGGTGATTGAGCGGCTGCCAACGCTTGCCACGACACGATCATCGAGCCGGTTTTCGGCAGGGAGCGGCTTGAATCGCTCGCGATCAAGAACCACCGCAATGAGGACTGCAGTGAGTCCAAGAGCCAGCAGGAGAGGGACAACGACTGTCGGCTTACCCATAGAGGCCATCACATGAGCATTATCTGCACCATAGCAGGACTTTTCGGAATATCCATGATTTCGTGATATTCGGTGCTGGAAGCCGATTTCCGCCGTGGTCGGTCAGCCTCATCTAGTAAAAACAGGTGAGGCAAGCTTGCCCCTCCAACGAAGTACTTCCCCCGTATAGCCGTCTCCCTCCGTCTTCGGTATAGGCGAAACACCGTTTCCATTCTAGTCTCTGAGTCATCACGGCCGCAGAGGACAGGGAGCCGCAGACACAACGACGAGGCAATGAGGATGTACGGGGCTTACAGTGTCTACGGAGCCGTTGAACGGTAATTCTGTTTTTAGCGGCGCGGGGCGATTTAAACGCAGCGGAGGATGACCATGCACACCTGGGATCATGCGTTGATTGGCACGAGTAAATGTTTCCTTCAAGCTACCGGAATGATCCCGATTTTGGGGTCGTCTAAATCGACTGTGTTGATCTCGGGCGAGACCGGCACAGGAAAGGAGCTGTTTGCGCGAGCCATTCATTATTCTGGTGAACGACGAAGCAAACCGTTCGTCCCGGTCAATTGCGCCGCGCTACCCGATCATTTGATCGAGAATGAATTATTCGGTCATAGCAAGGGGGCCTTCACCGGAGCTTTACTCGAGAAGCCGGGTTTGTTGCAGGAAGCCAACGGGGGAACATTATTTCTTGATGAAATTAATTCGTTGAGTCTGTCAGTGCAGAGCAAACTGTTGCGCGTGCTTCAGGATCAAGAATTCAGACCTCTCGGTTCTACGAAGAGCAAGACGGTTGATGTGAAAATCATCGCCGCCACGAATGCCGATCTACGTCATCTCGTCGAGACACGGCAGTTTCGAGAGGATCTCTTCTATCGCTTGAATGTGCTCTCGATAGCGCTGCCTCCATTGCGGGATCGGAAAGAGGACATCCTGGTTCTTGCCAATCACGCGCTCAAAGTTTGCGTAAAGGAGTTCGGTAAAAAGGAGATGGTCCTGGGTCAGACCGCAAAGGCGAAACTCCTGGGCCATCTCTGGCCAGGCAATGTCAGAGAGCTGCAAGGGGTCATTCAACGGGCTGTGGCCTTGGCATCAGGAGACACACTTGAAGCACTCGACCTTGATTTGCCAGTAAAGGAACAGCCGGGGCTTTCCAGTCCGACGATGACGCTCATGGCCCGGGAGGGGATATCCGGCACCTGTAGTTTCCAGGACATGAAGGCAAAAGTCATCGAGGAATTTGAACGAGCCTATCTGAGTGAGTTGCTCTCTACCCACCACGGCAATATTTCGAAAGCCGCGCGCGCGGCAAAAAAGGAGCGACGGGCCTTTCAACGGCTCTTGATGAAACACGGCCTCGATCGACGCGTATTTACCGCAGCTTAGGGCAGGACCGCCTGAGGCCGCACTGCCGCAGAATTGCGTGCCGAGGAACGCAAAGTGCGAAATAGCACGGATTTTTTGATCCATTACTTCGGTATTAAATTTGCTGTTTGATGCCGGCGATGGACAGGCCGGGCTTCGCGCAAACAGATCTTGCATGGATCGTTTTGGGCTATCTCTCCTGCTGTCCGGACGCGAAGGATACCGTTGAGGGTATTCAACAGTGGTGGCTTGGCTGCCTGCAGGCCGGCATCGATGCGAAAACGGTACGAGGAGCGCTCGACGAGTTGGTGAAAGCGGGGTGGCTCGTCTCAACCTGTCTCTTATACACATCTCCGAGCCCACGAGACAC
>JBKPSD010000148.1:0-9791 GCA_046734935.1 Nitrospirota bacterium
GACAAGGTGCTGCCGCTTGTTGGCGAAAGAGAGGTTGGCTAAAGTGGGCCCGTGATCCGAGCCATTGTCTTCGATTTCAACGGCGTCATTGCCGACGACGAGACGCCGCATTTCCTCTGTTTTCAGCAGGCGCTCGCCGAGATGCGGCTGACGCTGACCCAGGAAGACTATTATGGCCGCTATCTGGGCATGGATGAGCGTACCTGCGCCAGGCTGCTGTTGGAGCACCGGGACGGAACCTGCGATGAAGCGGATGTGTGGCGCATTGCCGACCGGAAAGCGGAGCTCTTCCACGCCTATACCGCCAGGCATAAACCGCTGCTGTTCCCAGGCGTCGTCGAATTTGTCAGCGCGGCAACACAACATTATCGGCTCGCGATCGCTTCGGGCGGCCGCAAAGCTCAGATCGAGGCAGCGCTGGCGGAGACACCCATCGAAGCCGCCTTCGAGATCATCGTGTCAGCCGAAGACTGCCCCATTGGAAAACCGGATCCTGCCATTTATCTCATGACGCGCAAGCGGCTCAACGACCTCCTCCCTTCAGATGACGGCATCGCTGCGTCAGAATGCCTCGTCGTCGAGGATTCTGTGGCCGGTATCCGCTCCGCCAAAGCCGCGGGCATGCGGGTCATGGGAGTGGCCACGACGTATCCCCTTGATAAACTGCAAGAAGCCGATTTAGCGGTCCCCACTCTCCAAGGAATGACCCCGCAATCCGCACTGAGACGTCTGCCGTAAATCGGCTGTGGATGCGGCTTTCAGACAGTTGCTCTTCCTTTAGACCCCCTCGAAAGATGAATAGACGGATTCTCCGACCTTGGAATAGCTTGAGCACTGGAACGACGCAGCGAAACGCCAAATCTTTACCGACACGCATGATCACAATGACACGGCTTCAAGGGAGGTGTTTTATGCGGCCATGGAGGGCTCTCACATTTTTTGCAGCGGCCGCGCTCGCCGTGAGCACCACGATGGCGTTTGCGGATACGAACGAGGCAGTCAAGTTCGACCCCGCACGCATGTGGGAATGCATACAGGCGGATGGATCGTCGATATATACCAATAAGGAACGGGCCGGATGTAAGCTGATGGCCCTCAAAGAATTGTCGGTCGTACCCTCGTTGGACCACATGCCGACATATCGGTCGCCCTATCCTGAGACGCCTCGTTCGGACGGGCGTTATTCCATGGACCGCGGTCAGGACATGGACATGATGGGTGGACGAAGTCACACGATTCCGGGTTGGGGTCGGGAGTGGCACTCGAGCATTGCTTATTCCGGCGGATCGGTTCAGCAGGAAGTGTGCTCGCTCTACGGGGAATGGATCAATCTGGTCCAAAAAACCCGCGGCGGCTTTTTCTATGGAACGGACCCGTCATACGGCGGAGACCTCAGCGGCCGAAATCAGCGCGGCCCCAGCTTCTCGTTCTATGACAATGCCCGGTATCAAACGTTATCGAGGGTCTTCGGGACGGGATTTGTTCCAGTCGGCTGCCAGTAAGCGCGCTGTTCTCCAGGCGCCGGGCATCAGGCCCGGCGTCTCGCTCACATCTTGTAGAAGCTCCGATACCACTCGACGAAGCGCGGGATTCCCACCTCGATCGGCGTTGCCGGTTTGAAGCCGACATCGCGGTCCAAATCTTCGATATCGGCATAGGTGGCCGGGACATCGCCCGGCTGCAGCGGCATGAGCGTCATGTCGGCTTTTTTGCCCAGCGTCTGCTCCAGGACCTCGATGAAATGCAGGAGCTCGACCGGCTGGTGGTTCCCGATGTTGTAAATGCGCGCCGGCGCGGAACTGGTCCCCGGGTCCGGCTTGTCGCCGGACCAAGCCGCATTCGGCTCGGCCGTGTGGTCGAGCGTCCGGATCACGCCTTCGACGATGTCATCGATGAAGGTGAAATCCCGGCGCATCTTCCCGTGGTTGAACACCTCGATCGGCTTCCCTTCAAGAATGGCCTTGGTGAAGATGAAGAGCGCCATATCCGGCCGTCCCCAGGGACCATAGACCGTGAAAAAACGAAGTCCCGTGCAAGGCAACCGGTACAGATGGGCATAGCAATGGGCCATCAATTCGTTGGCCTTTTTGCTTGCCGCATACAAGGACACGGGATGGTCCACATTATCGTGGACCGAAAAGGGCATGCCGGTGTTGCCGCCGTACACCGAACTGGACGAGGCGTACACCAAATGTTCCGCTTTTACCTGGCGGCAACCCTCAAGAATGTTTAAAAAGCCTTCGATGTTGCTGTCCGTATAGGCATGCGGATTGATCAACGAGTAGCGCACGCCCGCCTGGGCGGCCAGATGTACGACGCGTCGGATCGGGTACTCGAGAAACAACTCTTTCATCCCCTGACGGTTGGCCAGATCGAGCTTCACGAACTGAAACCCGTTCAACGGACTCAACAGGGCCAGGCGCGCCTCTTTGAGCCGGACGTCGTAGTAGTCGTTCAGATTATCGAGACCGATGACCTGGTCTCCACGGTCGATCAGACGCCGGGCAACGTGGAAGCCGATGAACCCGGCAGCACCGGTCACGAGTATGAGAGATTTTCCCGCCGTCATAGTGGACCCTCGATGAGCATGTTGTTCCTTATCACACTGCCCCGCGCCCTTTCATGAATGGCGGCTCTCCATAGGCCGCCCGATAGAGATTGAGCGGGGACAGCGTCTCGGCAGCTGGCCGGATCTCGATGTCTCCCTGTCCCCTGTCACTGAAGACCTCCAGCGCCTGCCCGTAGTGATACCGGCATTCATGGGACTCGAGCAGCGTCCTCAGCGCATCGGGCAGCTCCCAATGTGCCGTCAGCAAGGCGGTGCGCGCCGGATTGCGACGGCTGAACATGAAGGACAGATGATCCGGGTACCAGTCCGCTCCGCCTGTCGCATACGAAACGAACAGCTTCGCGCGGGCGGTGGCACAGAGCTCGGCCAGATAGCCGTTCGTGAGATAGCCGTTTTCCCCGACGTCCAGCCATTTCCCCGGAGGGGACAAAGGGGCATGGGCCGCATGGCTGCGTATTTCGAGCAATTGCTGCTGTGATGCGAAGAGCAGCCGGATGGGGCCGTACCTGTCGACAAGCCGCCGAATGACGTCATCCTTCAAGGCCGATCGTCCATCGTTCGTCGGCCCGCTGTCCGCATGGACGAGCACATTCTGGCCGCGGTCGCTGATGAGATAACAGTTGCGGGGCATTTGCAGATCGCAGGGGTCTTCGCCGTAAAACGGCACCGAAACCACCGTCCCGCCTTCGAAGGCCCAGACGTCTCCATGCGCCAGTTCGATGACGTGTCCGAAGCCGAGTTCGCGAAGTAGCGCCGGATAATCGTAAAAGAAATGCTTTTTGTTCCGCCGGCTCGGCACGATGACGGGCGTCTCTTTCGGGAAATGAAGCAAGGTCCGCGGATCGACATGGTCGTCGTGGTCATGGGTGAGAAAAATTGCGGCCGGCTTTGGAAGCAGCGACGGCCAGAGCGACGGCACAGAGGATTCGGCGAACCAGGGCAGAAGCCAGGGATCGAACAGAAAGACATCGTCCTGCTGCCGGTACAGCAGCGCCGCGTGCCCCAGATGGACGGTGTTGCGGTCCCCTACGACTTCGAACCACCTCTGCCGCGTTCCGTTGTCGGGAGAGGTGCACAGACACTCATACTGCTGCAGCGCGTCCATCAGACGCAGCAGGACGGACTGTGCCTCCCGCGGCGAAGACATGACGACGGTCTTGATTTCGTCCGTCCGGTGGCTGCCGTCCAGCATACCGATCAATTTTCCGACGATCGGCCCCAGCGAACGCTGATCGAATCCTATCGGAATCGCCTGACGCTTAACCGAGTGGAAAATGCGGAGTCCGCCGTTCGTGACGGTCGAGGATTTCGCCGCTTCGAACGGCAGTTCCCATCGAAAGCTTCCGTCAGGCTTGCGGCCGCATTTGATGTGCCGGCTCAAGTGGGGACGGCTGTTAATGAGTTCGGCGTAGGCGTCTTCAAGACGCGTGGAGCGGTCCGGATCATCAAGAGGAGCCCGTTTTGAAAAGACGTCGCTGATGGCAGTATCGATCGAGCTGGCCAGGAGGGCATGCGCTTCTTGAAGCGCGGCCATGACCTCCGGCGCAAGCCCACCGACGAAGGGGAAGGGACCGGGCGGCTCCGCGCTCTCGAGCTGCACCCAGCACCAAGGGACGAGACTGAGAAAGTGTTGTCCGGCTAGCCTATCCCAAATGGTACTCATCTACTCCCGCCGACTGATGGTCGGTTCATACAGGGCTTGAATGACGTTTCCGTCGGGATCTGAAAAATAGAAGGAATAGCTGCCGTCCCTGTGCTGCTTGGGAGGCTTCGCAATCGCACCGCCGAACGACGCGATCGTAGCCTGAATGGCCTCGTACATCCGGTCCACGGCGTCGGGATCATCCAGAATCACGCCGATATGATCCAGCAGCTGTGCCGGAGAAGCCGCATAGGCCGGCAACTCTCCCCGGGAAATCTGGTGCAGCGCCAGGTTGTCAGTGCCCGAGCTGAGATAGACATTGTCGGCATCGGGCTCCCACACGACGCTCATCGCAAGAACCTGTTCATAAAAAGCGCGGGAGCGCGACAGATCGGTGACGCGCAGTGCCACATGACGAAGACCCCGATGTGCGGCTCGGTCCATGAATTCGATCCGGGAGCGCAGGTAAACCGCCATGATCACCTGCTATCGTATAGTAGGTGCGCCTCTAGAGCGCCGTCAAACTGAATTTCGCCGCAGCGGTCGTGCGACTCCGTTCCGTATATATGTTACGATGCCGACCGGCATAAGGAGTCCGCATGTCGCCTCTGTTTCTCATCCTCGTCATCATGGCGCCGCTGCTGTTAGGCGTCGGACGTACAGCCGCCGGTGAGCCCTCCCCACCGGGGAAGGACCCGGCTCCGATGGTGGTGATCCCCGCCGGCCCCTTTCCAATGGGTGTCCCTCCTGGCGACCGTGACGGGGGACGCGACGAATATCCGCGCCATGAAGTGTTCCTCGATGCCTATGCAATCGACGTCTATGAGGTCACGAACGGGCGCTACCTCAACTTCGTCAAGGCCACGGGACACCGGGTGCCTCAGAATCCGAAAAATCCAACGAGAAACTTGTGGCAGGGTGATGTGATCCCCGAGTCCCTGACCGACCGTCCGGTCGTCAATGTCGATTGGCATGACGCCGCCGCCTACTGCGCATGGGCAGGCAAACGACTGCCCACGGAAGCTGAATGGGAAAAAGCCGCCAAAGGCAACCACGATTGGCGTTTCCCCTGGGGCAACGTTGAGCCCACGGCGAAGCATCTCAATTACAATCAACAATGGATCGGTGAAAAGACCTTGATGCCCGTCGGCAGCTACGAAGCCGGCAAGAGCCCGTACGGGCTCTACGACATGGCAGGCAACGTCTGGGAATGGGTGAATGACTGGTACGATGCCCGGTACTATGAAAAAAGTCCCCAGAAGAACCCCAAGGGACCGGAAAAGGGCGAGAGACGCGTCCTTCGCGGATCAGGTTGGCAGAATGAAACGCCCACGGTCCGTATCTTCACCCGCGTGGACAGCGATCCGTCCGTGAGAAACGAATCGACGGGATTCCGCTGCGCCCACGATGCGAAATAGTCGTTTGCAGTGAGCCTCTCCGCCGCCGCCGTGGTAGAACGGTGTCATGACCGGATCGGACCAGACAGATCAACTCAGAAACAGGACGAAACAATTCGCGATCGGCATTCTCAAGCTGTGCGGGCCGCTGCCGAAGACACCTGAAACCCTCGCCATTCAAACGCCCCTCGTAAAAGCCGCGACCACGCTGGCCTCGAATTGCCGCGCCCTTGCCCGGGCATGGTCGGAGGACGATTTTCACCGCAACCGGAACCTGGCCTCGGGTGACGCCGACGACTGCGTGTTTTGGCTCGAACTGCTCGCCGCGGCAGGGACCGACCAGGACCAGGCCATTCAAGCGCTCCTGGACGAGGCATCCGACATCGTGGCGCTCCTGTCGATTTGCGGCGAACCGGAAAACCCGGCGTCTCAGGAGGCCGAGGCTGTCCCGGCGCCGCAAGCCGATGCTCCTTCGCCACCGCCCCCGCTACCGAATGATTTTCACGGCTTGCGCGTGTTGTCGTTCGAAAGCCGGATGGCGACGGAAATGGCGCGATTGATCCGGCGCCATGCCGGAGAGCCGTGGATCGTCCCGGCATTGAGGGAAATTCCGATTCCGCTTCAGGACAATGGCGCGGTGTTTCGCTTCGGAGTGAAACTCATTCTCCATCAAGTCGATATTGTGATTTTAATGACGGGCGTCGGCACTAAAGCGCTGTTCGACGTGCTGCAGACCCGTTATCCGCTGGCGGAAATCATCGAAGCGCTCAAGAAAACGATCCTCGTTACCCGCGGCCCGAAGCCCTTGGCGGCGCTGAAGGCCATGGGCGTCGAAGCCAATATCACCGTGCCGGAACCCAACACATGGCATGACGTCATTGCCACCCTGGATTACTACCGCCCGGTGCAGGGATTAAGGATCGCCATTCAGGAATACGGCGTCTCGAAACCGGAGATGATCGACGATTTGAAGAAACGCGGCGCCGACGTGTTTTCCGTGCCCGTCTACCGCTGGGCGCTTCCGGAAGACACCGGGCCCCTCCAGGAGGCGATCGGGCAAGTCACGAGAGGCGGTTGTGATGCCATGCTCATTACCAATGCGGCCCAAATCGATCACGTGATGCAACTTGCCGAACGAGGCAATGTGACGGAAGCGTTCAGAGAGGCGTGCAAGCGCATCGTCGTGGCATCAATCGGGCCGACCGCGAGCGAAGGCCTCAAACACCACGACCTTCCCGTCGATTTTGAGCCTTCACATCCCAAAATGGGCATCCTCGTGAAAGAACTCAGCGAGACCATCCACGCCCTCCGCCAGGCCAAGTCGAATCAACAAGCGGCCCCCTGAGCGGCGAAGCGGCTGCCTTATTGCACGCTCGTTTGTGAGGGTTGCGCGGCGGACCCTGCCGGCTGCTTCACGTCCCGCGCACAGCGGAAGCCCAGCCAGTTCATCTTGGTGTTCGGATCGGTGCCGTTCCGCTGCGCTGGGCGTACGGACGGAGTGCTGTCGATCCAGCCGCCTCCGCGAAACGCCTTCTGTGTTCCCTTGTCCGGGCCTTTGGGATTACGATCGGGCGCCTTCTTATAGTAGCCGGGATCGTACCAGTCGGCCGTCCATTCGGCCACATTGCCCGACATCTGATATACGCCGTACGGGCTGACGGCATTCTCATATTTGTCGACGGAAATTATCGGAGGATACAGCAACAGGCGTTCAGGCCGGTCGCGCACGGGGCCCGATAATCCGGTGCGGCCGAAGTTGGCGCGGCTGAGTCCTGCCGGTTCGTTGCCCCAGGGATAGATCCTTCCATCCTCGCCGCGCGCAGCCTTTTCCCATTCCGCCGATGTCGGCAGGCGCTTGCCGGCCCACGTGCAATACGCGTCCGCGTCGAACCAGGAGACGTGCATGACCGGATGGCTGGCCATCGTTTCCTGAAAGTTTCCGCCTTCATATTGCCAGTCGATCAACGGAGATCGATTGGTCGCAAGAACGAATTTCAGAAACTGCACCGTCGTGACCTCGAATTTATCGATTTCATAGGCATCGAGGTACACTTTCCGCTGCGGGAACTCGGGGAGATAGGCATTGCGGTCGACTTTCTTGTCGCTGCCCATCAAGAACGTTCCTGCCGGAATGTTGACCATTTCGTCATGCGCCGGCAGCTTGGCACGTTCAGCCGCGACTTTCTTTCCCTCCGGCGTCCATTCCCTCGTCACGTCCGCCACGTCCAAGGCCCATGCCGATAATCCTGCGGTGATCACCGCCCCGAGAACGAAGCCCGCTGTGATGCTCGCCCTTTGCACAATTGCCTCCTCATAAATGTCACGGCTCTTTCGACCGGCTGGCCGGCTCTTTGTCGAACTCTTCCAGCGGTTGAAAGTTGACCGGCAGGTTGAACAGATAATCGGACACGGCCCGCATTTTCACATGTTGATACTCGACAATCCAGCTGCCGTCTTTCTTGGCTAACTTCATCGGAAACTGAAGATCAGTCGCGATCCACTGATAGTACTGCTCCACCCGCTCGCCCTGCCTGGTCGTCACTTCATAGAGGATCGTTGGATGTCCTTCGCGCACCTCGGTCCCGATCTCCTGCCGCGAGATCTCTCCCTCGAGCGCCGGCGTCACACGCAGATCCTGTTCGGCATCGTACGGGAGCGTTTTAAAATGCTTCATTCGCGACAGGATATGCCAGACCACCTGCTTGTCTTTGCGCACGATTGTGACATTGACGGGTCCGAGCGAATGATGCTCGATCCGCCACATCTGATCGCGATAATAGATAAATGCCTTATGGGTTCGGCCATCGATCTTGGTGATCTGGTCGGCGGTGAATTCCAGGGCGAAGGCCAGATCCCGAGCAGTGAATCCGACCATGAGGAGAAACAGGACGCTTAGTCGCCGGTGCATCACGCCATCCTACCATGCACGCGGCGTTGCAACACGTCTCCGGATTGAGAGTCCGGCAGCCTGCGCCTATCGTCACCGCGGCCTATTGAACGGCCAAGACCCCGGCTCCGTTGATCGCGCCGGCCTTCAACGATTGCAGCGCTCGATTCGCCTCGCTCAACGGGAACCGCTGGGTGCGGGGCTTGAGGGGAATCGCCGCCGCTTCTCGCAAGAGATCGAGACCATCCTGCCGGGTGTTGGCCGTCACGCTGCAGATCGTCCGCTCGCCGAACAGATCACGATCGTAGTCGATCGATGGAATGGGAGTCATGTGAATGCCGGCCAACGCCAGAGTCCCGCCCCGCTCCAGCGCCCGCAGGGCAGGGATCACCAATTCCCCTGCCGGCGCGAAAATAACCGATCCGTGCAGAGCCACCGGCGGCGCTTCCGAGGCGCCGCCGGTCCAAGCGGCACCCATTTCGAGAGCTAATCTCCTGTGCTCCGGTTTCAGCGAACACACGTAGACGTCGCATCCCCAATGGCGGGCGATTTGAATCGCAATATGGGCTGACGCCCCGAATCCGTAGAGGCCCAGTCGTTGCCCTGGCTGCACCCGGCTGCGCCGCAATGCCCGATATCCGATGATACCCGCACAGAGCAGCGGCGCCGCTTCCTCGTCGGAAAATATCGCGGGGATCGGATAGGCGAACGGCGCCGGAACCACGGCATACTCGGCATAGCCGCCGTCGACTTGATATCCGGTAAAGCGCGCCGCCAGGCACAAATTTTCACGCCCGCTCCGACAGTAGTGGCATTGGCCACACGTCCCTTGCAGCCAGGCGATGCCGACCCGCTCACCGGGCCGCCGCGTTGTCACGCCGGACCCCACCCGGCTGATGATTCCGACGGCCTGATGGCCTGGAACCAGCGGCAGCTTGGGGCGCTCGAGCTCTCCCTCGATGACGTGTAAATCGGTGCGGCAGATGCCGCAGACGCTGACTTGGACGAGCACTTCGCCCGGTCCGGGCTCAGGTACCGGAAGATCGCGCGGAGCGAGGGGATCGGCGGTGATGTCCCCGATCTGTCCGAGAACCATCGCCCTCATGACGACGTGCACGGCGGCGGGAGCGATGGACGGAACGGCTTGAAGGCAACCATGGACCCCGCTGCGTCCACGTTAGGGCTTTGCCTTGATGCATTCAATATCGAGCTTGATGAGCACGTCATCGCCGACGACGAGGCCTCCGCCGTCGAGCGTTTTACTCCAGACCATGCCGAAGTCTTTCCGGTTCAACT
>JBKPSD010000149.1:0-9133 GCA_046734935.1 Nitrospirota bacterium
TCACTTGCATGAGCGCCTCGATTCGACGAACCGTGAAGCGATGGCAATGGCTCAAGCCGGTGCGGGCCACGGCACCCTTCTGTTGGCGGATGCCCAAACTGCCGGCAAAGGCCGCATGGCGCGGACATGGTTCTCCCCTCCTGGGCTCAATATCTATGCATCTCTCATCATTCGCGTTCCGATCGAGACATCGCGCATGGCCGTGTGGCTGTCCTGGTTGCCGTTGATGGCGGCTTTGAGCGTTGCGGAGGCCATTGAAACCGTCGCCGACGCGCGCGTCGCGGTCAAGTGGCCGAATGACCTGTTGATCGGCGAGCGCAAACTCGGCGGTATCCTCTGTGAAAGCGGAACCTCGCCGGGCGCTGGAGCGTTTCAAGTCATCGGCATGGGCATCAATGTCAACGGGATGCGCACGGATTTTCCGGAGGAATTGCAGGAATCAGCCACGAGCATCCGTCAGGAGACAGGCGGGCCGATCGACCGCAACCGGCTGGTGGCGCAGTTGCTGAGCGGCCTGGAATCGCGCATGAAGGAATTGCTCTCGGCCGGCAGGGAACCACTGGCTCGTGCCTACCGCCGGCGCTGCGCCACCATCGGAAGAACCGTCAAGGCCCTGCTGGCCGACGGCAACGAATGCATCGGCACGGCTGAAGCCGTTGCAGAGGACGGCTCCTTGACGCTCGTGCAAGCGTCTGCGTCCGGCACGAATCAGACGCCGGTGGTTCGACAGCTTCGTGCGGCGGACATCGTACACGTGCGATGAGCCTTATTGTGGCGAAATCACAGCCAACCCCGTAGAATATCCGCATGCTGCTCGTCGTCGACATCGGCAACACCAACGTCGTGTTGGGAATTTACGACGGCCCTGTGCTGCGGGCGCATTGGCGGTTGGCCACCGATGCCAAAACTACCGCCGATGAGTACGGCATCCTGTTCACGAACTTGCTCGCATCAGCAGGCATGGTTCCAGCGCAGACGTCGGGCGCCATCATGTCCAGCGTCGTGCCGACGCTCACAGGCACCTTTGAAGCCCTGATCGAGCAATATTTTCGTCAACGGACGTTGATCGTGACCTCAGACACGGATACGGGTCTCACGATTCGGTACCCCAATCCCAGGGAAATCGGGAGTGACAGGCTCGTCAATGCGGCCGCCGCATTTGATAAATATCGCCGCGACCTCATCATCGTGGATTTCGGCACCGCCACGACCTTCTGTGTCGTCACGAAGGAGGCGGAATATCTGGGCGGGGTCATTGCACCCGGGCTCGGCATCTCGGCCGAAGCCCTGTTCGCCCGGGCAGCCAAACTGTCCAAAGTCGAGCTGACGAGGCCCAAAACGGTGATCGGGACAGACACCGGAAGCAGCATCCAATCCGGCCTCCTGTTTGGATATGCCGGCCTCGTCGACACGCTGGTCAAACGGATCGAACATGAACTCGGCCGGCCGACGTACGTGATCGCCACCGGTGGCTTGAGCAATATCATTGCCAAGGAAACGGACTCGATTCACACGATTGAACCGCTGCTAACCCTTGAAGGCTTGGCGTTGCTCTACAGCCGTGCGACAGGCGGCTCCCCTGCCTCCACGTGGGTGTAAACTCCATCCCAAGTAATTAATTTCGCTGGCGACTGTTGACTTATGGACACCGGTGACTATCTGGCGTGAGTAACGGGACAGATTGTGGCAGACGAAGCATTAAATCCTAATACATTCGACGGTTTAGACCCTGATTCCGGTGAGACTCTTTCCGCTCATCTCGAGGCGTCGCCCGGTCAACTGGCGGCCAAAGAGGAGGAGCTGAAGGCGCTCAACGACAAGTATCTACGGCTGGCCGCCGAATTCGACAATTACAAGCGGCTTGCGCAACGGGATCAACGGGATCAGATCAGGTTCGGCAACGAACACCTCCTGAAAGAACTGTTGCCGGTGGTCGATAATTTGGAACGCGCCATCAAGGCCGCAAAAGGCGCGAAGTCGGCCGAAGGACTGGTCCAAGGGGTCGATCTGACGCTGAAACAGCTGCAGGGCGTCCTCGGCAAATTCGGCGTTCAATCAATCCCGACGATGGGACAACCGTTCGATCCTTCCGGACACCAGGCGGTCGCGACGGTGCCGTCTTCACAGGTTCCCGATCAGCACGTGGTCGAAGAGTGTCAGCGAGGCTACCGGCTGCACGACCGGATCCTCAGGCCCGCCATGGTCACGGTGTCGTCCGGCGAAGAATCAGCATCGAATGGAAACGAGAGAGATAACGTCAACTGAACAAGGAGATTCCAGGCTGTTCAAAAACGTCGCCTGGTAAAGCGCACGTCCCGACGTGCGCCGGACTGGGCGGGTGAAATTGGCTAAGGCCGCGCGCAGTCAGACGGACGGCGTTTTTCAACAGCCTGCGAGAGGAAGGAGCACATCATGGGCAAAGTCATCGGCATCGATTTAGGCACGACCAATTCCTGCGTCGCGGTCATGAGCGGCGGGGATCCGGTGGTCATTGCAAACGCGGAAGGCGCACGCACGACTCCATCCGTCGTCGCCATTACCGACAAGGGCGAACGGCTCGTCGGCCAAATCGCGAAACGCCAGGCCATCACGAATCCCGAAAACACCATCTTCTCCGTGAAGCGTCTCATGGGCCGGAAGTTCCGCAGCAAGGAAGTTCAAGAGGCCATCAAGCGGCTCCCCTATAAGGTCGTCGAAGCCGATAATGGCGACGCGCACGTGGAGCTGCGCGGCAAGCGCTATAGCCCGCCCGAAATCTCCGCCATGATCCTTCAGAAGATGCGGCAAACGGCCGAAGATTACCTCGGCGAGAAAGTGACGGAAGCCGTCGTGACCGTTCCGGCTTATTTCGACGACAGCCAGCGGCAAGCGACGAAGGATGCCGGCCAGATCGCGGGACTGAACGTGCTGCGCATCATCAATGAACCGACGGCCGCGTCGTTGGCCTATGGGCTCGACAAGAAGAAGGACGAGCGTATTTCGGTCTACGATCTCGGCGGCGGAACGTTCGACGTCTCCGTCCTGGAAATCGGTGAAGGCGTGTTCGAGGTCAAATCCACCAATGGAGACACATACCTCGGCGGCGACGACTTCGACCTCCGCGTCATGGATTGGCTCGTCGATGAATTCAAGAAGGATCAGGGCATCGATCTCCGCAAGGACCGCATGGCCCTTCAGCGGCTGAAGGAATCGGCCGAACGGGCGAAGATCGAGTTGTCCTCGTCGCAGGAAACGGAGATCAATCTCCCGTTCATTACGGCGGACGCCAGCGGTCCCAAGCACATGGTCATCAAGCTCACGCGTTCCCGGCTGGAACAGCTGGTCGACGACTTGATTCAGAAGACGGTCGAGCCCTGCCGCAAGGCGTTGGGCGATGCCGGCGTCTCGGGCCGGGACATCCAGGAAGTCGTGCTCGTCGGGGGCATGACCCGCATGCCCAAGGTCATCCAGGTCGTGAAAGACTTCTTCGGCAAGGAGCCCCACCGGGGCGTGAACCCCGATGAAGTGGTCGCCATCGGCGCGGCCGTTCAAGGCGGGGTGCTGAAGGGCGACGTCAAAGACGTGCTGCTCTTGGACGTCACACCGTTGTCCCTCGGCATCGAAACGCTCGGCGGCGTCTTCACGAAATTGATCGAGCGCAATACGACGGTGCCGACCAAGAAGAGCCAGGTATTCTCGACGGCGGCCGACAACCAAACCGCCGTGACCATCCGCGTCTTCCAAGGTGAGCGCGAAATGGCCAATGACAACAAATTGCTCGGCCAGTTCGATCTCGTCGGCATTCCGCCGGCGCCGCGCGGCATGCCTCAGGTCGAAGTCACGTTCGACATCGACGCCAACGGCATTGTGCACGTGTCGGCGAAGGATCTGGCCACGCAAAAGGAGCAGTCCATCAAGATCACGGCCTCCAGCGGTCTCAGCAAGGACGAGGTGGAGAAGCTGGTTCGGGATGCCCAGACGCACACGGAAGAGGACAAGAAGCGCCGAAAAGCGGCCGAGGCCAAGAACCAAGCGGACAATCTTCTCTATCAAACTGAGAAGAACCTCAAGGAACATGGCGACAAGATTTCAGCGGACGATCGAACCAAGATCGAGGAAGCCGTCACCGGCCTGAAAAAGGCGATGGAGGGCAACGATCCGGATGCCATCGAGTCCGCGACGCAAACCTTGACGACTGCCTCGCACAAGCTGGCAGAGGAAATGTACAAGAAAGCTTCGGCGGCGCCGGGCGCCGGACCTTCGGATCCGGGTACGGAAAGTCCCAACGGTGCCAAGACAGATGAAAAGGTCGTGGACGCCGAGTTCGAAGAAGTGGACAAAGATAAAAAGTAAGATAGAATAACGCCTGCTGACGGACCGAGTTTCGCCGGGCACGGAACTCGGTCTTTCTGCAATCACTACCGTTTGGGGACAATGGCTTCCGTGTCGAAACGAGATTTTTACGAAACGCTGGGCGTCGACAAGACGGCGTCCGACGAGGATTTGAAAAAAGCCTATCGCAAGCTCGCGCGCCAATTTCACCCCGACCTTCAGAACGGCGAACAGCAAAAGAAGCAGGCCGAAGAGAAGTTCAAGGAAATCAACGAAGCCTACGAACATCTCAGCGACGCCGAAAAGCGGCGGCGCTACGACATGTTCGGGCATGCCGGCACGCAGGGCGGAGCGGGGTTCGAGGGCTTTGACTTCGGGCGCGGCGGCTTCGGGGACGTCTTCAACGACATTTTCGAGGATTTCTTCGGCGGCCAGCGAGGCGGCACCCGCGCTGAACGCGGCAACGATCTCCAGTACAATCTCGAAATCACCTTTGAAGAATCCGTCTACGGGAAAGAGGCCAAGCTCAAGATCCCGCGTTGGGAATCCTGCATCGACTGTAAAGGCACCGGGGCGAAGTCTGCGTCATCGGTCAAGACCTGCCCCAGCTGCAAAGGCGCCGGACAAATCAGGCTCCAGCAGGGTTTTTTCAGCGTGAGCCGGCCCTGCGGCCAATGCGAAGGATCCGGACGCATCATTACGGAACCCTGCCCGAGCTGCCAGGGGCGCCAACGGGTCTACAAGGAACGCACCATCGCCGTTCACATTCCGGCCGGGATCGAAACCGGGATGCGCCTGCGTCTTTCAAACGAAGGTGAACACGGCGTCAACGGCGGGCCAGCCGGCGACCTCTACGTCGCCATTACGGTCAAGCCGCATCCTGTCTTCCAGCGGAAAGGCAACGACATCGTGTGTGACGTGCCCGTCAGCTTCGTGACTGCGGTGCTTGGCGGGAAAATCGAAGTGCCGACGCTCAAAGGCACCACGGTGATGAAGGTACCGCCGGGTTCGCAACCCGACAAAGTGCTGCGCTTGAAGGGGCTCGGAATCCCGAGCCTGAAGAATCACGCGACCGGCGATCAATTATTTACGATCAAAGTCCACATTCCCACCAAACTGACCGCCAAGCAGCGCGAGCTGCTGATGGAATTTGCTAAGGAAAGCGGGATGTCGATGGAAGCCGACGGCGAGGGCTTTTTCGACAAGATGAAGACCTTCTTCGAGTAACGCCGCCCCGCCGGACCGGATTCGTCTCGCATGCCCACGTTCTTTTTGTCCTCGGAAGCCATCGTTCCGCCGGCCATCCATATCAGCGGCCCGCTGCTGAATCATCTGCGACAGAGCCTTCGCTTGCAACCCGGCGAAATTCTGACGGTGACCGACGATCGCGGCAGGCGCTATCGTACCGAGATCATCGAGGTGACAAGCCGCGCCTTGACCGGACGGATCGTCGAAACAATCGCCGCTCCCCCCAGAACCAGTCCTTCGATCATCCTTGCTCAGGCGCTGCTGAAAGGCGAAAAGATGGATTGGGTCATCCAAAAGGCGACCGAATTAGGCGTCGAACGGATCGTGCCGCTGGCTGCGAGCCACAGCGTGATCAGACTCCGCCCGGATCGGATCGATCATCAACTCGCGCGATGGCAGCGCATTGCGCTCGAAGCGGCCCAACAATCGGAACGCTGGTCCGTTCCGGTCATCAGCCAGCCGGCAGCGGTGGAGGAGTTGCTCGCTTGGTCGAAACCTGCACAGGCGAAACTGGTCCTGGCGGAGCGGTCGCAGGGTGCGTCGCTGACGGCCGTGCCATTGCCGGGCACGGGCGATGAGATCTGGTTGCTGGTGGGGCCGGAAGGGGGATGGGAGTACGAGGAACTAGGACAGGTCCTTGAGCATGGATACACGGCGATCACGCTTGGATCACGGATCTTGAGAGCAGAAACCGCAGCGATCGCCACGATCAGCGTTCTTCAATCCCGCCTCGGCGGATTGGAATAATATTCCCCTTTCCCATCCACCCCGCGCCGAAACGCTGCCTTCTACCATATTCTCTAGAGGGTGACCTCAATCTGGGGCACCACTCCTTCTTATTCCTCGCTTCCAATGTGCTTTGCGGGTGGCGTCGATCGCTTGCTCGCGCGCAGCGGGGTCCCTACACCGGGCGGGGTGCGAGCACGAGCTGCGATCGAGGACAGGACCCGCAAGTATTTCGGGGGGGTGCGAGGACGAAGATCAGCCAGGACAGGACCCTCGCGAACTTATTTCCCCAGCGTGAGGTGCACAATCGTGCCTTTCTCGCCGCTGGCCCAGCCGTGGAGGGTATTGGGAAAGGACAAGCCGAACAATGAAACGTTTGCCAGCGCCCCCTGCTCTTCCCACGTAAAGCCGCTGTCGGCAGTGCGGTAGGCCATCCCGCGCTCTCCGACGATCCATCCCGTCTTGGGATCGGTGAATCGAATCCGCAGCAGGTCCGTGAGCCTCGTGCAGGTCCGTGAACAGGGCAACGTCCGGTCGATCCAACGGCCGCCGCCGTCAGTCGTCTGAAACATGGCGCCGGCATTACCGACCACCCAGCCCGTCATCGGGTCGGAGAAGTACACGTCGAAGAGCGTGACTGAACCCTGGGTTTCCTGCGCACTCCACGTCGCGCCGCCGTCTTCGGTGGCAAGCACCGTTCCAACCGCTCCCACGGCCGTTCCCCGCTGGGGCGTCAGAAATTGTACCGCGTACAGCGCCGCGGTCGTCGAGCTCGGCTGGTCGGTCCAATGCGTCCCCGCGTCAGTCGTATGGAGGATCGTGCCGTTGCCGCCCACGACCCATCCTTCGCGAGCGGAAACAAACGACATGCCGTACATGGGCGCCTGGGTGTCGATGGACTGTGGCTTCCAGGTGGCCCCTCCGTCGACTGTGTGACGGATGGTCCCGTTCGCGCCGATGACCCAACCCTCCTTACTATCCACGAAGAACACACCCGTGAGCTGCACCGTTGTGCCGCTGATCTGCTTTTTCCACTTTTGTCCGCCATCCGTCGTCTTCAGTACCGTTCCGCCGGATCCAACCGCCCATCCCAGGTTGGCGTCCCTGAAAAAGACGCTCATGAGCGTGACTTCGGTCCCAGTCTTTTGCGGAGCGGCCTTCAGTTGTGTTTCAACGGCGCCTACGGATCGAACGATAGATATGCTCAACAGCAAAGTGAAGCTGAGGAAAAGCAGGATGGTCAAAAATCCCGTGTAGAAAGGCCGCAGCGAGTGAAGGCCCGAGGCGTACTCTTTTCGGTACGTCGAGGGTCTGAACGATGCGAGAACGACGCTGACGGGATTTTTCACCATCCTGCCTAGTCGTTCGTGGCGCCTTCCGGCCGTGACTGGAAAAAGCTTTGATCGGGCATGCCCTTGGCTTCGATCGTGAACGTACCGGCCTCGAGGGTGAGCCATTTCTTGGGGGTACAGCAGGTTCCGTCCGGGAGCATATCCCAGGAACCGCGCCGGATGACGAGAGGCCCTGTCGAAAGGTCGGCGTTGAACTGTCCCGGCTTGCCGATGCCGAAGAGATGACGGTGCGGCACCCGCGCCTTGATTTCCGTATCGGTCCACGATACGACGATGGCGCCGATATTGTTGAACAACACTTCCGTACGAGAGACGTTCTCGCCGAGCTCGATGTCGCTGCGCTTGAACGCCTCCACGCCGAGCTTCGGTTGCGTGGCTTCAGTGGTCTTGATGAATGAGCCGAATCCGGAACCCTTGATCGTCACGAGGTCATCCAATCCGGCAGAGGTGGGAGAGTAGGACTCGATCGTCGGCACGACCACGGTGAACGTCCCCGCCTCCATCGAAACGATTCCGGTTTCGGCGCAGCAGGAGCCATCGGCACCGGGCTTAGGGGCGCCGCGCTTGACCACGACCGGACCGCTCTTCGCGCTGAAGGGTACCCAGACATCGATGCGATCGTCATTCCAACGGTAAATCACGGCCGGGACGCCGCCGATCTCGACGCGATTCTGCCCGATGTTGAAGTCCGTATAATTGTAGGGTGTTGCCCCGCTCTCCGAATACGCGCCGAAATGCTCGCCATTGATTCTCAGAAGAGTGCCGATGGGAGCGCTGGCTGGCGTAATGCCGGTGGCTTTTGGAACCTCGACGGCAAAATGGCCCACGGTCCGTTCTTTTCCCCCCTGCGCCAATACGACCGGCCCGCTTTCGGCGCCTAGAGGGACATGCACGACGATCGCTCGATCGCTCCACTGGGCGATAGGAGCCTGTTTTCCACCGATCAGAATCTTGTCTTCCGCGGCGCTCTCACGGCCGAATCCTTGACCGAACAGGACCACCTTCGTTCCAACGGGCCCATGGACGGGATCGACCTGCACAGTGGGAATGAGGTTCAGCGGGACGGCGTTGCTCACGGTGTGTTGGACCGGCGCGCAGCAGGATCCGTCCGGCAAGGGATCGGAAGACGACAGGCGCACCGCGATGTCTCCGGACGTCGCGTTCGCCGGTATCTCCACTTCGATTTTATCGTCTTTCCAGCGACGCGGCCTGACGGTCAGATTTCCGACCAGGACATCGTTGACGCCGAACATCGTATTCGGATCGCGCGGTCCGGCCGTAATGCCGAAGTGCTCTCCGACGATCTCAACGGTATGGCCTGGTTCTACCGACGAAGGCTGGATTGAGGCAATCTTCGGATAGACGACCGTGAATGTCCCCGCCTGCAATTTCTTTTTGCCGATCAGGACTTCAACAGCGCCGCTCTGCGCCTTGGATGGAACCTTCACTTCCACCACATCCGGATCCCATCGTTGTATCAACGCCGGGACGCCGGC
>JBKPSD010000150.1:0-9050 GCA_046734935.1 Nitrospirota bacterium
CGAGCAGCCGCAGGGCAGCAAACACGTCGGGATAAAATCGCACGCGGGACGGATCGGTGTTGGGCGGGTCGTCTTCGACGAGCGTTCCGTCCTTGTCGAAGAACACGGCGGGTTTCATGATGGAGGCACCGTTTTGCCGGCTACGTTGATCAGTTGCCGGCGGCGGCCTCCGGCGCCCTCTTTGCTCCGGCGAGGCCAGTCCAGCACGGACGGGACGGATTGTCGATCGCCTCGACAACGGTCCGCGGTGGATGCCGTCCGTTCCAGAATCAAATCGAACATGATATGCAGCAGGAGCCGGTGCACATGCCTGACGTCCCGTACATCGGTCAGCGGCACATCGAGCGCCACCTCGGCGAGATCTTCCAGGCCGTGATGGTCAGAACCGTACAACAGAATGCGCTGCAATCCCGCGACCCGGGCCTGCCGCATGCAGGCGATGACGCTCGGCGATATGGCCGTCGCACAGATGCCTACGAGCACATCGTCGGAGCGGCCCAGCGTCTCCACTTGTCTCAGCAGATGACGGTCGGCCGCATGCCGGGCAGTGGTGTCGGCATCGCGCAAGGCAATGGCCGGCCATCCCGGATGATTGGCAAGCCGGGCAGTGACCAGCGACGCCCACTCGTCCGCGACTTGGGCGCTGTCGCCCTGTCCATAGATCAGCACGCGGCCGCCGCGCGAGAGGCAGTCTGAGACACGCACCGCGGCCTCTGTGAGCGGATGTCGCAGCCGGCGTTTGGCTTCCTGCAGCGCACCGATCGCCTGGTCCATCGCGCGGTCAACCGAAGTGCTCAACGCGGCGTCCCGCTTCATGCCGCCTTCCAGCATGACTTCGCCGTACACTTTCGACAGGCCGTCGGCGACATTGGCCCAGGTAAACAGCTCGTTGACGCGTTGGATTGCCTGCTGCCCGAACACGCGCAGCAGTGCGGGGCTTGAATAGAGCATCCGAAAGCGCTCGGCCAGCGCATCCGGATCGCCGGGCGGAACCAGATAGCCTGTTTCGCCGTCGCGCACGGAGAATTTCAATCCGCCGACGTTTGAGGCGACGACCGGTGTGCCGCAGGCCATGGCTTCGAGCGGCGTGATGCCGAACGGTTCATACCACGGGGTCGTCACGAACAGGTCGGCAGCGCTGTAATAGTACTTGAGTTGGCTCCGGCCGCGACGGCCAACGAAGCAGACGCGATCCTGTATCTTCAATTCATTCGCCAGACATTGCAAACGGCCGATCTCCGGCGTTCGCTGCGGATCCGGCTCATCGGATTCTCCCCCGACGATGAGCAGTTTTGTGGGTGCGTCATGATCGGCAAGAAAAAGCGCATACGCGCGGATGACCGTATCGATGCCCTTCCGGGGAACCATGCGGCCGACGTGCAGGATGATTCCTTGGTCCGCGGGAAGACCCAGCGTCGTCCTCGCGGACGCCTTATCGAGCGGCCACAGCTCTTCGGGATCGAACCCGCAGGGGACGATCACGATGCGCGACGGATCGGCGCCATAGAGCCGGATCAGGTCTCCGGCGTCCTGCGGCGCTTCGGCGATCAGGCGATCGGCTTCGGCCACAAGACGGTCTTCGACGGCGAAGCGCACATCGGGAAAGCCATCGGCCTGCTGCTGGTGCAGCCGCCGCACGCGGCCCAGCGCATGGAATGTGATCACGAACGGAATCCCGAGCCGGCGCTTCATATCGGCGGCCACGAGCCCAGACATCCAAAAATTCGCATGCACGAGGTCGTATGCTTTGCGTTGATGCCGGCAGAAACGAACCATGTACTCCGTGAACTCCTCCATGAACGGGTAGAGGTCTTCCTTGCGGATGAACCGAGGAGGGCCGGCCGGGACGTACAAAATCCTGATGCCCTGCTCCCACTCGACCATGTCCGGCAGCTGTTCGTCGTCGCGCCGGGTGAAGACGTCGACCTCGTATCCGAGCGAGCTGAGCGCCTTCGCCACCTTGGCCACATACAGGTTCTGTCCACCGCAATCGACGCCGCCGAGGATGCTTAGAGGAGACGCATGTTCGCTGATCAACGCAATTTGGCCGCGCATGGTATGCCTGTTGGTGATAAATATGATGTTGGGGTCCGCGTCGCGAATCCGCTGATCGTCCGGTCCCAATCCGCCGTGAACCGATCCAGATTGAAACGCGACTGTGCGACTGCGCGCGCCTCTTCGCCCAGGCGGCGGGCTTCCGTCGGATCGGCCAGAAGAACGGCCATCCGTTGGGTGAGCCGGTCTTCGTCGGACTCCAGGACGCCTGAGACCCCGTCCCGGAGCACCGTCGGCATCTCGGTCACCGGCAGTGCGACGATCGGGAGCCCGATCATCATGGCTTCGCAGACCGCGAGGCCGAAACTCGTATATCGAACGGGATGAAAAAAGAACCGGTAGCGCGACATGAAACGCGGCAACGCGTCGTGTGAAATTTCTCCCAGGCCGCCGGCCGCCGTGGAATTCATGCCGATGATGTCCAGAGGAATGACTCGCCGGATGCGCTCGACGACGTCGGCGCCCGCGCGCCGCCCGCGCCTCGGGAGATCGTTGATGACGACGAGTCCCCGGGGAAGCTCTCCACTGTAACGGATTCCGTCCGCATCGGGAACACCGTGCTCGATGACGGTGGCGGGCGTCCGGCCGTTGTCCCACATCAGCCGATTGAAGTGGGTGACATGCACGAGTTGCATGGACGGATCATCGACGATGTGACGGCTCTCGGTCGGGTCGTCCGGAGGATCGTGCTCGAGATACAGCCGGGGCAGGTGCCGTTGTTCCTGTGTCAAGAGTTCATACTGGTCCTCGACGTATGCGGATTTTGATTGAAAGAGGATCGCATCGAAGTCCGTCTGTTTCAGACGTTCCACCGGCACATCGCGCACGCGGTCCGGCCATGGGAATCCTGGCGCTCGGCCGCTGTATCCCGGACGATTCAAGCCGACCGGCAAATACCAGTCATGAGGCGTGTGCGTCAGATAGTAGAGATAGTTTCCATGAACGTGCCACGTCAGAATGCGCAGCGGCCGCCGGACAGCATTCGTGCGGGACGGCTCCACCGCGGGCCGCGCTGAAAGGAGGTCATCCGCTTCATCCAGAACGTCTGCGGCGTTGACCGCCGTGCCGTCCAGGACTCGATGCCTCGCTCCATTGAGCGGGTTCCAGCGGATGGGGTCGGAGCCGACGGAAAGAATGACGCTGGGCTTTCTGAGCGCGGCAGCGAGATGCGACACTCCGGTGTCATTGGCGATCAACAGACGGGCCCGGCTTAAGAGAACGCCCATGGATCCCAGTGTCGTCAGTCCGGACAGGTCGATCGTGCGGCCGGGAACCGCGGTGCAGAGTTTTTCGGCGAGCGGTCGTTCTTCGGCCACGCCGGTGATGGCGATGGAGAGGCCGCGTTCGGCGAGCCCCCTTGCGACCCGTACAAACTGCTCAATGTCCCAACGGCGCGTGACACCCCTTCCGCCGGGATGGACGCAGACGAAGCGATCAGGCTGAAGCAGGTCAGCGTGCGGAAGACGGGCGAATTCGGCCCGGTCTTTCTCGGTCAAGGGAAACTCGAGATGATCGCCTTGCGACGGGACACCTGCGTATTCGAGCAACCGAAGGTGACGATGGATCTCAGAGCAGTCGGTTGGATAAGGGATGAACCCAGCCGGGAGATTACCGTGGCCTTGAGCGAACCCCCAGGCCTTGCGTGCACCGCAGAGCCGGATCACATCGTTCACGAACGATCCGTTCCCCTGCATCTGAATGACCCAGTCAAATTGACGCTTGCGCATGTCGTTGAAGAAATCCGTGAGGCGCCGATAGTCCGGTTCCTGCTCGGGAAGACCCGGGTAGCCGGGAAATGCGACGAATTCGTCGAGGTAGCGGGAGAACCGCTCGACGAACGCTTTCGCCCATGGCAAACCGATCAACACTATCCTCGCGTCAGGAAATGCCGCTCGCAGCGCGCGGAATGCAGGGACGGTGCACAGGAGGTCCCCCAGCTGCAGCGCGCGCAAGAGGGCAATGGTACGGGGCGAATGTGTACACGAACCGACGGACTCCATGAAAATCACCGGTTTGGAAATGAACGGTTAAGGCATAGTCACGCGCGAGATGACGACCGGCGTGCCGATGGCTTGCTCCGGGTCGCCCCGCCGCGGCCGCGCCGGGAGGAGCCGACTCCGTCCCGGCGTTTTCCGGTCATCTTGGTGCCGCGTGGGCGTCCGGCTTTCATCGAAGAGGCTTTCGCGGTCCGCGTCGTGTCCTTTGATTTGCGACGCGCGGATTGTTTCGGCATATGTGTTCAGATCTCCTTTTCACTCGTCGGGAATCACGTGTCGTTTTGCAAGGGATAGACCTTCTGAAGACAAACGGAGGAAACGCTTTTAGAGAGGGACGTTCGTCATCGGCGTCCGAAGAGCGGCATTCGATGAAGCGTCTCAGAACGACGACAAGCTGTCCGGGTGCAGACAGTCTGTCTGTGGCAAGACTCTTTCTGAACACGTTGTGGCGTGTCACGCGTCCATGGCGATGAGGGAATGCGTTTGCAGCCGGCAGCGTCATATTCGTTACGGCGCCCCCAGCGCTAGGAAACTCCCGGCAGGACATGACCCTTGAACACACGGTAGAGGTAATACATGAGCGGAAAAAGCACCACGCCTCCCAGCCCCAGGCACAGCGCCAACAGGCGCAACGTCGGCTCGGGGGCTGAATGAGCGATGGTCAAATGTGGCTCGACGAGAAACGGAAACTGGGACAATGCCCAGCCCCACAACATGACCGCCGCCCCTCCGATCGCGCACCATCTGGCCGCCCGTACGCGCGCTGTCGAAAGAGCGATCACCGATGCCACGTGGAGGCTGAACGCCGTCACGACCGCGAGAACACCGAGCGCCGTCTGTCGAAGACCAGAGTAAATCTCGGGCGCACCGTCATGCGCGAGCCACAACACGATAGCCGCCGATGCCAGCACGGCGCAGCAGGAGGCAATGGCCCGCCGTTGGTACAGACGGCGTAGATCGGGATCCCGGGCTTCTACCAGGAGGTAGACGGCAGCCAGGTAGGCGACCAGTGCCGTCGTCAACACACCGACGCTCGCGGGAAACGGTGCCAGCCACGAATCCACGAATCGCTCCCTGAACGAGCCGCTTGAGGCGGCCGCCGCGAGCCGGCCGGACGCGATTGCTCCCAAGCTCATGCCGAGCAAGGCCGGCGTGATGAGGCTTGAGCCGGCGAACACGTAGCGCCAAATCGCCGGTGTAGCGCTGCTTCCATCCAGCCGGGCGGTACTATCGTGTGTTCGCACGGCGAAGGCGGTTCCGCGCAAGACGATCCCGATGAGCATCACCGTCAGCGGGATGTGCAGCCCTGTCGCAATCAGCGCATACGCGGAGGGGAAGGCGGTAAAGAGAATTGTGACCGCGACGATCAGCCACACATGGTTGGCTTCCCAGATGGGGCCGATCGCCTGGTCGATCAACGCGCGCTGTTGTTGAGCGTCGCGGCCGAATGCAAACAAGCTCCACATGCCGGCGCCGAAATCGGCACCGCCCGTGAGGAGATAACAGGTCAACGCTCCGACAAGCGCGCCGCCCAGAACAAGCTCCAGAGACGCCATGATGCATCCGCCCTCCTCAGCGCTTCCGGGCGCGAGCGCTTGTATTCCGCACCTTGCGGCTCGAGGCGAGCAGGCTTGCTCGAGAGCCGCGGCTCCTTCCTCCTTTTCCGCCTTTACCTCTGAAGGAGCTTTCTGAATCGAGTTTTGAGTGTGTCCCTTGTTCCCTCGACAGGCGATGTCCGCTTTTTCCGCTGCCACCGGCCGTTCGTGTGTTTGTCTTGGCGGCTTCCGCCTTTCCGATACGGACCTTCTCTTGTCTGCGCTGTTCCGATGAAAGGGGAAAATGCGTGATGCCGACCTTTCCTTGTTGTGGCATGCTGGCCGTCCTTTAGTAAAAGGTGGAATCCCCAGGCCACATCATAGGGAGCCGCGGGAATGAGGCCCACTCGGAGAGCCTCCAGTCACGGTTCAGTCGCGGTGTTCCCTCAAGGCTCATCGCACGGTTCGCGGTCGATGTGGCGTTGGAGGAACTGTTTCCAAAGGTCCAGCCATACCGGCCATCGATGGCCTCCAATGGTGACGAGGACATTCGCGGCCGGAAGGCTCGTGGCCAGCAGGCGATGCGCTGGTGCAAAGATATCTGAGTCTCCGAACGCCAGAAATAATTCCGGGACGGCAGGTGAGTGGCCGCTTTGAGAATGTGCCCACGACCAGAGGGCACCGATTTCATCGGTAGAATCGACGGTGGAAGTCCATCGGGCGAGCCCGCCAGCACCGGCAATCTCTTGCACAAGTGTCTGCCTGCCGAGAAACGGGGCGATTGCCACGACCCCTCGAACGTCGTGTGGATGCTGACGCGCGTACAACAGGGCGCCCAGCCCCCCCATGGAAATCCCCACCAGCCAGATTCCCCGGTATCCTGATGCCGAGGCTGGAAGAAGCACGTCGCGACGAAGCTGCTCAAGGACAGTCCGGTCCGCGTAATACCCGTAATGCGCGTCGACCAACAGCACATCGGCGGCCCACGGGTGCGCGCGCACCAGGTCGACGAACCCCCAGTTCGCAAAATCTTTCGCCTCATCGCCGATTCCCGGCAAACAGACCAACAGATCCCGCGAGAGCGACGGGCCGTCGTACGGATACGCGAGAACGGCCAGCGGCCGGGGGGTGGGAAGAAACCGGAGGAATGTGGGATACCGGAGCGACAGACGGGAGATCGCAATGCGTTTCCATCTCGCCAGCCTGCGGACGACCATTGCTGCTCTCAGGCGGCCAAAGACTCGGTGTCGTGAACCCACTCGACGTCGTAGCGGTGCGCATTGATGCCAAGGAACTGGTCGAACTGTGCGAGTGAGAGCGGCGAAGGCAGCGGATACCGCTGAGGAACGGCCTGAAGCAACGCATCGTGATAGCGTGCATAGACGGCAAAATCCCGTGGGAATGCGGCCGGGTCGACGCCGATGAACTTGCTCCTGGTGGATGCGTGTTCGATGAGCGCCCGCCAGTCCGCCGCGGAGGGCAATCCGACCGAATCGACGCCGTGCGAAAACAAGGTCGCGTAAATTTCATCGAAGACACGTGTCGACAGGTAGGACTGCAGGGCGGCGAAAGAGCCTTCGGTGTTGAACACCATCCAGAACGGGACGGAACCGGTGCCCAAGCACCAATAGGGGTCCATCAGAATGAAGGAATCCACGAGTAAACGACTCGAAGGCAGTCCGCGGCGCTCGTTCCACCAACGGTGGAGATCGGCGACGAGCGGGCTCATTGCCTCGGGTTCCTCGAACACCAGCCGTCGCACGGAACACCCCCGTTCGGCTGCATAGGCCAGGACGTCATCTCCCAGCGGCGGCGCGAAGCCCCATTCGGCTTCGGGTGCGATGCGGTTCGTCTTCGGCGGATCCCACTTGGTACGGTGAGATCGATAGCGGCGCAGATACTCCGCGATGCGAGGACTGCCGCGATGCACTTCTTCGGCGGTGGCGCCGCCCAAGGCGCCGAATTGAAACAGGTGACGGCCGCCGCAATCGGTCACCGGCCAAGACAGCCGGCAATCCACGAGCACGATGGTGCCGCCCGGTTCCAAACATTGATCGAGAAACGTCCGGTACGTTTCTCCGAGCGAGAGCTTTTTGAAACGGAAATAGCTCATGCGGCGCACCATCAAGCGGTCCTGCACCGGATCGTGCATGTGGTGGAGCTGCAGTTCCGGATTGCGTTCAAGGACAATGCGCGCCGGCTCACGGGACCATGCAAGCTCATCCTTGGGCTCGTCCGGATGCACGTTGGACCTGGCGATGGGGACGAGGAATGTTTGCGGAAGCCATGGAATGCCGAGCGCTGCCCACAAATGGGTTGCCGCGCCGTTCGAAGAGCCGATTGCCACCGCGGGATAGCGGCGTTTCGGATATTGACCAACGGCCCAACGGGCGAGATCGATCTCGCTGATGCGGTCGAGCCGCTTCGCCCCGATCGCTTCAAGCCATCCGCTCCATATATACACCTGCTCCTGCAACACCGCCGGGAGGCGGTTGACTCCGGCCGAGAGCGCTTTGACGAGGGGCATGGCCCAACGGGGCACCGCGCCGAGCATCGGAAAATCGCGGCCATTCAGAAAATGACCGAGCGCCGAAAGCATGGCCGACGCGGAGTCGAAATCTGCGAGATATTCTGGTTTTTGCGACATGTTTAGAGCCTCAAGAACGGCCGGATCGCCTCGACGAATACCGCCGGTGCGGTATAGATGATCGTGTGGGCGAGTCCGGGCATCACTAATAACCGCCCCTGCGGCAGCAAGCGGACCATTCGTTCCGCCCAGCGCTGGGGCACGAGGACGTCGCGAGACCCGCGCACGACAAGGGTCGGGACAGTAATCTGCTTCAACTTTGGTTCCAATCGATCACCGAGAGCCATTCGGCCGGCGGCAAGAATGCCGCTCCATCCGGCCCTCCAATAGTCTCGAACCATCAACAGGCCAAGGCCCGGCGCCTCGATGCGCGAGTTCTTTATCAGGCGGAGGATCTGCTTCGGCAGCGACCGTGCAGCGGGATCGACCGTAGGACCTTGCAGCACGAGATGGTGCACGCGCCGCGCGTGACGGGCCGCGAAGTCGACAAGGACCTGACATCCGAAGCTATTGCCGATGAAATGCGCCCGGGGAAGGCTCACGCGGTCCATCCATTCGGCCAGACGGTCTCCTAAATACGGCAGATTGAGCCGCTGCCGGGGGCGATCGCTGAGTCCATAGCCGGGCAGATCCGGCACATACGTTCGAGTAAGGGACGCCAACCGTTCCGCGGCGGGCATCATATAATCGCCTGCGAGCACAAAGCCGTGCACGAGCACGACCGGCGCGCCGGAGGAGGGGCCGCCGATACGCGTGTAGACATTGCCACTCGGCATGGGAACCGTAAATCGTCTCCACCCGGTATCCATGACGCTCACCAGGACGATTCCTTGTCTCCCGCCGGTGCGGGCAGGCTTCGAGAAGCCGCCGCGACAT
>JBKPSD010000151.1:0-3229 GCA_046734935.1 Nitrospirota bacterium
GTCATGCAGAGCGGCCACCGGGTCGTCAATCTCGACGCGCTCAAGTATTCCGGCAACCGGGCGAACACGCAGGATCTCGACGGCCATGCGCGGTACCGGTTCGTGCACGGCGACATCGCCGATCAGGCGCTGGTGCGACGTCTCTTTGAGGAGCACCAGATCGAAGGCGTCATCAACGCCGCCGCCGAGACGCACGTGGACCGCTCAATTCTCGATCCGGCCAGCTTTGCAAAAACCGACGTCGTCGGGACGGGGCGAGCTGGAAATCACCGACGTGAACAACGCCTACATCGCCGCCGGCACCCTGACGTGGGACGTGCTCGACGGCTGGTGGACGGACGCCGGGACGATCGAGTCTCTGCATGCCGCCAACCAGCTGGTCAGCCGGACCGGCGCGAACAAGCTCGAACTCGCATGAATGTTCTCGTGACCGGCGGAGCAGGCTTCATCGGGTCGCATCTCGTGCGGCGGTTGGTTATGCAAAGCGGCCACCGGGTGGTCAATCTCGACGCGCTCAAGTATTCCGGCAACCGGGCGAACACCCGGGATCTCGACGGCCATGCTGGGTACCGGTTCGTGCACGGCGACATCGCCGATCAGGCGCTGGTGCGGCGTCTCTTTGAGGAGCACCAGATCGAAGGGGTCATCAACGCCGCCGCCGAGACGCATGTGGACCGGTCCATCCTGGATCCGGGCAGCTTCGCCCGAACGGACGTGGTCGGGACCGGGATCCTGCTGGAAGAAGCCCGCCGGGCAAGCGTCAAACGATTCGTCCAGGTCAGCACTGATGAGGTGTATGGCTCGGTCGAAACCGGAAGTTCCACGGAGGAAGATCCGCTCGTCCCGCGCAGCCCGTATTCCGCCAGCAAAGCGGGGGGCGATCTGTTGACGCTGAGCTTCTGGACCACCTATCGGTTCCCCGTCATGGTCACGCGCGGGAGCAACACGTACGGACCCAATCAATACCCCGAGAAGTTCATTCCATTGTTCGTGACCAACGCTATCGACGAACAGCCGCTGCCGTTGTACGGCAACGGCCGGCAGCGGCGGGACTGGCTGGCGGTTCAGGACCACTGCGCCGCCATCGAGCGCATCCTGTCGGACGGCGAACCCGGGCAAGTCTACAACATCGGCGGCGGCAACGAACGGGAGAACCTCTCGGTCGCCGAACAACTTTTGACCCTGTTGGGAAAGCCTCGGTCGTTGATCCGATTCGTCGAAGACCGGCCGGGCCACGACCGCCGCTATGCCGTGAATTGCCGAAAAATGATGAAGTTGGGTTGGCAGCCGACCGTCCCCTTTAACGAAGGCCTTAAAGCGACGGCGGAGTGGTATCGGCAGAATGAGTCTTGGTGGCGCCCGATCAAGTCGGGCGAGTTCCGCGCCTACTATGAAGCCATGTATGGCAAGCGCTTAAAGGAGGGGTCGTCCCTGTAGCCGCAGTGCGTATCCTGATCACCGGATCCGGCGGCCAGTTGGGCCACGCGTTGCAGCGGGTCTTGGCCGCGGAAGAGCTTATCCTGAAAGACCTGCCGGACTTCGACCTCACCAGTCCGGTTTGCGAAGAGCAGATTCGGCAGGCCCGTCCGGACATCATCCTGCATGCCGGGGCCTACACCAATGTCGATCAGGCGGAGCGTGAACCAGCGCGGGCCCACGCCGTCAACGGGCAAGGCACGCGATGGGTGGCGCAGGCGGCGAAGGCCGTGGAAGCCAGGCTCATCTTCGTGTCCACCGATTATGTGTTCGACGGCACGAAGACGACTCCTTATCATGAGCAGGACGAGCCTCGGCCGCTCAATCAGTACGGTTTGTCGAAGTATGAGGGCGAGCAGGCAGTGTTGACGCTGTGTCCCGGCGCGCTCGTCGTGCGGACGGCGTGGCTGTTCGGCCACGAGGGCCCAAATTTCGTAAAGACGATCACGAAGCTCGCGCAAGAGCGGCCAACGCTGGAGGTCGTGGCCGACCAGCGGGGCTGTCCGACCTATGCCGAAGACCTGTCTCGCGCCCTCCGCGACCTCGCCCTCGGCGACCTTGAGGGCGTGTGCCACGTGACGAACGGCGGCGATTGTTCCTGGTACGAGCTCGCTGAAGCCGTCGTCCGCCAGACGGGCGCACGGGCGGCCGTGGTGCCGATCACGACGGCTCAGGCCGGCCGGCTCGCCAAGCGGCCCCCCTATTCGGTGCTGTCGCAGGACCGGTTTGCAAGCCGCTACCCGGTATTACCCGATTGGCACGATGCGCTGACCCGGTTCGTGAAGCACGCCACTGCTCAAGTGTCGCCCGCCTGAGCGCTTCCCACCCACAATTTTTTGTTTGAACTGTGCTCCTGAGCCAGTAATATGGCCGTAGCGTCGGTCGTCAACGCAAGCACGAGAGGGGTATGACTGCCCGGAAGCGCGCGCGAAGATCGTTGATTCCCAGGTTGAAACGCATCCGTCTCTTTGCCACCGATGTGGACGGTGTGTTGACGGATGCCGGCATGTACTATTCGGAGTCCGGGGAGGAAATGAAAAAGTTCAATACCCGCGACGGCATGGGAATCAAGCTGCTGCAGCGGGCGGGAATCATAACGGCGATCGTCACTCAGGAGCGCACAAAGCTCGTCGCCTGGCGCGGGGAAAAGCTCATGATTCCGGAAGTGCACCAGGGTGTCATGGATAAAATTTCCCTGGTTCGGGAGATGACGGAACGTCACGGCCTTTCAATGGAAGAAGTGGCGTACATCGGAGACGACGTCAACGATGTCGAGACATTGAAGGCGGTGGGCTTCTCGGCCAGCCCTGCAGACGGAATGCCGCAGGCGCTCGCCGTCGTCGACTATGTCTGCGCGAAGAAGGGCGGCGAAGGTGCTGTGCGTGAGATCATCGAGATGATTCTCGCGGCCCAGCATCGAACATTTTACGCGATCAAGGGCAAAAACCAATGAACCAGCCAACCGTGTATCCGGTGATCATGGCCGGCGGCAGCGGCACGCGATTCTGGCCGTTGAGCCGGCAGTTGTTTCCCAAACAGTTGTTGAAGATCATCGGCGACGAAACGCTGATTCAGCAGACCATGCGGCGCGTCGTGGCCGGCGCGCCGCCCGAACGGGTGATGATCTCGACGAATCCGCCTCAGGCCGAATCTATACGCGTGCAGTTGAGCGAGTGGAAGGACGCCTTGAAGGACAATTTTGTCCTCGAGCCGGAAGGACGCAACACCGCACCCGCCATCGCTCTCGTTGCGC
>JBKPSD010000152.1:0-7073 GCA_046734935.1 Nitrospirota bacterium
GGTACCTCCGTGCCAAGCGGCGCAACCGGACCATTTCCTTGAACACCTTCGTGTCCGTTACCGGCATCACGCTGGGAGTTGCGGCTTTGATCGGCACCGTCGGGATCATGACGGGGTTCAAGGAAGACATTCAGGCCAAGATCCTCGGCACCACCGCCCACATCATCGTCCAGGACCGGATGAAGGACGGCATGAGCGATTATGACGAGACCGCCAAGCAAGTGGAGACGGTGCCCGACGTGGTGGCCGCTACCCCGTTCATCCTCAAGCAGGTGATGCTGACCACTCAGAACAGCGCCCAAGGCGTCGTCCTCCGCGGCATCGATCCGTTCCGGGAAGGAAAGGTGACGGCGCTTGCGCAAAACGTCGTGTCTGGAGGGCTCGAGGACCTCGGAAAACCGATTCCCGTGAAGCTGCCTCCCGCCGACGATCCATCCGGTCCCCTACAGTTGACCGAACGACCCGGCATTATTCTCGGCAAGGAACTGGCGATGCGCCTCGGCGCCTTCCCCGGCGATACGATCAGCGTCGTGTCGCCGACGGGCACGATCAGCGCCATGGGGATGGTCCCGAAAATCAGGACCTTCGTCGTGGCGGGCATTTTTCACTCCGGCATGTACGAATATGATTCGTCCCTTGCCTACATCGATCTGACGGAAGCCCAGAAGTTCTTCGGCATGGGCAACACCGTCACCGGCGTCGAAATCAAGGTGACGGACGTGTTTCGCGCCGCGGAAATCGCCCGGCGCGTCGAGCAGGCGTTGGGTTTTACCTACGGCGCCAGGGACTGGATGCAGATGAACCGCAACTTGTTCTCCGCGTTGAAGCTCGAGAAAACGATGATGTTCCTGCTGCTCGTGCTGATTACGATCGTCGCCTCCTTCAACATCGTGAGTACGCTGACCATGATCGTGACCGAAAAGCAGAAGGAGATCGCGATTCTCAAGGCGATGGGCGCGACGAGACGGAGCATCCGCCGGATTTTCATGCTCAACGGCCTCATCATCGGACTGTCGGGAACGGCCATCGGGATTCCGCTCGGGTACGCATTTTTATGGCTGATCGAGACGTTTTGGACGTTCGACCCCACCGTCTACTATATTTCCAAGATCCCAGTGCATGTGCTGGCCGAGGACGTTTTGCTGGTCGCAGGCTCGGCCATCCTCATCAGTTTTGCGGCCACCGTCTATCCCTCGTTTCAAGCCGCCAAGCTCGAGCCCGTTGCTGCGCTGCGCTATGAATAATCCGGAGCACAGCCGCACGGGCATGATCACCGTGTCGAATCTGCATAGGTCGTTTCCCATGGGCGAGCAGACGCTCGCGGTACTGAAAGGGATCGATCTGTCGATTGCCCGCGGCGAGCTCATCGCCGTCGTCGGCGCCTCCGGCGCGGGTAAAAGCACCCTGCTCCATATTCTCGGCCTGCTCGACCGTCCCACGAGCGGCAGCGTGTGCTTCGAGGGGCAGGATCTCTTCCAGCTGCCGGAAGCCGCGCAGGCTGAGTTCCGGAACAAACGCATTGGGTTCGTGTTTCAGTTCCACCATCTGCTCCCGGAATTTACGGCGCTGGAGAACGCCTCCATGCCGGCTCTAATTCAGCGGCGGCCACCGGACGAGGTGAAGGCGGAGGCCATCGCGATCTTGAACGACGTCGGGCTCGGCGCCAGGCTGCATCATAAGCCCGGCGAGTTGTCGGGGGGGGAACAACAGCGCGTCGCGGTTGCCCGTGCCCTGCTTCAGAAGCCCGATCTGGTGCTGGCCGACGAACCCACCGGCAATCTGGATACGCATACCGGCGATACGCTGTTCTCGCTCATGCGGGAATTGAACAAAGCGCGCGGCACCACGTTCGTGATCGTCACGCACAACGACAAACTCTCCTCCCAAGCCGACCGGATCTTGCACATGCAGGACGGCCAAATCATCTAAGGGCACTCTTCCGCCGCGATCGCTGCCCGTCCCAGTCTGGCAAACCCCGACTTGCCGACGTCCGAGCGGGATATGCTTCCCTTCCTCAAATCCTTGACGAGCGCGGAGGCATCCAATAGACTCAGCAAGGCGTTTTGCCGGAGGTGCGTAAGTGCGAAGTGGTATCGCTTTCCGTGCCGCCCTGTTCCTCTTGTGCCTCGCGGTCGGACGGGAGGCGCTCGCAGCGGAGTTTGTGATCGTCGGTCCCCGCGCGATGGGCATGGGCGGCGCCGGCGTGGCCGTCACCACGGATGCCCTGGCGACGTATTGGAATCCTGCCGGGTTGGCCATGACCCAGACCGTTGATATTCGGATCGTCGGCGGAGGTCAGGTCATTGATCGGCTCGGTATCCACGACACGATCAATGAGCTGGAAGCTTTTAATACCACCGATACCTCAGCCGCCAACATTGCCAAGGCCCAGGACATCGCCAATCGCATTAATCAGCCCGGCGCCAACACTTCGTTCAACGGCGCCGCCGGACTATATATCAAGGGCCATTTTGGAGAGCACGCCTTCGGCTTCAACGTTTCAGACGTCCCTACCGGTGGTTCGTTCCTTTCAAGCCCGGTTTCGGTGCGTTGCAGCCCGAATCCCGATTGCAGCGGCACTCCAACTTCCGTGTCCATCAGCGGAGCGGCCGCCGTCCGCATGTTGGAGGCCAGGCAGGCCGCGTTTTCCTACGCATACGCTTTTGCGGACAAGACGTTTTCCATCGGCGTCACAGCGAAGGTCATTCAAGGAGCGGCCTATAACGGAACGCAGAATCTCCAAGGCGGCCAGGACATCAAGCTCTCCGATAGCCTGGGCAAAGCGACGATCTCGACGACCTATGGCATTGACGTCGGGGCGATCTATCGGCCCTCTTCCTGGCTGCGATTCGGTGTGGTAGCCAAAGATCTCAATCAGCCGGAATTTGATTCACCGGACGGCACGAAGATCAAGCTGGGGCCGCAAGTGCGGGGAGGCATGGCGCTGAATCCCTATTCGTCTCTGACCTTGTCGGCGGATGTGGACGCGACCTCGAACAAGACGCTCGTTCCGGGCGTCAAGAGTCAGGTGTTGAGCCTGGGGGCGGAACAAACGATTCTGACGGAGTTTTTGTCGTTCCGCGTGGGCGCCTTCAAGAACATGAAGGATGCCGGCACGCCGTTTACTCCGACAGCCGGATTGGGTGTGCGGATTTTTGCCCTACGGTTCGATGTCGGCGGCGGGTATGATTTCCGTGAAAAGGGGGCGTTGGCCTCCGGATCTCTCTCATTGACCTTCTAGCCCTATCGTCATTCACTAATGGTATACTGATTAGATGTTCATCCGGTCACCCTATCCAATCTGCACGGCCGTCTTCTGTACCTTGCTGCTTACCGGTTGTGGAGGGCTGCAGGAAGTCTGGGAAGGCCCGGGCGCAAAACAGTTCCGGCCGCAGGCCATTGCAGTGCTCCCGCCGATGGCCAGCCAGTACGACAGCGCGCGTGAAGACATCCAGGACGTGCTCTCCGGGGCGCTGACCAAGACGGCGCGGATCGAACGCGTGGTGACGCCGGAAAGTGTGACCGATATCTTCCAGGCCTCCAAGGAGGCGTTCGACTCGCTGGTGTTTTATTTTTCTCGGCTGGAAATGACGGGGCAATCCGACAAGGAAGCCGCCATCAAGCTGGGAAAGGCATTGAACGTCGATTCCTTCCTCGTCGTTCGTGTCAACTCGTGGGAATACGTCCGGAAGGAAGGTGACAACGTGGGCCGCGTAGGATTGAGTTTGCGCCTGGTCGACGCGACAACCGGCACCACGGTCTGGAAAGCCCGCCACGAAAAATCCAGCAGCTACATGTTCTACCGCCCCAATCTCAAGGATGTGGCGAACGACCTGGCGAAAGAGATGATCGCCTACATGCCTCCTCAATACCAGCAGCGCACCTCGGTAGCTCAGAAGTAAACTGTCCGCTTATTAGACGACGGACCGCGGCGTCATCGCACTCTTCAGGCTCTGCACGAAGCCCGCCACCCGCGCGACCATGCCTTGTTGCTGCTGTCCGGCGGCGATTTGCTTCACGATGGCACTGCCGACGATGACTCCGTCTGCGACCGCCGAGACCTCGGCCGCATCTTCCGGCGTCGTGACCCCGAAGCCCACCGCAATCGGCGTCTGCGATATTTTCCTGATCTGGTCCACGTTCCGCCCGATCTCGGACACCTTGCCCAGCTTCGCGCCCGTAATCCCGGTCAACGACACGTAGTAGACGAAGCCGTGCGACCGCCTCGCCACGTAGGCGCGGCGCTCAGCCGTACTCGTCGGAGCCAGCAGGAAAATCAGATGCAGTCCGGCCGCGGCAGCTGGACGCTGCAGCGGACCCGCTTCATCGGGCGGCATGTCGGGAATGATGAGTCCGTCGACTCCAGCCTCCGCCGCCTCGCGGCAGAACCGCTCAGGACCGAAGGCGTGGATGCTGTTGTAATAGGCCATCAAGACGAGCGGAACCACGGATCGTGCCCGGAGGCGCCGAACCATCGAGAGGATTTCCCGGAGAGTCGTCCCGCTACGAAGCGCACGTTCGGCCGCCTGTTGGATCACCGGCCCGTCCGCAATCGGATCGGAAAACGGCACGCCCAGCTCGATGACGTCTGCGCCGGCCTTTTCCAATTCCAGCACGAGTTGTTCGGTCTCCGCCACAGTCGGATCACCGGCCATCAAGTAGGTGATGAGCGCCTTCCTTCCCTCGGATTTGAGCCGGCGGAACGTCCTGTCCAAGCGGCTTTCACCCGGGGAAGACCGGCCGTTCCTGCCGGGTAGCGAGCCAGCACCGTCCCTCGATCGGCGTGCTGAGCGAGTGCCGGCGTCGGTGGCGCGACCTGCCTTCATAGCGTGATCCCCCTCATTCGCGCTACCTGTTGCACGTCCTTGTCTCCGCGACCCGAGAGATTGACCAACAATAGCTGACGTCGCTTCATGGTGGGGGCAGTCTTCACCGCCTGAGCAATGGCATGCGCGCTTTCAAGCGCTGGCACGATGCCTTCTTCTCTCGCGAGCAGGTCGAAGGCCGCCAGGGCCTCCTCGTCTGTTACGGACGTGTAGCTGGTCCTGCCGATTTCCCGGAGATAGCTGTGTTCCGGCCCGACGGCCGCGTAATCAAGGCCAGCGGACACCGAGTGCGTCAGATTGATCTGGCCGTCCTCGTTTTGCAGCAGGTAGGTCATCGTTCCCTGGAGCACTCCCGGCGATCCGCCGGAAAAACGAGCAGCATGTTTTCCGCTCCCGACACCGAGCCCACCTGCCTCGACGCCGACCATTTTGACTTTCTTATCGCTCAGGAAGGCGTGAAACAACCCTATGGCATTGCTGCCTCCGCCGACGCAGGCGATGAGGCAGTCGGGAAGTCTTCCCTCGGCCGAGAGAATTTGCTTGCGGGCTTCCTTCCCGATGATCGCTTGAAAATCGCGAATCATCATCGGATAGGGATGCGCGCCGAGCACGGATCCGAGAATGTAATGGGTCGTCGCGATGTTCGTCGTCCAATCGCGCATTGCTTCGCTGATCGCGTCTTTCAGCGTGCGGCTGCCCGCGTCTACGCCGGTCACCGTCGATCCCAGAAGGCGCATGCGAAAGACATTGAGCGCCTGGCGCTGCATGTCCTCCGTCCCCATGTAAATTTCACACTGCAAGCCGAACATGGCCGCGACGGTGGCCGTCGCCACGCCGTGCTGGCCTGCGCCCGTCTCGGCGATGATGCGAGGCTTCCGCATGCGCCTGGCCAGGAGTCCCTGTCCGATCGCGTTGTTGATCTTGTGCGCGCCCGTATGACAGAGGTCTTCCCGCTTCAAATAGATTTTGGCTCCGCCGAGGCGCTGCGTCAGACGTTTGGCGAAGTAGAGCGGCGTCGGGCGTCCGACGTACTGCTTGAGGTAGTAGGCAAGTTCAGCCTGAAAACGGTGGTCTTTCTTCGCCTGGGCGTACTCGCGCTCCAGCTCTAAAAGCGCCGGCATCAAGGTTTCGGGGACATAGCGGCCCCCGTAGGAGCCGAAGCGGCCGTGCCGGTCGGGCACCGCCGCCGTCAATTGTTTCGTGCTCATAGTGCGGGCAGTATAAACAGGCTCACGAGGAAGAGACAACCCGTACGGCATCGAGAAAGGCGAAGATCTTGGCGTGGTCCTTCTTGCCTGGAGCCGATTCCACACCGCTGCTGACGTCGACCCCATATGGACGCACGGTGCGGATGGCTTCCGTGACATTGTCGGGCGTCAGACCGCCCGCGAGCAGCACCCGCGTGCTCTTCGCGATCTGGGCCGCCAGACGCCAGTCGGTCACTTGTCCGGTCCCTCCGTAGGCAGCCTCGGAAAAACGATCGAGGACGAATCCGCGAACGCCGCCCCTCCCCTGGTACTCAGCCACGATGAGCAAGCTGGTCCGGTCCTTGAGCGGGAGCGCTTTCATCGCGGGGCGGGACAAGTCATGGCAGTAGGACGCGTTTTCGTCTCCATGAAGCTGCGCGAGGCCGAGACCGCAGGCATCCATAATGGATCGAACGGTTGCCAACTCCTCGTTCACGAAGACGCCCACCGGGATAATCAAGGGGGGCAGGTCGGCAATGATCCGGGCGGCGACGGCAGGGACGACATAGCGCGGGCTTTTCTCATAAAAGATGAAGCCCAAAGCGTCGGCGCCTGCTTCGACCGCGGCGCCGGCATCCTCGGCATTCGTGATGCCGCATATTTTGACTTTGACCCGCCCTCCCATGTTTATGCTCGTGCCGCCGATGGCTCGCCCCTGAGCTCCTTGATCTTCGCGCGGCAGTCGCCGGCTTTGATCAGCGATTCCCCGATCAGCATCCCATGAATGCCGAGCTCCAGAAGTTGCTCCACGTGGCTGCGCGTGTGAATGCCGCTCTCACTGACGATCAGCTTGTCGGAAGGAATGCGCGGCGCCAGACGTTTCGTGACGGTGAGATCGGTCGTGAAGGTCGTCAGATCCCGATTGTTGATGCCGATCATGCGGGCGGCCGGAATCCATTCCAGGACCCTGTCGACCTCGCGTTCGTGATGGGTCTCTATCAGCACATCCAAGGACAGTTCGCGAGCCAGGGCGTGGAAATCCACGAGCTGGGCGCGCTCG
>JBKPSD010000153.1:0-15818 GCA_046734935.1 Nitrospirota bacterium
GCCATCGTCGACGACGTCCCGGGCGTCACACGAGACCGCAACTACGCCGAGGCCAGTTACCGCAACCGACCGTTTCGGCTCGTGGATACCGGAGGCCTCGACCCCTCCGCGTCGGAGGGCATGCTGGCCTTGATCAAACGCCAGTCTGAAATTGCCATTGCCGAGGCCGATGTTCTGGTGCTTCTAATGGACGGCCGCACCGGCGTGATGCCGCAAGATCAGGAGGTCATCCGCCTGTTGAGGGGAGCGACGAAACCGCTGTTCATCGCGATCAATAAAATCGACACTCCGAAAGTCGAAACGCTGATCGCCGATTTTTATCAACTCGGCATTGAACACCTGTATCCGGTCTCGGCCGAACATGGCCTTGGTGTGGCCGAACTGCTGGATGCCATCTCCGAGCATCTGCCCTCGGTTGAGGACGCCTCCCCAACGGACGCCATGCCCAGGGTCGCGATCGTGGGCCGGCCGAACGTCGGCAAATCCACGCTCCTCAACGCGGTGCTGGGCGAAGAGCGGGCGGTCGTCAGCGACGTGCCCGGCACCACGAGGGATGCGATCGATTCGCTCGTCGTCAAGGACGACCGACGCTATCTCTTGACCGATACGGCCGGCATCAGGCGCAGGGGGAAAATCGACCGCGGCATCGAAGGCTACAGCGTCGCGCGTTCGCTCCGGGCCATCGGTCGATCGGATGTCGCCGTGCTGCTGCTCGACGCGCAGGAAGGGATCACCGAGCAGGACACGAAAATCGCCGGCATCGTCATTCGCCAGGGCCGGGCATGCCTGCTGATGGTGAACAAATGGGATCTCCGCCAAGGCGATGCCCAAGCCCGTGAGATGTTCGAAAAGGACCTCAAGCGGCGATTCCCGTTTCTGCGCTGGGCGCCGGTCCTCTTCGGCGCCGCGGTGAAGGCGGATTCCCTACGCCGGCTGTTTCCATCGATTGACGAGGTGTTCGCGTCGTACTCGAGGCGCATCCCGACCGGGCAGCTCAATCAGTTTCTGCAGAACCTTCTCGAAGTACATCCATTACCGGCGCGAAAGGGAAAGCCGGAGCAAATCACGAAGTCCGCGTTTATGACCCAGGTTGCGGTCCAGCCTCCAGTCTTTGCGTTGTTTGTCGGCCATCCTGAAAACATGACCAAGCCCTATCTCCGCTTTCTCGAAAATCAAATCAGGGAAACGTACGGATTCTCGGGAACGCCCATTCGACTCCTCGTCAGAAAGAAATAGCCGGCCCTGCAAGGGGCCTTTTGGCTTGACTCCTCACCACCATCATGGTTAATTCCGCAGGACTGTCTGCCGGTTGCCTGCCGGCCACCCATGATCAAAGGCTCGTTCCGCGCACACTGACACCGTTAATTACACCCATTAGATGAACGGTCTTCCGCAAAACATGTACCGCCTTCCCGGCCTGCGAGCCGTGCTGTTTGCGAGTCTCCTCGCCATTCAGGGGCTTGACGGCCAGCGTATAAACGCCCAGTCGACTCCCGCCGGTGAACCCGAGCCGCCGGCGGAAGCGCCGTCGCAGGACGTTCAGCCCCCCCCAACTGCTCCGCTCGAAACGGACCCGTCGATCACGCTGAAAGGCGCCGTTTGGCGCACGAAAGCCGGCATCGTTTTTCTCAAGACGCCGGTCGGGCTCTTGACGCTCAGTTCAAAGAGCGCGCTGAAGGATTTAAAGGCCTCGCATGAGGTGTCGTTCTGGGTGCACCAACGTCACCTCGTGGTGGAGATTCGCCGACGCAGCGACGGCTCACTCGTGCACCGCTATCTAGGCGGACCCATGACACCCGGTCCTAATTCCTCGAAAATGCTGCGCTATTGGACCCCCGACGGCGAACAGTCGGTGCACTACGGGACGCAGGAAGCGAAGATTTCGGCGTTTCATGAAGGCGACCAGGTCACGGTCGAAGTCGATGAGTCTGAGACAATTATCGGCGTTCATGACCTGCAATTCGATCTGCAGATCAGCCAGACCCCGCCCGCCGGCTCGTCCGCGCACGTGCTCTTATCCGGCTCGGTCTCAAAAACGAAATCCAACTTCGTGTTCTTCCGAACGCCCGTCGGCGTGGTGATGGTCAATGCCAAAATCGGTGTCCCTCCGGTCAAAGTGGGACAGTCCCTGACTCTGCACATCGACAACGGCCGTGTGTCGGTCGTTGTCCTCAAGTCCACGAAGCCGACCACATAATTTTTTGCGGGAGTGAAAGGCTTGCCTGGCCCTTGCCCACACAGTGGCAGCCACTCCACGTCCTCCACAATCCACCGAGCCGTTTGATAGGCTGTATGAACCCATGTGGATGTACTGTCCCGCCACGGACATCGGCCCTGCAGGGAAGCGCCATCAGCAAGGAGCGTGGGTGTCCTTCCCCCGCGTTTGAGGGATGAAGGCTCGGCTAGATCACGTTGCAGGCATCGAAACGGGACGCCGTGTCGTGACCCGTCACGCCGAAACCATCGGCGTGGTGGGCGCCTTCGGCTGCCTAATGGGCCTTATCGTTCATGCTTCGGCCGCGCCGTCGACTTCCATTGAACTTGAACAGGGCCGGGCGGTCTACCAGCGCCATTGCTCGGACTGTCATGGGCCGGAGGGCCGGGGCGACGGACCACAGGCCACCTCATTGTCTCCGCGGCCGGGCAATTTGATTTCCGCCCAAACCTCCGCCAAGTCCGACCAGGAACTCATGAAAATCATCGCCAAGGGACGGCCGCGGACTGCGATGACCGGCTGGGAAGACCGGTTGTCTGCCGAAGAGCAGGCCGCTGTACTCGGTTACATTCGCTCGCTCGTCAAGTTTACCCGTTCTGCGACGCCGGCTCCGCCACAGCCCTGAGAGGCCCGGCCCTGGCTGCCAGCCCTCTTTCGCACTCGAAAATCCGCATGGTACAGTACGTGGCTTTACCTCTCGTTGCCCCAAGGAGTGAAATTGGTCATGATGACGTTTAGAGTTCATACGCAGTCGATTTTCACCATACTCTTCGCCGCCATGCTGCTCTTTGCCGCCTCTCCGGCCGCGGCGGTCTCCGCCAAAAAGAAGTCGAAAACCCCCTCGCCTGCCTCATCCGTCGCCTTGCAATATGCCGAAGCGATCTCCAAAGGCGACGCAGCCAAGACCGCAAGTTTGGATTTCGCCTGCCAGTATCGGGTGCTGGCCGCAAAGGGCGGTTCGCCTCCGTCGCAATCGTCCGATTCGTCGGCTGAGACGTGTTGGCGAGGAATCACAGCGGCGCATGAGGCCGCGCTCGTGCGCGTAGACGGTGGAATGGACGTGCTCTGGCCGACCAACGGCGCGTTGCCGTTTTTCCGTGATGACCTCGACCACTATGCGGCATCAGCCTTCGTCATGGATGTAATCGGCTTATCGCCTCCGGGGAGCGGCCTCCGGCTCACCGCGGTTTCGACCACGCCGTTGCCGAATGCCTCGTTTCGGGTGCGCCCGCAAGCACCGCTGGTTTCGGTCCCGACGACATTGGTGACATTGAATGTCGCCTATCAAGATCCGATAACGGCCCCGATCACGAAAGCGCCTGGCAGCTACAAGTGGACGAACACCGTGAAGCCGGCCCGGCGCGCGGTAAAGAGCGTCAATACGCAATGGGTCGTCGTGTCGGGGCTCAAGAAATACGGCTTCCCGAACGATTCCGCGGTCGTCAATCTTCTGGTGAACGACGGCAGTCCGGTGGACGGCATCCCGCAGGAAATTGTTCCTTTCGTGACGGAATCGAGCAAGGCGATTGCGGGGTCAGTCGTGTGGTGGGGGCCCGAAGATGCGCCGGGTTTGTTGGTCGCTTCGGCCGCCCGGGCCGCCGCGTTCCCCAGCCTGCGAGACCGCGTCGCGATGTTGAACCGGGTGTTGATCATCGATCCGAACCAGCCCGATGCGCTGACGGTGCTGACCAAAGATCTCTACTCGGCAATCTTGAGAGAAGCCGTCCAGGCGCATAAGCTGGCCGTGAAGGATCCGGCTCTGGCCATGGCGGTCAATGAGCAGTATTGGAACGTGTACGCACAAGGCGAACGGCTGGATCTCTCACTCGACATGGAAATGGGCGGGCTGGAGCAGCCGACCACGGCGGATTATCTGTATCGCCTGCTTCCCGCGCTGCGCACGCTGGCGCAGGTCAGGCCCGAGCAGCTCGATAATCGCTTCCGGTGGGGCGTGGCCCTCAGGTGGAATCTCGACCAGGATCTTTCCATTCAAGTGCATGAACAACTGGTCAAGGACGTGCCGGCTGAGAGAAAAACCGCCAAAGCCGAAGCGCTTTTACAGTTGGCCTGGTCGCGCATCAACAAGGTCGCCTGGAACCGGAACCTGGACGACAAGGACATTCGCGAAGCGTATCAAGACGCCGATCAAGCGGGCAGCTTCGCCGAAATTCCACTCGACAAGTTTATTGCCGAATATACCAAGGCGTATAGCCTGCTGTTCACGCCGAATCGTGACAACGGCGCGATTCTCAAGCGCCTGACAGACGCCAAACGATGGTTTGCCGAGGTGCCGGGGAACAACCAGCAGATCTGGGACTTCTTCATCGGCGCGGATTCATTGAAATCCGTCCTTGACGCCGATCCGATCTTCCGGCCGCTGTTGGCCTCGGAATCGCCAAACAAGGGATAACGAACGCCGCTCAGCCATGGTGCGGTTGAGCCGAAATCCACGCGATCTCAGCTTTCCCGCCGTCGAACAGGCGACGTCCGAAGGCCTCCTTGCCATCGGCGGCGACCTTCGTCCGGAACGGTTGCTCGAAGCCTACCGCCGGGGCATCTTTCCCTGGTACAACGAAGGCCAGCCGATCCTATGGTGGTCTCCAGATCCCCGCACCGTCCTGTTTCCCGAACGTCTTCACGTGTCTCGCAGCCTCAAGCGCAGTCTCCGGCCGGGCCACTTCACCATCACGCTCGATACGTGTTTTGAGAGCGTCGTGCACCAGTGCTCGGGACCACGGCCGCAGTATCCGGAGGGCGGAACGTGGATCACCCCGCCCATGATTGAGGCGTACACGGCACTGCATCGGGAAGGCTATGCGCACTCGGTCGAAAGTTGGCGGGACGGTCGGTTAGTGGGTGGCTTGTACGGAGTGGCCATTGGCCGAGCCTTTTTCGCCGAATCCATGTTCACGAAAGTGGACGATGCTTCGAAGGTCGCCCTGGTCTGTCTTGTACGGCAACTGCGGGCGTGGAGTTTTCGCATTGTCGACTGCCAGCAATCCTCTCCGCACGTCCTGCGCTTGGGTGCTGAAGAAATTTCGCGCCGCTCCTATATCGAGCACGTCGCAGCGGCGGTCGCTTTTGCCGACCGCCCAGGGCCGTGGAAGTTTGATTCTTTGTAGTCGGTCTTTCAACTTATTAAGAGAGAATGTTGAAACCAGGTTCTATACCTTTCCCATTTTGGCGAGTTCTGCGAAATAGTGTGAGAACGCCTTCATGCCTCCCGAAGCCTGTCCCCAATCGAAATATTCGTTGGGGGCGTGATAGCCGTGCTCGGGCAGGCTCAGGCCGAGAAAAAGAATCGGCACCTTCCAGGCCTTCTGCATGGTGACCATGGCTCCGATCGATCCTCCTTCCCGGATGAATGCCGGTTCCTTGCCGAATGCCGCCATGGAGGCCCGCTTCACGCAGTCGACATACGGACCTTTGAAACTGCCTTTGAACGGATGGAGCATGCCGTCCGGTTCTACCTTGACGCTCGGGTTTATCTTCGACACATATTTCTTCAGCAACGCGAACGCTTTCTCCGGCGTCTGATTCGGCACGAGCCGCATGGTGATCTTGAGTTCACCGGACCCGGGCACGATGGTCTTGACGCCGGGGCCGTGATAGCCGCCGCTCAACCCATGTATCTCGAAGGTTGGAGCAGCCCAGATCCGGCGTGTGACTTCCGCCGGATCATCCGTTCTCAACGACGTCAACCCATAGGCCTCCTTGAATCGCTTGACCTGAAAGCCGGACTTCAGAAAGCTTGTGATCTCGTCTTTGGTCGGCTTGACGACATCCTTGTAGAAACCGGGGATTTTCACTTCCCCGGTTTTGGCATTGACGCAAGCCTGCGCCACTTCCATCAATTCGGCGAGCGGATTTCGCGCGGCGCCGCCCGTGACTCCCGAATGGGCGTCCTTGGTGCCCGTTCGCAACGTCAGTCTGGCCCCGACCAAACCCCGCAATCCGTAGGGCATCGCCGGCTGGCCTTTAGCGATCCAGATGGTATCCGAGACCATCACTGAATCGGGTCGAGGAATATCGGTTCGGTTCTTCAAGCCGACGCCGAAATTCGGACTGCCGATTTCCTCTTCGAGCTCCCACAAGAACCGGATGTTGAGGGGCAAGCCCTGGTCGACCACATACCGCGCCCCGAACAGCGCCGCGAGGGCAGGGCCTTTATCATCGGTCGCACCGCGGCCGCGATAGACGCCGCCTTCGTTCTTGAACGCGAACGGCGCATGCTCCCATTGCGGCTCCTGGGCCGGCTGGACATCCATATGATTATAGATCGTGACCGTGGGATAACGGGCGCCGACTGTCCAGCCGCCGGAGACGATCGGATAACCGCCGGTCTCCACAATCCGCGTGTCGGCGCCCATGTCCGTCAATACCTGAGCGGCCAAATCGGCCATCCGCCGCATATCCTGTGTCTTGGCCGGATCCATGCTGATCGATGGAATTTCGACCATCTGGCCCAGGAGATCCTCGAATCGTCCACGGCGTTCGGCGATGTAGGCATCTACCGGCAATCTCGTCATGAATTCCTCCTGCAATGAGCTGGCGGATTATAGCGGGAGCGCCACCGCCATGAAAGGTTGCCGACTCAAACGGTGCAGACATGTTAATATCCTGCCCAAATGCGTCTCGTGCTTCGGCTGAATGCCTGTTCGATCGCTCTGGGGGCGATCGTGCTTTCGACCGCTTTCGCAGCCGACCCCGTTACGATTCGCGAGATCCTCGACGACCCCGCCATCTACCATTTAAAGCAAGTCACCCTGTTGGGAACCGTCCGCAACGTTCAGCCCCTGGATCCTTATAGATTGCCGGCCGGAACGACCTGCTACGGCGCGTATCTTTTTTATTTGGAGGATGAGTCGGCATCCATCAACGTCGCCGTGTTCGGACTCTGCGGGGTTCCGACCGTGAAAGACCCTGACGTGGAAGACGGCATCCGCGTCGAGCTCCGGGCCACCATCCAGGCCCCGAGCCATGGCGGCTATTATTTGAGTTTCCAGGGACTGAAAGTGGCCGGTGAACGTGAAGGCATCATCCAGGCTGTGGCCGATCGGATCATTCCGCTTACCGAATAAGCCTTGTGCCGCCAGACTGTTGAATATGTCTTCGCTACGCAAACCGGCATCGATGATTTGGCGGTCGCTTCCCCTCTTCACGGCAATCCTAATCGCCGTCGGGTGCGCGAGCAGTCGAGGCCTCTCACATGATGCGCTCATGGACGTCCTGCGCCAGGAAGAATCGCGTTTTGTCGGAGCCTCCCCAGCCAACGGAATCCCCGGCCGACCGAACGCCCCCGCACTCGGGTTGTATCTGAAACCGACGGGTCACCTGCATCGGGAATTCGAGTGGACCGGCCGCGACCGTGACGTCCTGCTGTCCTGGTCCCGAGAGCTTCCTTTGGGAGCGGGCGGAAAAAGCACGGGATTTCTGACCCTCTCTTCGCTGAAAGGCCAGAATTTGACGGAGCTTCGAGCCACGGCGGCCCGATACGGCGTCGATTGGGTCTTGCTCGTGGACGGAGCCGCGGCCGTCGACCGCTATAACAATTACAAGGCAGGCCTACTGTACTGGACGATTATCGGCGCCTTTGTTGCCGACGGCACGCACAGCGATGCCCTCTGCGTGTTGAAAGCGACGCTGTGGGACGTCAAGACGGGAGGGGCTCTCTTTGACGAGGAAGCAGAAGCGCGGACGAAAACGGTGGGGCCTGCCGCCCTGGTGGACGACGACCATGAAATCGAACGGGCCAGAACGACGGCGATGAACGTCTTGATGGAGCGGCTGACGAAACGCTTCGCCATGCTGGCCAAACCCGGCCGATGAAGCCTTCGTGGATATGGATTGCGCTTCCCCTGTGGGGACTCCTCTTCGCACCTCCGTTTGGCGCTGCGCAATCGCCGACCGCTAGTCACCCGACGGAAGCCTCAGCGTCGGATGGATGGGCCAACTGGCATGTGAGCGCCTATCTCGATCTCGCCTATATTGTCGATTTTAATTTTCCCGAGAACCACCTGTGGCGCAGTAGGACGACCAGCAACCGGTTCAACGAATTCGCCCCGAATATGGCCTTTCTTAACGTCCGGAAGGATACGACGGCCGATTCGCGATGGGGCATGGAACTGGGCATACAAGGGGGATACGACTCAAAAGATTTTGCCTTCCTGCAGGGCGAACCGAAAGTCGGCGGCGCCGACACCCTGCGTCACGTGCAGCGGGCCAATGTCTCGTACCTGGCTCCCCTTGGAAACGGGTTGACCATCCAGGCCGGACTCTTCAACAGCCTCATCGGCTATGAATCGCTCTATGCTAAAGACAATGCCAATTACACTCGTTCGTGGATCGCAGACAACACCCCCTACATGATGTTCGGCATCAACGCCCGGTATCAAGTCAACGATCGGCTGGGACTCGCCGCCTTCATCATCAATGGCTACTATCATCTTTCCCGGCCGAATGATCAGCCCAGTTACGGCGCGCAGATGATCTACAAACCGAGCGCTCAACTCACGGTAACGGAAACCCTCTACGCCGGCCCTGATCAGAACAAGACCGCCTTCGAATTTTGGCGGTTCTATTTAAACAGCATCGTCGAGCGGAGAACCGACGATCTCCTCCTCGCACTCAGTTATGACATTGGGACCGAATCCATCGCGAATCAAACGGGTGCTCCCCGTACATTCGTGATGGGAGGCAACGTGGTCGCTCGTTGGAGCATCGATTCTCACTGGGCCGTCGCGCTACGGCCGGAGTTTTATTGGGACCGGAATGGCCGCTGGACGGGGAACGAGCAGTTTGTCAAAGCGATGACGACGACGCTTGAATATGCGGTGCCATTCGGCTGGACGAAAACTCGGGTCAGAGCGGAATATCGCTGGGATGAATCGACGGGAGCAGGCGGCGGATTTTTTAAAGACGGCGACGTGGTGCCCGGCACGCCCGGATTGACGGCCTCGCAACATCTGCTGCTGCTCGCACTGCTGTGCACCTTTGACTCGCCCTAACGGCCGCCCCGTTACTTCCCCAGCACGCACCACATGCGGCGGGTGCCTGATTTCTGATCGGTCACGGGCTCCCCGCTGAAGAAGCTCACCTGCCAGGCGACGATGTCGTCTTTGGGATCGGGCGTGCTCGTCCAGTAGATCTCTGATTTGATGTTTGAGAAGGGATGGCCTGGAGGGAGAGCCGGGTCACGCTGCGCAGGATCGATCAGGGTCTTGAGTTCTTCCACCGAGGGCCCGCGCCAGCCGTGCTGCCCACCGACGTCCTTGGATGCACAGCGCTCGTTGGAACGGCTCCAGACGTCGTGTTCACGATCGGGTTCCTGCTCCCAAACCAATCCGGTTTGATTATCTTTGACTGCGGAGCCGTTCAGGACGAGGGAAAAGCGTCCTTCGTTCGATGCGGCAAAAGCCGGAGAGGACAGCATCGAGAGGGCGAACGCTGCACCAGCCAGCATGACGCCCATCTGCGAACGCGCTTGCTTTGGCATGCTCGACCTGACTTCCAAAGGCAGTGCGCAAGAGTGTGCCGAATGCGCCGAGTCTTTTCAATAGCCAGTCAGGCATGCTCAGCGCCACTTTGCCAAGACCTTCAATTTATCCCTATGTGCAGGGCTGGAAGGGAAGCTCATCCCCGTCGCTTCATGGCCTTTTACCTTGCGGTGGCCAGCTTGACCCACACCTTCACCGGCCGGCAGTCGTACCGCTCGGACCGCCATTGCTGGTCCGGCTGTGATCCTCATGACGGAACGGTGAAGCGTCGGCCGTGTCTGCCGATTAAGGGAGAGAGAAAGGGACGGGGGTGAAGCTCAACACAAAGACGGCGAGCGCAATCCAACTGACCAATACCCGCCATCGTCCGAGCGGAACATTTGGATTCACGACTGGCGGATGTCCAAACCCTAAGATCATGGCCAGCAACGCCCAAAGGAACCATCCGGTCCAGCCTACGAATCCCAAGACAATCACGAAAATCAGCACGGCAAATACGATCGTCTGTTGACGGGATCCCCATAAGGCGTAAGCGACGTGGCCGCCATCGAGTTGCCCGATCGGAATCAGATTCAAGGACGTCACAAAGATGCCGAACCAGGCTGCAAAAGCGATGGGACCGGGCACGACTTCGGTGTGAATTGGAAGGGGCCCGAATATCACAAAGGTCATCAGTTTGAAAATCAGCGGTTCGCCGTAATGAACGCCGAATTGCCCCTCTGTATCTTGTGTCTGAGATGACAAGAGTCCAAGAGTCAGCGCAATAATCGCTGCAACGAATCCTGCCAGTGGGCCAGCCACCCCGATGTCAAACAAGGCTCGCCGATCTTGTATGGGACCTTTGACGCGGATAATCGCCCCAAACGTTCCGATCATCTGCGGGAGCCCCGGAATAAAGAGGGGTAAAGAGGCCGGAACGCCGTGCATTCGAGAAACGACGAAATGGCCAAGCTCATGAGTCACCAAAATAGCGATCAGCGTGACAGCGAACGGTATCCCGAGCCAAAGCCACTCCGGTTCCTCGATCAACATTCGAACAGGCCCGGCAAGCTTCCTCGGGTATGCCTGAAATGCCCCAGCCCACAACGTGGTGAAGATTGTCAGGATGAGGAGAATCGACGGCAATGTCCAACGTGAGAAGGTCGATTCCTCTTCGGCCGCATCGTCGGAAAGCTCGTCCGTTGAGTGGTCATCAGATGGAAGGCGGCCGCTATCGCTTCCGTCGGGAAGATTGTGCTGGGCCATCGGTTGGTGCATGCGGACCGCCTACAGCGTCGGCCTCTAGCGCGCGGTGTAAAAAGGGTTGTGCTCCAGCTCTTCCTGGACCGTAGTGCCAGGGCCATGTCCCGGCAGCAAGAGACAATCGTGCGGCAAGTTCAACACATGACGCGCCACCGACTCGAGATGGGCGTGATAGAGTTGGGCCGGATTCGAGCGGCCGATCGATCCGGCGAAGAGCGTGTCGCCGACAAAGGACACCGGTCCCCACGGCATTTCGACACGATAGCAGATGCCGCCGGCCGTGTGCCCCGGCGTCTCGAGGCACCGGAGTTCCAGCCGTCCCACGCGAATCTTGCCCCCGTGGCGAGGCGGCGCCAGGCGTTCCTCCGAAGGTTTCCAATGCAGCAGTGTCACGTCCGCCGGGCCGAGATAGACCGGAACGGGCCAACGACTGAGGATCCGTTGAATCCCTTCAGCATGGTCCGAGTGACCGTGCGTGAGACAGATTGCGATAAGGCGCAGGCGCCGGGCCTCGAGGATCTCCAGCATCATCTCTGCATTGTACGCCGTATCGATGAGCACCGCTTCGCCGCCATCATGCACGACGTAGCCTTTGACCGCATATCCGCTGATTTCACCCTGCACGGTTTCAATGCCGGACATGAGCGGCAGCGGGCGCGGCGTCCACTTTTCCAGCACAATCGCTTCCAAGGCGGTAAGCCGTAGGCCGAGCGCGTTCGAAAGGGCCCGAAGTTCCGCCCGGTCACGCAGCTGATCGCCTCGCTCCAGGGCGGTGATGTCCGCGCCCGGCAGCCCGGTCAAGCGGGCCACGTCTCCCACGGAGAGCCTCAGTCCGGTGCGCGCCTTCTTAATGATGTCCGAAAGATCATCTTCCAACGGCATGGTCTGTCTTTACCTTCTCTTCAGGCGCATGAGCATGACAGCGAGGATGGATCCCGCACGCGACTTGTGCCGGGGCTCGCATATTTTCCCTTTAAGCGGGTGGCCTCGATGATTCGTTCGTCGTTTACCCTTCAGGCGCCAACTTTATTTCCTTGACTTCCCCGAACCCCGACAGCAGCTTCGGCAGGGCCTCGCCGGGTCCGACGGCGACGATCGTCAGACGGTTGGGATGAAAGTGTTTCTTCGCCGCCTTCAAGACATCCTCTTTGTTCAGCGCAATCACGCGTGCACGCAGCTGCTGGAGGAAATCTTTCGGCAGGCCGTCGTATTCCAATTCGACGAAACGGCCGACAATCGCAGCAGGGCTGGCGAATGAAAATACAAAGGAGTTGACGTAGGCCTCTTTCGCCTCGGCTAATTCGGCGTCGGTGACGAGTTCCGTCCGCATCCGCTCCATGTTGGCGACGAAGCGGGAGACCACCTCCTGTGTGGAGGGAAGTTTTGTTTCCGCCCGCATTAACCAGACGCCCTGGTCGTGCATGCCGACATTCAGCCGGCTGCCCACGGAATAGGCGAGCCCTCGTTTTGTCCTCACATCGTTGAACAGCCGGCTGCGGAACGAGCTGCCGCCGAGAATGTCGTTGGCAATCGCCAGCGGAACATAATCGGGGTCATCCTCCCTGATGGTCAGGTGCCCGATGCGCAGATGCGTCTGGGAGGTATCCTTGTTCACGAACCGGACACTCGCCGACCCTGCATCCTGCCGTACGTCGGCGATTCTCAAGTCCGGCACGTCGCCCTTCTTCCACTCGCGGAACGTCGCCTGCAGCAGGGCGATCATGTCGGCCTGCTTGAAATCGCCGGTCACTCCGAGAATGATGCCGTTGGGATGGACGGTCCGCCGGTGGAACGCGACGAGATCCTCACGCGTGATGCGGTTGACCGATTCAACAGTGCTCTCCCGGGCACTGGGATGCTCGGGTCCGTATAGCTGCTTGAGGAATTCCCGGCCGACGATCGAGCCCGGGCTGTCCTGCCGGCGGCGGATGCCTTCGACAGTTTGAAGTTTCGCCAGCTCGACCCGTCCGGCTTCGAACGCGGGCTGACGCAAGAGTCCCGCGAAGATCTGAATCCCTCGATCGAGATCTTTTTTCAGCACGTCCAAGGACGCAGAGCCCGACTGCCGTCCCATGGCGAAGTTGATGTCAATGGCAAATTGTTCGAGCTCCTCGTCGATTTGCTCGGCACTTTTTCCACCGCCGCCGCCTGTTCGCATGACCGCGCCCGTCAAGGCCGCGAGCCCGACTTTGTCCTCCGGTTCGAGCCACCCGCCCGTCCGGATCATCGCCGACAGGTTCACCAGCGGCAGTTCGTGGTCTTCCAGCAGATACACGACCATGCCGTTTTCGAGGACGACCCGCGCCGGTTCAGACGGCGCAAATTCAACCGGCGGGAAGAGCATGTTCCGGGGGTCTCCGACCGCCGCGTTTTCGCCCCACGCCATTGGCACGCTGGACAAGACCGCTACGGCGAGCAGGAGAAGTTCGAGCCTCCGACCACGAGAGAAGAGAGCCTTGATGATCATGACCGGCCCTCCTCGCTCGACGCCGCGGTCGCCAAGGGCTTTGAGCCGCTTTTCTTGACGAGGGTCGCGACCGTGCGGTTCGACTTCGTGAAATATTGAGTGGCCACGCGTTGAATGTCCGCAGGGGTCACACCGGCGATTTTGTCCCGCGACTTGAGCACGTATCGCCAGTCCCCGGCAACGGTTTGATACAACGCGAGCTGTGAGGCCAACCCGCTGTTCGACCGCAGCGCGCGGACCATGTCGGCATCCAGGTTATTGATGATTCGTTCCAGTTCTTTGGTGGAGACCGGTTCCTTCTTCAGGCGTTCGAGTTCGGTGAGAATCGCGGACTCCACTTCTGCCGCCGTGTGAGGCGCCAGAGGCGTTCCGCTCAGAACGAAAAGGTTGGGTGCCCGGACGCCCGGATAGTTGGCGTCCGAATTGACGGAGGCCGCCAGCCGGGACTCGCGGACGAGTTTTGTGTACAGCCGGGACGTCGGCCCGTCCGTGAGCAACTCATCGATGACATCGAACACATAGTCGTCCGGATGACCGAGGCCCGGCTTGTGAAAGCCGATTGCGAGCGCGGGTTCGGCGTCGAATTCCACCTCGACACGCCGCTCTCCCCGCTGCGGAGGTTCGATGGTCACGATTTGAGGCGGCGGCGGCGCGGGCGGAATGTTTCCGAACGTATTCTCAATCAAGGTCACCACGTCTTTGGGATCGATGTCTCCCACGATGCCGATCGTCGCCCGGCCGGGCCCATAGTACGTCTTGAAAAAAGCTTCTGTAGCCGCCGGCGTCAGGGCGAGAATGTCCGACTCCCAGCCGATCGTGGGCACTCCATATTGATGCGCCCGGAAGGCCGCGGAGGTAAAGGTTTCATACAGCAGTCCAGTCGGGCTGTCGTCGTTCCGCAAACGGCGCTCCTCCATGACCACGCCTCGTTCCTTGTAAAATTCACGAAGCACGGGACGAGCCATCCGGACGGATTCAAGCGCCGCCCATAAGGGCAGCCGGTTCGAGGGCAAGCTGATCACGTACCGGGTGAGATCCTTGCCGGTCGACGCGTTGAGACCCACTCCCCCATGACGCTGGTACAGCAGCGCCATCTCATTGCCGGCGACGTATTGAGCCGCCTGTTCTTGCAGCTCCTGGAATCGCTTTTGGAGCCCTTCAATGGCGGCCTTCTCGTTGGCATCGGCCGGGAGGTCTTGGCTCCGCCGGGCAAGATCCCGCTGGCGCTGCTCGAGTTCGGTTCCGACCCGGTGCAACTCCTCAAGGATGGGTTTTTCTTTCTCATAGTCCTTTGTCCCGACGGTGCTCGTGCCTTTGAACGCCATGTGCTCGTACAGATGGGCGAGGCCGGTTTGCCCGACCTGTTCATTCACCCCGCCGACGCCAAACGTCAGGTTGACCGAGACGACGGGTGCCTGATGGCGCTCGACCATGAGAACCGTCATGCCGTTCGCGAGCTTATGTTCAATGACCCGGTCGGCGAGACCGGCCGGCGGGCCGGCGCTCGAGACGACGGTCAAACCGAAGACGAGGACGAGAGCGCTGCTCCATGCCGCCGCTCGACGGGCGACGACTGCTTTACCGGGTGTACCCCGCTGTCCGATGATACTGTTCATTCAAAAATCTCCATTAATTCTTCCGGTCGTTCAATAAACCAGTCCGGCTGGCATGCGGCCATCTTTTCCCGGTTCCCCATTCCGTAGCCGACGGCGCAGACGCGGATGCCGGCGTTGTGTCCTCCGTTGATATCGTTGGTGCTGTCTCCGACCAAGACGGTCCGGTCTTTGGATACGTGGAGCCGTTCCATGATGTGCAGCAACATGCCGGGTTCCGGCTTCAACCCGAATCCGTTGTCCCCGCCGACGACGAACTGAAAGTGTTGGGAACCCAGTCCCTGGAGGATCACGTTCGTGTATTCGATCGACTTGTTCGTGGCAACCGCCTTCCGCGTACCGGCAAAGTGGACGAGGGTCTTTTCGATGCCGGGATAGAAAACTGTGCGGTCCAAGCAATGGGCAAGATAGTGGCGGCGGAACACAGTCAGCGCTTCCTCGAAGCTGATACGCTCATGCTCGCCGACGGCCAACCGAAGCAATTTCTTCACCCCATCGCCGACAAACCCGAAAATCTCCTCAACCGGACGTTGAGGCAGCCCCAACTCTTCCAACGTGAGATTGACGGACGCGGCAATGTCCCATTTCGATTCGATGAGCGTGCCGTCCAGATCAAAGATCAACAGGTCGATCGCGGTTTTACCCATCGTACCTCTCTATTTGGCCTTTCGTAACTCGTCCTGCAGCACAGCCAAGCTCTCGCGTTTCGCCGGCTCAGTTTCCTTCACCCAGGCTTCCTTGACGAAGTTGATCATGCGCTTCTGGCCGACATGTGGGGGGAGCAC
>JBKPSD010000154.1:0-10431 GCA_046734935.1 Nitrospirota bacterium
ACACCGGTATTGCACGAGCCGGCGATGACGGCAGGAGCGCCGGGGAACGGCGTTGCGACACCGGGTCCGACACCAGCCGCATCGACTGCATACCAGAACGAGTAACGAGGATTACCTGACGGTGTGTACCCGATCGCCCCGATGGCAGTCGCTGCATACGTTTGCGGAACAGACTCCGCCTGATACGCGACGGCCGAGGTAAAGATCGCGCCGAGGCTCACCTTCGCCTCAGCCTGCTTCGATTTCGCCTGGTAGGCGATGAAGTTGGGGATGGCGATCGCGGCCAGAATACCGATGATCGCGACCACGATCATCAACTCGATCAGGGTAAAACCCTTTTGACCTCTCATCTTAAACATCGCTGCTCCTCCTTGTTGTTGGTTCACTGACGCTCCCGTTGCCAATGTCTTTCTCGGGACTAGTTCCCATGCCGTCAGCGAACCTAGTAGCAGGTTCGGTGCCGAAGGGAGGTAGGCATGCCTGGCAATGACTTGGTTCCATTTTCAACGGGTTACGCGCGGAGGGCGGACGTGCACATGCTGTCCCTGCAAAAAGGGTTACCGAGTTCTGCTCAGAGACGCCAATTATTGTCACCGCAATGGCAGCGCAGAAAGGCGGCGCTGCCAATTGCACCTACGTAGTGCATCAGCAACCGTCAGCTCGACAGCTTTTCGGAGCGCTTGCTGCAGTTTCGATACAGGAAACGCACAATGAGATACGCGAGCTCTTGGCCACGTGAGTACGGGGATGATGCATTGAGGTCTGAACGGGAGAGGCCTGACAAGAATGTGGCGGTGCTCGGTGAAGAAATGAACGGAGGGCGGCGGCTTATTGGGCGACCGGGAGCGGGGCTTTTTGGCCGGCGACTCTGCGCTTGGCCTGCTGGATCCGTTCTTCCTGCGCGGGATCGCCCATGCCTTGTTCGCGGAACCGATCCATGAGCTTCAGGTTGGTCGGATCCAGCTCAAGCGCATGCAGCCAGGCTTCGCGGGCGTCCGAGAGGCGCTGCTGTTTCGCATAGATGTCTCCGAGATGCTCGTAGATGACGGGGTCGTCGCCGACGAGGGCCGCGGCCCGCTTCAATTCGACGAGCGCCTCGGCCAACTGCCCCGACTTGAAGAAGGCCCAGCCGAGGCTGTCCACGTAGTACCCGTTGTCGGGCTTGAGCGCGACGGCCTGCTTGGTGAGCGAGAGGGCCTGGTCCATCCGGATACCGCGTTCGGCATAGCTGTACCCGAGATAATTCAGGGCGTCGGCGTGATGGGGATCGAGCTTGATGGCCGTTTCCATCGCCCGGACGACGTCGTCGAACCGGTTGAGCTTGTCGTAGGCGGTCCCCAGATTGAAATGCAAGTCGGCGTTTTGGGGGTTGTGGCGGATTCCCTCCGTAAACGCCTCCGCAGATTTGTCGTACTGCTCCTGCTGCAGATAGGCGAGCCCCTGGACGATGTGCGACTCGGGCTGTTTCGGGTTCAGCGCGATGGCCCGTCCCAGATGTTCGTTGGCTTCCGGGAATTTCTTCAGCCGATAATACAAGACACCGAGATGCAGATGTCCCTCGTAGAAGCTCGGATCGAGCTGGACGTTGAACGTATACGTCTCGAGCGCTTTCTGCGTGTCTTTCGATTCTTCGTAGAGGTAGCCGAGGTAGTCCCTGACTTTGAGTTCCGCCGGCCGCGCCTTGAGGATTCCGTTCAGTCGTTCAATGGCCTGCGCGTACTCCTTTTGCTCGCCATGAATCAGGGCCATCCGGAGCTGCGCGTCCAGATCCGACGGATCGTCGGCGATCAGGTCCTCCAGCTCTTTTCTGGCTCCCTGATAGTCCTTGGCGTCCACATAGATCCGCACGAGCTGATGGCGAATTTCGCGGTTGCGGGGATTCACCTGTTGGAGATATCTCTTCAGGACCGCGACCGCCCGCTCCTTGTCATGCCGGGCCTCATGCATGGAGGCCAGCGCCAGATAGGCCGGCTCAAATGCACTGTTCGCGGTGATGGCGCGCTCGAAGCTCGCCATCGCGTCATCCACTTTTCCGGTTTCAAGCAGGATTCGCCCGAGATGGTAGTGCCCGACCGCGCTGTCGGGCGACCGAGCGATTCCGGCACGCATCGCCTGCTCTGCTTCGGACGGACGCTTGAGATTCAGCAGCAAGAGTCCCTTGGAAAAATACGCTTCGCCGGATTCCGGTTCGACCTCGATGGCCCGATCCAGCACGGTCAGCGCCTTCTCCCCCTGCCCTCCGCCGGCGAGTATTCCCGCCATGTGGGCAAGCATGCGTGCGTCGTCGGGACGGCCGTCCGCCACTTCCTCCGCATACCGCAGCGCATTGGGCATGTCACCGAGCGAGAAATGGAGCGTCGCGAGTCTGGCTTTCGCCGACAACGCCGTCGGATCGGCCTTCAATGCCGCTTGATACTCCCTCAGGGCCAGCTCGGAGTTTTGTGCGAGCTCAGCCTGATAGCCCAGCATGAAATGGTAGGCGGCAGAGGGGTCGGCGGGACGAGCGGCCGGCGGCGACGCCTTGGGAGCCTCGCCGGCTTCGGCCGACCGCGCCAGCTTTACCGGCGGCGTGGCCGCGCAGGCCAGGAGGACGCTGAATGCCAGCAGTCCGCACAGGCAGCGCACGCTCCGTCCATCCACCGCATCGGCATAGGATCGGTTCGGTGTCATCAGGCGGACCAACAGCGGTTCATGAGGTGAGCCGAAAACACTGGACGATTATACGAAGCGTTGATGGCAGGGTCAAACGACTTCACTTTTATCGAGGCTTTCGAACTTGGCGTATCGGTCATGGAAAAATAGTTCCTTCTTCCCGATCGGACCGTTGCGGTGTTTGCTGACCAGGATATCCGCAATTCCTTTGCGCTCAGAGTTCTGATCGTACACGTCTTCCCGGTAGATGAACATCACGACGTCGGCGTCCTGCTCGATGGCGCCGCTCTCGCGCAGATCCGCCAGCATCGGAATCGGAGGCTTCCGCGCCTCCACCGCGCGGCTGAGCTGCGACAAGGCGATGACCGGCACGTTCAATTCCTTGGCCAGCGCTTTGAGCGATCGGGAGATGTCGGAAATTTCCTGCTGCCTCGACTCGGCATCGCTTCGCCCCTGCATGAGCTGCAGGTAGTCGACGATCAAGAGATCTAATCCCCGCTCTGCCTTGAGTCTTCGCGCCTTGCCCCGCATTTGTTGGACGGTAATGCCGCCGGTATCGTCGATGTAAATCGGGGCCTGCTCAAGGCGGCCGGCGGCTTCCGCGAGACGCCACCAGTCCTCCTTTTGCAACTTTCCGGTCCGAAGGGCGTGCGAATCGACGCGCGCTTCCGAGCTGAGCATGCGCAGGACGATTTGGGGCTTGGACATTTCGAGGCTGAAGATGCCCACGGAGCTTGCCGCATGAAGCGCCGCATGCGCGGCCATTCCGAGCACAAGACTGGTCTTGCCCATGCTCGGCCGTCCGGCGATCACGACGAGATCTGACGGTTGGAGTCCGGCCGTCAGGTCGTCCAGGTCGTAAAAGCCCGTCGGCACGCCCGTCACCTGCTCTTTCCGCTTCGAGAGCTTGTCGACCAGATCGAGACTTTCTTTGATGATGGCATTGATCGGGCTGAAGGACCGGTCCAGCTTCCCCTGGGCAATACTGAAGACCGTCCGCTCAGCGAAATCCAACAGTTCGTCGATCGGCGCCGTGCCTTCATATCCGCGCGTGAGCACTTCGGTGGACGCGTGCAACAGTTCGCGAAGCAGGGCTTTGTCGCGGACGATTTTGCTGTGGTAGCGGATGTTGGCAGAGCTCGGGACGATCTGGACGAGCTCCGCCAGATAGGCGGCGCCGCCGACGGCTTCCAACTCGCCTTGCGCCTTCAAGCGCTCGGTCAGCGTAATGTGATCGATGACCTCGCCCGTCTCGGACAGCTCGAGCATCGCGCGATAGATCTTGCGATGGGCGGTCCGGTAAAAGTTCTCCTCCACCACGAGTTCCATGGCTTTCGCCATGGCCTGGTTGTCCAGCAAGACCGCCCCCAGCACGGACTGTTCCGCCTCCACGTTCTGTGGAGGCAGGCGCGGTTGCGACAAATCGATGCCCGGCATGGATTTCATGTCGATGCTCCCCGGCGTTGGCCCGGACGCCCCCACTCCAATAGCCCCGCGCGTGAAAGTTTTTTCATGACCGGCCGGTGCGGACGGCCGTTTCGCCGCGCATCCGGACTCAGGCGCTCGAATAAGCCCACATGGTTCGCGTCCACTCCCGGCGCCCCGACGACGACCAAGGCCTGGGCGCCCTGCGCCTCGGCGGCTGCAAGCGCGTTGGAGACGAGCGTCTGGTCGGTGCCCTTGACCAGCACCTGCGCCACTCGGCGGCGGCCCTGCCGCAGCGCCTTCGCCACCTCGATCACTCCGCGAGAGGCTCGGCGCGGACCTGCCACCACATAGTCGAGGCGAGGCCCGCCCCGGTCGGCCTGCGGAAGCTCTACGGCCTTGAACAGATGGTCGACGTCCAAGGCAAAACCCGTGGAAGGAAGATCACGGCCGAACCGGCCGATCAAATGGTCGTACCGTCCGCCGCCGCCCAGCTCGGCGCCGACGCCCGTCGCGAAGACGTCGAACACGACGCCGTCGTAATAGTCGAAGCCCCTGAACTCGCCAAGATCGAGCAGCAGATGTGCGCGGTGGCCGGCCGCGTCCAGGAGGTCATAGAGCTGAGCGAGCCGATCGAGCGGGGCCAGGAGCGCCGCATCGCCGGCAGCGAGGGCGCGGCCGCGCTCCAGCACCTCGGTCTGTCCGGTCAGTTCCGGCGCTTCCCGGATGGCCTTGGCGGCGGACTTGGCGATGCGCTCGCTCGCGAGGAGCTCTTCGAGACGGGGCAGATCCTTTCTGGCCGCCGCCTGCTCGGCACGCTTCTGCGCCTGCGGCGACAGGCCCGAGCGGAGTAGCAATCCCTTGATGAATCCAACGTGGCCGAGCGCGATGGTGAAGGAGCGCAGGCCGATCGCCTGAAGACATTCGATGAGGAGAGTGACGATCTCGTAGTCGCCGGTGACATCGTCCACGCCGACCAACTCCGCGCCGACTTGAAAGATTTCCCGTCCCCGCCCGGCATGCTCGGGTTCATACCGGAACACCGACGTCCGATAGGAGAGCCGCTGCGGAACGGCGTCGCCGGTGAGACCCATGCCGATCGTCCGCGCCACCTGCGCCGTCGCGTCGGGACGCAGCAAGAGCGTTCGCCCCGTCGTGCGATCGATGAATTGATAGCAGGTTTCCAGCAGCTCCGCTTCAAGGCCGGGCGCCAGGACATCGAGGTATTCAAACGTGGGCAGGATGATTTCGTCGTAGCCCCAGCCCGACACCTGCTCGAGCAACCGCGCCTCGATCCGGCGGACCTGTTTGGCGGCATGCGGCAAAATCGTCGCCATCCCGACCGGAACGAGCGAGCGTTCGCGCGACGAGAGAACGTGCCCCGGAACGGAGCGCGGCTTCGAAGGAGCAGTCGTCATGATGAACCGCTGGAGCGTGAGAAGGTTTCAGCGAGAAACATCCAGGCTCGGCTTGAATCTTATGACAGCGCAGCGACCTTGACCGACAGAATGTCTTTGCTTGATTTAATGGTGTTCAGGACGTCGCCGGGAAACGTCTGGTCGGAGCCGATAATCAACAACGCATTCCCGCCGCGCTTCTCGAGCGCGCATTGCATGCGGACGATGTTGATGGCGTTGTCTCCGAGGACTTTTCCCACCATCCCGATGACCCCGGGGCGGTCGATGTTGTGGATGAACAGCATGTGGCCTTCCGGCACCACTTCCACCTTGAACTGATCGATCTCGACGACGCGCGGCTCCTTCTTATGGTAGAGCGTGCCCGCCACGAGATGCGATTGCTTGCCCGCCTCGACCCTGACGCGGATGAGGCTCGTGAAATCTCCGGCGTCGGTGGTCTTGACCTCTTTCACTTCGATGCCGCGTTCTTTCGCGACGATGGGCGCATTCACGTAATTGACCGGCGCTTCCATGATCGGCGTCAGCAGGCCCTTCAATACCGCGATGGTTAAGGGCGCAATCGAGAGATTCGTCACATCGCCGCTGTATTCGACGGTCACACGCTCGAGGCCCCCTTCACAGAGCTGCGTTTCGAGCTTGCCCAGCTGTTCCGCCAGCGAGAGATACGGCTGCAGCCGCGGCAGCAACTCCGGGGAGACGGAGGGAATGTTGACGGCGCCCCGCGCAATGCCCTTGGTGAAATAATCGACGATCTGCTCGGCGATGCCCACCGCCACGTTTTCCTGCGCCTCCGTCGTCTGGGCTCCGATGTGCGGCGTGCAAATGAAATTGTCGAGGGTCAGCAACGGATGGTCGGCCTTAACCGGCTCTTCTTCGAACACGTCGAAAGCGGCCGCGGCGACGCGCTTGCTTTTGAGCGCCTCGAAGAGGTCGCCCTCATGAATGATCCCCCCGCGCGCGCAGTTCACAATCATAACGCCGGGCTTCATTGTTGCGATGGACTGGGCGTTGATGAGATTTTTCGTTTCGGGCGTCAGCGGCGTGTGGACGGAAATGATGTCCGCCCGGCGGAAGAGTTCGGGAAGGTCGGCCATCTCCACGCCCATTTTCTCCGCGCGGTCGGCGGCGAGGTACGGATCATAGGCAATCACGCGCATCCCGATGCCTTGCGCAAGCTTCGTCAGATGGCTGCCGATTTGCCCCACGCCGACGATGCCCAGGACCTTATTGAACAGCTCGACGCCCATGAATTTGTCTTTTTCCCACTTCCCGCCTTTGACGGACGTCGTCGCCTGGGGAATCCGGCGGCTCATCGCACAAATCATGGACATCGTGTGTTCGGCCGTGGTCACGGTGTTGCCGCCCGGCGTATTCATCACGACGATGCCCCGGCGGGTCGCGGCCGGCGTATCGACGTTGTCCAAACCGGAGCCAGCGCGGCCGATTACTTTTAGTTTCTCGGCCGCAGCGATCAGCTCTTCCGTGACCTTCGTGCCGGAGCGTACGATAAGTCCGTCGGCGTCCTTGATTTCCTTGAACAGCTCGTCCTTCGGCATCTTGGACTTCACCACCACGGTAAAGCCGGCTTTTTCTAAGAGCTCGACGCCCTGTTTCGAGAGACTGTCGCTGACAAGAATTTTCATGCGCATCTGCCTTACCTGAACTTTCCTGCCTACTTGGCCATCAAGAGTTCTTGCGCCCTCGCGACACCGCTGCCGAGCTTGACCGGATGACCAAGGCCCTTCAACACCATTTCGGTCGCTGCAACGGCCGTGATGACGTCGAACCGGTCGGCGTAGCCCATGTGAGACAAGCGGAAAATCTTGCCCTTCAAATGATCCTGTCCGCCGGCTGCCGTAATGCCGTACTGCACCCGTAAATTCTTGTACACGGCCTGTCCGTCGACGCCGTCGGGAGCCGAGATGGCCGTCAGGGCATCGCTGGGCGATTCCTTCGGAAAGAGCGCCAGTCCGGCCGCCTGCATGCCTTCCCGCATCGCCCGCGCCAGCTGCCCCTGACGCGCAAAGATCTTCTCGAGGCCTTCGGCCTTCAGCATCTTGATCACTTCCTGCAATCCGATGATGAGCGAGACCGTCGGTGTAAAGGCCGTTTGATTTTTGACCTGGTTTTCGCGTTCTTTCTTGAAATTGAAATAAAAAGCGGCGTTTTTAGCTTTTTCCGCGTGGCCCCATGCCTTCTCGCTGACGCTCACAAACGCCAGACCCGGCGGAAGCATCAGGGCCTTTTGCGACCCGGTGATGACCACATCGAGTCCCCAGTCATCGGTTTTGATGTCGTAGACGCCGAGCGCAGTAATCGCATCGACGACCAGGATCGTCTGGTCATAGGCCTTCACGATCTCGCCCAACGCCTTCACGTCGTGCGAAACGCCGGTCGAAGTCTCGCTTGCCTGCACATAGACGGCCTTGATGGCGGGATCCTTTTTGAGCGCGTCGGCGACGAGCTGGGGATTGATCGCGTGCCCCCACTCGACCTTGAGTTCGGTCACCTGCACCCCGAAGGTCTTGCAGATTTTCCCCCAACGTTCTCCGAACTTTCCGCCGTTGATGCAGAGCGCCTTGTCGCCGGGGGACAAGAAATTGGACACGGACCCTTCCATTCCGCCGGTCCCGGACGCCGCGAGCATCAACACATCATTTCTCGTTTGAAACAACCACTTTAGACCCTCCCGAGCCTCGGCAAAGACGGGGTCAAATTCGGGAGCCCGATGGTGGATCATCGGCCTGGCCATCGCCAGCAGAACTTCAGGGGGAACAGGCGTAGGGCCAGGGGCCAACAGATACCGCTTGAGCATTGGACGGATCCTCCTGGAATGGAACGCGCAACTGGGCTAGGAAGGGGCGACGATACCACCGCCTTCCGAAGAGTGTCAAGGCAAAGGTCCGCGCCGTTTCACGCGATTCTTGCACCGAACAATGTGCCGACGACTGCATCCGACTCTGGCGCGCAAGCACCGCTCTGCTACCAAAGAAGGGCCCTTGTGACTCATGCAATTTCTTGACAACTTTGCCGACCATAGATAGTCTAGCGTCACGGATGATGCTTAGGCTGTTTTATGCAACGCTGACACCCATGCTGACTGGCAACCTACTCCTATGGCGACCAGGACTCCTCGTCGCCCTCTTCCTTTGTCTTGAATTCATTCCGTTGTCCGCCGTGCTGGCAGAGACCGATCTGCCACCTTTGGAAGCATCCACCAGCAGCCATTCCGATCGGCGGACCGATGAGGCCGCGGCCGATCCGGCGGATGAACCCGATCCGAATCTGGTGCCCGTGGAGACCGAACTTCCTGCAGACACGCAAGCGTCCGCCGATGCGGTCTCCGAGAGCAGCGTTCCGAGAGCGGAAGACCTCCTCACGGTGACTCCTTCGCAGCAGTTGCCGACATCCCGTTTCAGCGATGCGTTCGATGCCCCGGCCGAGACCGCGCAAACCGTACAGCCTGGCGCGTCCGGCGAGACCGGCGAACTCTATAATGTTCCGATCGTGATGGATTCTTCGGTCCAAGGTCATATCCGGTACTTCAACACGTCGATTCGCAACCGGTTCGAGCAATGGCTGCTGCGCTTGAGCCGATACCGGCCCTTGGTCGAAACGATTTTCGCCGAGTTCCACCTGCCGAGCGACCTGGTCTATCTGTCGCTGGTGGAGAGCGGCTTCAACCCTTACGCGTATTCACGGGCCAAAGCGACCGGCCCGTGGCAGTTCATGAAAGGCACGGCCAAGGTCTATGGCCTGCGCGTCGATGCCTATGTGGACGAGCGGCGCGACCCGATCAAGTCCACCGTGGCCGCCGCGCGCTATCTGCGCGACTTGTATGACTTGTTCGGCGCATGGCCGCTGGCCATGGCGGCGTATAACGCCGGCGAAGGCAAGGTGATGCGGGCACTCCATAAAGCCCAAGCGGAAAGCTTCACGGACATCTCCAAAACCCGATTGATTCGCCGGGAGACCAAGGAATATGTGCCCCGGTTCATGGCGGCGACGATTATCGCCAAAAATCCGGATCGCTACGGGTTTCCGCAAGAGGCGACTGCCCCCCATCAGTTCGAAGAAGTGGTGGTGACGCGGCCGCTGCATTTCCATGCCATCGCCAATGCCACCGGTGTGCCGTACTCGGAGCTCCGGCTGCTGAACCCGGAACTTCGCCGCGATGCCACCCCGCCAGGCGACACAGCCTATCTGCTGAAAGTTCCCGTCGGCACAAAAGCGAAGGTTGAACAACTCCTCGATCGCGTCCCGACCTACAAGTTCCCACCGCTGCCCAAGTCTGAACTGGCTTCTGGCGGGTCTTCGCGTTGGTATAAGGTACGCGTGGGAGACACGCTGGAAAAAGTGTCCCGCCGTTTCCGCGTTCCGCTGAAGACGTTGAAAACCAGGAACAACCTCGTCGGGCCGACCATCAAGCCCGGCGATTTCCTCGTCATCCGTTAACCTGTCCAGGTGCTCGCGAGACGACCGCTGTCACTGCGGGCCCGTGGCGACGGGTGCGCGTTATGGTTTTGGGGACGGTGCGGGCGGAGCCGGTGAAGCCGGAGACGACGCCCCTTTCGACTTGACGTCGAGGACTTTCGTTCTGATCGTCGCTTCGCTCGTGAACGGCGAGGTGGGATAGGTCTTGATGAGTTCCTGATAGTGCGCGAGCGCCCCCTCGGGACGGGATTGTGATTCTTCCAGGCGCGCCAATTCATAGAGCGCTTGATCCTTTAACAGCGCCCCGGGAGTTTCGACAATCGCCGTGAAGGCCTTGGCCGCCTGCTCACGGTCGCCTTTCAACAAGTAGGTGTAGGCCAGACGCTGCTGCACCAGTCCTCCGAGCGCCTGGTTGCTCCCGTAGAGCGCCATGAAACGTTGATAGGTCTCGATCGCGGCGGGCAGATCATTCGCCTGTACCTGCGCATTCGCCAGGTGAAAC
>JBKPSD010000155.1:0-15220 GCA_046734935.1 Nitrospirota bacterium
AGATGGTGATGCCCGGGGACAACGTGAGCGTCACGGCGGAATTGATCAGCCCGATCGCGATGGACCAGGGCTTGCGCTTTGCGGTGCGCGAGGGCGGCAAGACCGTAGGCTCCGGCGTCGTCACCGAAATTCTGGCGTAAGCCGCGTACTGAAGACGACAGGAGCACGAGATGCGAGAAATCATCGACTTGGCCTGCACGGCCTGCAAGCAACGCAATTATTCGACGATGAAGAACAAGAAGAACGATCCGGATCGGTTGGAACGCAATAAGTTTTGTAAGTTCTGCCGGAAGCACACGCCTCACAAGGAAGTGAAGTAGGTCTGGGGGAACCCGGAACTGCGAAGCAAAGGGGCATGGTGTTAATGGCAGCACATCGGTCTCCAAAACCGAGAGTCTGGGTTCAAATCCTAGTGCCCCTGCCATACCTCCCTCGCGCGGCCCGAAGGGCTATAGCATTGAGCCCGACGGGATAATCGCCTTAGGTGAGGTGTTGTTTTAAATAGGGAGCTTGCTCGTGCCGGCTGCCATAAACGCGTCTTGGCAGACGGATAACGCAGCTTTGGCGGTTGGGTAGCTCGTAGGAAAGGAAGTCGTCTTCGATGTTTACCAGGATGATTGCGAACGTCAAAGAATTTCTCGGCGATGTCCGCAATGAACTCAAGAAGGTCTCGTTTCCGACGAAGGCGGAAACCATCGGCTCCACAACCGTCGTGATCGTCTTCTGCGTGCTCATGTCGATCTATCTCTCGGTGATCGACTCGTTTTTATCCTGGCTGGTGGGGAAAATTCTATGAGCGAAAGTCTGTCAACCAAGGAGCCGAAGGCGGGCACGGTAAAGAACTGGTACGTGATCCATACCTACGCGGGCTTCGAGGGACGTGTGAAAACCAGCTTGCTGGAACGGGCGAACCAGATGTCCCTCACCGACAAGATGGGGCAGGTCCTGGTTCCGACGGAAGACGTCATCGAGATCAAGGACGGCAAACGGCGGACTTCCCGGCGAAAATTTTTCCCCGGGTATGTGCTCGTGGAGCTGGAGACGCCCTTGACGGATGAAACGTTGCAGATGATCAAGGAAACGCCCAAGGTGACCGGATTTGTCGGCGGGGGGGCGCAGCCGACTCCGTTGACGAGCGAAGAAGTGGCCGAGCTGTTGAAGCAGGTCGACGCCGGCAGCGCGGGACCGCGCGAGCAAGTGAAATTCATCAAGACCGACAATGTCCGAATCGTCGACGGCCCGTTTTTGGGATTCAACGGCATCGTCGACGAAGTCGATCAAGACCATAACCGCTTGAAGGTCATGGTCAGCATCTTCGGACGCTCGACGCCCGTCGAGCTCGGATTCCTGCAGGTCGAACGCATATAGAGGAGTAGCGTATGGCGAAGGAAGTCTCGGCCCAAATCAAGTTACAGATTCCGGCGGGTAAGGCGAACCCGGCCCCTCCGGTCGGCCCTTCATTGGGGCAGCACGGCGTGAACATCATGGAATTCTGCAAGCAATTTAACGCCAAAACGCAAAAAGAAGGCGACAGCATCATTCCCGTGATCATCACGGTCTACAAGGACCGTTCATTCACTTTCATCATGAAAACGCCTCCAGCCTCCGACTTGCTCAAGAAGGCGGCCGGGATTATCAAAGGCTCGGGCGTTCCGCAAAAGGACAAGGTCGGCAAGATCACGCGCAAGCAGTTGACGGAAATCGCTCAAAAGAAGATGGCCGATTTGAACGCCGCCGACCTCGAAGGTGCCGTAAAAATCATCGAAGGGACCGCCCGCAGCATGGGTGTCGTCGTCCAAGGTTAACGACAAAGCAAGGAGTATCTGCGATGGGCAAGAAAATGAAGGCCGCGCTGACGAAGATGGAACCGCGTCCCTACGCGCTCCGTGAAGCTGTCGCGCTGGTCAAGGGCGCGGCGTATGCGAAATTCGACGAATCCGTCGACCTTGCCATCCGCCTGGGCGTGGATCCGAAGCGTTCGGATCAAATGGTGCGCGGGACGACTTCCCTTCCTCACGGGACCGGCAAGAAGGTCCGGGTGATCGTCTTCGCGAAAGGCGAAAAAGAACAGGAAGCGCGTCAGGCCGGTGCGGATTTCGTCGGCGCGGATGATCTCATGGAGAAGATCAAGGGCGGCTGGATGGATTTCGATTATGCCATTGCGACGCCGGACCTGATGGCCTCGGTCGGCAAGCTCGGCAAACAACTGGGGCCCCGCGGTCTCATGCCGAATCCAAAGACCGGTACTGTGACCTTCGAAGTCGGCAAAGCCGTCGGCGAGATTCGAAAAGGCCGGGTCGAGTACAAGGTCGAAAAGGCCGGCATCGTCCAAGTGCCGGTGGGCAAGGTGTCGTTCCAGCCGGATCAACTCTACGACAACGCGTCGGCAGTTCTGGAAGCGGTGGTCAAGGCGAAGCCCGCCTCATGCAAGGGCCGATATCTCAAGAGCGTGACCATTTCCAGCACGATGGGCCCGGGAGTGAAATTGGACGCGGTTGCCCTGGCAAAGCAGTGGAGCTAATGCAACGAGGGTCCTGTCGCCTACCAGCCCGCTCGTGGTGTGGGGGCCCCGCTGCGGGCGGTCGGGCGCCCAGGTAGGCGCCACCCGCGTAGCAAGGAGAAGGGAGAGAGCGAAGAGATGAAGAAGGAAGAGAAAGCGACAGCGGTTGCCGAACTGACAGAAAAGTTCAGCCGTGCTCGATTGGCGATCGTCACGGAATGTGCCGGCCTTCCGGTCAACCACGTCACGGAACTGCGCAAGCAGCTGCGCGCAGCCAAGGCCGAATACAAGGTCGTCAAGAATACGCTGGCGATCCGGGCGGCTGAAGGGACGACCATCGCCGGATTAAAGGCATCTCTCAGGGGTCCCACCGGTGTCGTGATCGGCTACGACGATCCGGTATTGCCGACCAAGATCCTCAAGGATTTCATCGCGGCGGAAAAGCGTGAGGAAAAAATCCGGATCATGCTCGGCGTGCTCGAGGGCAAGGTGTTGCAGGCGGCCGATCTGGCGGCCGTCGCCAAGCTGCCCAAGAAAGAAGTCCTCATTGCGATGCTGCTGTCGGCAATGCAGGGGCCGATTCGCGGGGTCGTCTATACATTGAACGCGGTGTTGAGCAAGTTTGTCAGAGTCATTGCAGCCATTCAGGATAAACGGAAAGGAGAAGGGGACATGTCAGCCACAGCCACGAAGTTGTCGCAGGAGGAATTGATCAAGGCCATTGAGAGCATGAGCGTGCTGGATTTGGCCGAGTTGGTGAAAGGGTTGGAGAGCCGTTTTGGAGTTACGGCTGCTGCGCCCGTTGCCGTTGCCGCAGCGCCTGCCGCCGGCGGAGCGGCTGCCGCTCCGGCCGAGGAGAAGACCGCGTTCGACGTCATCCTCGCGTCTGCGCCTGCCGACAAGAAGATTCAAGTCATCAAAGTGGTTCGCGAACTCACGAACCTCGGACTCAAGGAAGCCAAAGACCTGGTTGAGGGAGCTCCCAAGCCGGTCAAGACCGGTGCGACGAAGGAAGAGTCCGATGCCATGAAGAAGAAGTTGGAAGAGAGCGGCGCGAAGGTCGAGATCAAGTAGTTCGGTCCGTTCAGCATCTGCGGGCACCCGCGATGAACGGGTGCCCAAGCCCAACCATATGTAGTGGAGGACTGCGGAATGCCCGAAACGACTCTACAAGAGTTCGTCGAACGGAAGGATTTTTCCCGTATTCGGACGAGCATCGATATCCCGGATCTCATCGAGATCCAGAAGCGTTCCTACGAGGAATTCCTCCAGTTCGAAGTCGAGCCGGAACGAAGAAAAGATCATGGATTGCAGGCGGCCTTGGCCAGCGTGTTTCCGATTCCCGATTACAACAACACGGCGATACTCGAATTCACGAGCTATACCCTTGGAACGCCGAAGTACGACGAGCGGGAATGCCTCGAGCAGGGCATGACCTTCGCCGTGCCCCTCAAGCTGCGCGTGCGTCTCGTGGTGTTCGACAAGGAGGACAAGGGGCCGAAGAAGAAGGTGCTCGACGTCCGGGAGCAGGAGGTCTATGTCGGGGAGCTGCCGCTGATGACGGAACGTGGCACGTTCATCGTCAATGGCACGGAACGCGTCGTCGTCAGCCAGCTTCACCGGTCGCCAGGCGCCTCGTTCACGCACGATAAAGGCCGCACCCATGCGAGCGGCAAGGTACTGTACAGCGCCCGCATCATCCCCTATCGGGGCTCATGGCTGGATTTTGAGTTCGATGCGCGCGATATCCTCTACGTCCGCATCGACCGTCGGCGGAAAATGCCAGCGACCATTCTGCTCAAGGCGTTCGGCTTTTCGAGCGACGACCTGCTGAAGATGTACTACCCCGTCGAGGAAATCCGGGTAGCCAAGGGCAAGCTCATGCGCAAGCTGGATCCGGAAATCCATCAGGGGATGCGCGCATCGTCGGAAGTGGCCGACAAGGGAGGCAAAGAGCCGCTCGTGAAGGAAGGGGCCAAGCTGACCAAGGGCATCATCGCCAAATTGAAGGCGGCGGGAGTCAAGGAGATTCCGGTCGCGCCCACCGAGTTGGTCGGCCGCGCGGTGTTGAGCGAAGTAGTTGACGCGAAGAAGAACAAGCTCGTCGAGAAAAATCAGCGGCTCACGGCGGAAATCATCGACAAGATCATCGAAAGCGAGATTGAGGAGTTCAAAGTCATCTTCTTCGACGCGGCGACGAGCACGCCCGTCATTCTCGACACGCTGGAGATGGAGCGAACGGTCTCGAAGGAAGAGGCAATGGTCGAGATCTACCGGCGTCTCAGGCCGGGAGAAACGCCGTCGGTCGAAACCGCCAGAGCGCTTTTCGACAATCTGTTTCTCAACTCGAAGCGATATGATCTTTCGCCGGTCGGCCGATTGAAGTTGAATAAGAAGCTGGTCCTCGATCTGCCATTGGAGCAACGGACGCTGACGTCCCAGGACATCGTCGAAGTCATCCGCTATCTCGTCAATCTCAAAATGGGAAAGGGCGAAATCGACGACATCGATCACTTGGGAAATCGTCGTGTGCGATCCGTCGGCGAATTGCTCGAAAACCAGTTCCGATTAGGACTCGTCCGCATGGAGCGCAGCATCAAGGAGCGGATGAACCTGCTCGACATGGAAACGGTCCTGCCGCACGACTTGATCAACGCAAAGCCGGTCGTGGCGGCCGTGAAGGAGTTCTTCAGCAGCAGTCAATTGTCGCAATTTATGGACCAGACGAATCCGCTGGCCGAAATCACCCACAAGCGGCGGTTGTCTGCGCTCGGACCCGGCGGCTTGACGAGAGAGCGCGCGGGATTTGAAGTACGCGACGTTCATCCGTCGCACTATAGCCGTATCTGTCCGATCGAAACGCCGGAAGGCCCGAACATCGGATTGATTACGTCGCTGGCGACCTATGCCAGGATCAACGAATTCGGATTCATCGAGGCGCCGTACCGGCGCGTGGAAAAAGGCCGCGTGACCGAGCAGATCGAATTTCTCTCGGCCATCGAAGGCGACAAGTTCCTGATCGCTCAAGCCAACTCAAAACTGGACGGCTCAGGGCGATTGGTGTCCGAAACGGTGTCCGCGAGATCGGGCGGCGATTTCGTGACCATCACACCTGATCGTGTCGAATATATGGACGTGTCGCCGAAGCAGGTGGTCAGCGTGGCCACTGCGCTGGTGCCGTTCCTCGAACATGACGATGCAAACCGCGCATTGATGGGTTCGAACATGCAGCGCCAGGCGGTGCCGCTTCTGAAGGCAGAAGCGCCGTTCGTCGGCACCGGCATGGAAGCCGTCGTGGCGCGGGATTCCGGGTATGTGGTTCAGGCACGCCGGTCGGGGGTGGTCGAAAGCGTGGACGCGACTCGCATCGTCGTGCGGTCGGACAGCAAAGAAGGCCGCAAGCGGAACGATACGGGCCTCGACGTCTACGACCTGATCAAGTTCCAGCGATCGAATCAGAACACCTGCATCACGCAAACGCCGGTAGTTCGGATCGGACAGCCGGTCAAGAAGGGCCAGGTCCTCGCTGACGGCCCCGCGATCGATCAAGGCGAATTGGCTCTCGGGAAGAACGTGCTCGTGGCGTTCATGCCGTGGGGCGGATACAACTTCGAAGACGCCATTCTTCTCAGCGAGAAACTGGTCCGTGAAGATGCGTTCACCTCGATCCACATCGAAGAGTTCGAAGTGGAAGCGCGGGATACCAAACTCGGTAAGGAAGACATCACCCGCGACATCCCCAACGTCGGCGAAGAAGCCCTCCGTAATCTCGATGAGAGCGGCATCATTCGCATCGGCGCGGAAGTGAAGCCTGGGGACATTCTGGTCGGCAAGGTGACGCCAAAAGGCGAAACGCAGCTCACGCCCGAAGAAAAACTGCTCCGGGCGATCTTCGGTGAGAAGGCAGGCGACGTCAAGGACACCTCCTTGACGGTTCCTCCCGGTGTCGAGGGGATCGTCGTCGACGTCAAGATCTTCTCCCGCAAAGGGCTGGACAAAGACGAGCGGTCCAAGAGCATCGAAAGCGAAGACACGATGCGGCTGCAGCGCGATCACCATGAGGAGCTGCGCATCATCGACGAGGAAAAGACCAAGAAAGTCCGTAAGCTCTTGTTGGGCAAAGTTGTCGGCCGGGATCTCATGGATCCGGAAAGCGGCGACGTCATTCTGAAGAAGAAGGGCAAGCTCACGGCGGAAATTCTCAAGCGGCTCTCCGACGAATCGGTTCGCTACATCATCCTCAGCGATCCGGATGAACAAAAGGAGCTGGAAGACGTCGAGCGCCGGGCCAAGGAGCAGGTCGAGATTCTCCAGACGCTCTATGACGAGAAGGTCGGACGCCTCAAGCGCGGCGACGAATTGCCGCCGGGCGTGATCAAGCTCGTCAAGGTCTATATTTCGATGAAGCGCAAGATTCAGGTCGGCGACAAGATGGCCGGCCGGCACGGCAACAAGGGCGTCGTCTCCCGTGTGTTGCCGGAAGAAGACATGCCGTATCTACCGGACGGCACACCGGTGGAGATCGTGCTCAATCCCTTGGGCGTGCCGTCGCGCATGAACGTCGGACAGATCTTGGAGACCCACCTGGGCTGGGCTGCAAAAGCGCTCGGCATCAAGGTGGCGAGTCCGGTGTTCGACGGTGCATCGGAAAAAGAGATCAAGGATCTGCTGAAGAAAGGCAAACTGCCTGCCAGCGGCCAGTCGGTCCTTATGGATGGCCGGACTGGCGAATCCTTCGGAAGTCCGGTGACGGTCGGCTACATGTACGTGCTAAAGCTGCACCACTTGGTGGACGACAAGATCCACGCCCGTTCGATCGGCCCCTATTCGCTCGTGACCCAGCAGCCGTTGGGCGGCAAGGCCCAGTTCGGCGGCCAGCGGTTAGGCGAAATGGAAGTGTGGGCGTTGCAGGCCTATGGAGCCGCCTCCACCTTGCAGGAGTTCCTGACCGTGAAATCCGACGACGTGCCGGGTCGGTCCCGCATGTACGAGGCGGTGGTGAAGGGTGAGCCCTTCCTCGAACCAGGGTTGCCCGAATCGTTCAACGTGTTGGTGAAAGAACTGCAGAGTCTGGGACTGGACGTCGAATTGGTCAAGACGCAGGACTAACTACTTGAACCGGCACCAGCCGGTATCAGAGGAGGTCTACTTTGGAAGGCGTATACACATTATTTGAAAAGCCGCGGGATTCGGTCTCATTCGATTCGATGCGCATCCGCATCGCGTCGCCTGAAAAGATCCGATCCTGGTCCTACGGCGAAGTGAAAAAGCCGGAGACGATCAATTACCGGTCGTTCAAGCCGGAAAAGGACGGATTGTTCTGTGCCAAGATTTTCGGTCCTATCAAGGACTGGGAGTGCAATTGCGGCAAATACAAGCGCATGAAGCACCGCGGCATCGTCTGCGACAAGTGCGGGGTCGAAGTCATTCAATCCAAAGTTCGCCGGGAGCGGATGGGCCACATTGAACTCGCCGCGCCGGTCGCACACATCTGGTTTTTGAAGGGCGTTCCAAGCCGGATCGGGACGCTGCTCGACATGAGTTTGAAGCAGCTCGAAAAGATTCTCTACTTCGAGAGCTACGTCTGCGTGGACGCCGGCCAGACCGACTTGACCGAAAAGGACTTGGTCACAGAGGAGAAGCTGCGTCAGCTACAGTCCGAGTATGCGCCCAATGCATATAAGGTCGGCATCGGTGCCGAAGCGATTCGCGAATTGCTGCGCAAGATCGACATCAACGCCAAGTGGGATGAAATCAAGGCCAAGGCCAAGGTGTCCACCTCGGCCGCGATGAAGAAAAAATACGCCAAGCAACTCAAAGTCATCGAGGCGTTCCGGAAATCGGGCAACAAGCCCGAATGGATGATCATGGACGTGATTCCGGTGCTGCCGCCGGAGCTGCGCCCGCTCGTTCCGCTGGACGGCGGCCGGTTTGCCACCTCCGATCTCAACGACTTGTATCGCCGGGTCATCAACCGGAACAACCGCTTGAAACGCCTCATGGAATTAAAGGCGCCAGGCGTCATCATTCGCAATGAAATGCGGATGCTGCAGGAAGCCGTCGATGCCTTGTTCGATAACGGACGCCGGGGTCGTGCGATCCGCGGACCGAACAAGCGTCCGCTCAAGTCGCTGAGCGACATGCTCAAGGGCAAGCAAGGCCGGTTCCGACAAAATCTCCTGGGCAAACGGGTCGACTATTCGGGCCGGACGGTGATCGTGGTCGGTCCCGAGCTGCGTCTCCATCAATGCGGCTTGCCAAAGAAAATGGCCCTCGAGCTGTTCAAGCCGTTCATCTTCCATAAGCTGGAAGAGCGGGGAGCGGCCACCACCATTAAGAGCGCCAAACGCCTCGTGGAAAAAGAGCGGCCGGAGGTCTGGGACGTGCTCGATGAAGTCATTCGCGAGCATCCGGTGCTGCTCAACCGAGCGCCCACGCTCCACCGGCTGGGCATTCAAGCATTCGATCCCGTCCTCGTGGAAGGCAAGGCCATCCGGTTGCATCCGTTGGTTTGCGCGGCCTTCAACGCGGACTTCGACGGCGACCAGATGGCGGTGCACGTTCCCTTGTCCGTCGAAGCGCAGGTGGAAGCGCGAGTGTTGATGATGTCCATCAACAACATCCTTTCGCCCGCGAACGGCAAGCCGATTGCCGTGCCGTCTCAGGACATGGTGCTCGGCTGCTACTGGCTGACAAAGGAGCGAGTCGGGGCCAAAGGCGAGGGCAAGATCTTCGGTTCGACCGAGGAAGTGCGTATCGCCTTTGACGCGAGAGAAGTCGAGGAACATGCGCGCATCAAAGTGCGCATTGACGGCAATTTGGTGCAGACCACCGTGGGCCGCGTCGTGCTTTCGGAGGTGCTGCCCCAGGGCATGCCGTTCTCGTACGCGAATAAGCTGATGACGAAGAAGGAAGTCACGAAGCTGATCGACGCCGTCTATCGTCAATCGGGTCATCGCGAAACCGTCATGTTCCTGGACAAGATCAAAGACGCCGGCTTTACCTATGCAACCCGAGCAGGGGTCTCGATCTGCATCGACAACATGCACATTCCGAGCAAGAAGGAAGAGCTCATCGGCAAGGCCCAGCGCGAGGTCAACGAGATCGAGCGCCAGTATGCCGAAGGGTTGATCACCAATGGCGAGCGCTATAACAAGGTCATCGACATCTGGGCTCACGTGACCGAACAGGTCGCCGGCGAAATGATGAAGGAATTGGGCGCGGGAGGCGATCCGAGCAAGGACGAAGCCTTCAACCCGATCTTCATGATGGCGGACTCCGGCGCGCGAGGAAGCTCACAGCAGATCCGGCAGCTGGGCGGTATGCGCGGCCTGATGGCTAAGCCGTCGGGCGAGATCATTGAAACGCCGATTACGGCGAATTTCCGTGAAGGTTTGACCGTGCTGCAGTATTTCATCTCGACGCACGGTGCGCGCAAAGGGTTGGCCGATACGGCGTTGAAGACGGCTAACTCCGGTTATTTAACGCGCCGGTTGGTCGATATCGCACAGGATGTCATTATCAGCGAGATCGATTGCGGCACGACCGACGGCATTTTTGTGAGTGCCTTGGTCGAAGGTGGAGAAATCATCCAGCCGATCGAGGAGCGCATCCTCGGCCGTCTGGCCGCCGAGGACATTCGGGATCCGGTGACCGGGGAGGTCATCGTCTCATTCAACGAAGAAATCACCGAAGAACGGACGAAAGATGTGGTGGAAGCGGCGGTCGATCGGGTGAAAATCCGGTCGGTACTGACCTGCCAATCGCGCCGCGGCGTGTGTCGCGCCTGTTACGGCCGCGATCTGGCGCGCGGGCGCCTGGTCGAAAAGGGCGAGCCGGTCGGCGTCATAGCCGCACAGTCCATCGGAGAGCCAGGCACGCAGCTGACCATGCGCACCTTCCACATCGGTGGAACGGCCAGCAAGGTCGTCGAACAAACGGTGCTCGAAGCCAAGCACGCCGGCAAGATGAAGTTCATGAGTTTTGATGCGAAGAAGAATGCCGACGTGCATAACGGCGGCATCGCCGTGAAGAATAAAGAGAACGAATGGGTGGTGATGAACCGCAACGCCAAAATCGCGATTGTCGATGAGAACGGCCGAGAGCGCGAGAAATATCCGGTCGTCTACGGCGCCAAGATTAAGATCAAAGACGGAGACCGCGTCGAACTGGCGCAGAAACTGGTGGAATGGGATCCGTATTCGTTGACCATCTTGACGGAAGTCGGCGGCAAAGTGGCCTACGGCGACATCGTCGAAGGCGTCACGATGAAGGAGGAGTTCGATGAGGTGACCGGGCTTTCCCGCAAAGTCATCATCGAGCACTCCGGTGCGACGCTGCGTCCTCGCGTCTCGATCAAGGACGAGGGCGGGAAGACGGCCAAGGTGTCGGGCGGCACCAATACTGTTGCCCGGTATCTGCTGCCGGTCGGCGCCCACATCTTCGTTGAAAAGGGTGCGACGGTGCACCCCGGCGACGTGCTGGCCAAGATCCCGCGCGAAACCACGAAGACGAAGGACATCACCGGTGGTCTGCCGCGTGTGGCGGAGTTGTTCGAGGCGAGAAAGCCGAAGGAACAAGCCGTCATCAGTGAAATCGACGGAGAAGTGTCGTACGGCGGATTCGTGAAGGGCCAGCGAAAAGTGCTGGTCGATAACAAGATGGGAGACGTCAAAGAATACTTCATTCCCAAAGGCAAGCACGTCAACGTCCATGAGGGCGATTGGGTGCGCGCCGGAGAACCGTTGATGGACGGTTCCGCCAATCCGCATGACATCCTCGACGTGCTCGGACCGAACGAGTTGCAGAAGTATTTGGTGGACGAGGTGCAGGACGTCTATCGACTGCAGGGCGTGTCAATCAACGACAAGCACATCGAGATCATTGTCCGTCAGATGTTGAGAAAGGTCCGGATCGAGGATCCGGGCGACACGGAATTTCTGCCCGGCAGTCAGGTGAGCAAAATGGTGTTTGAGGAAGAAAACGAGCGCGTCTTGAAGAAAGACGGTAAACCGGCGCTCGGAAAGCCGGTCCTGCTCGGCATCACCAAGGCGGCCTTGACCACCGACAGTTTCATTTCCGCAGCCTCGTTCCAGGAAACGACGCGCGTGCTGACGGAGGCGGCGATCAACGGACGGGAAGACAATCTTCTCGGCCTGAAAGAAAACGTCATTGTCGGACGCTTGATCCCTGCCGGCAGCGGCTTCGAGGAGTATCGCGACACGTTCGTGATCAGTCCGAAGCCGGAGCCGGTCGTGGTTGGCGCACCTGAACCGGCTGCATTGCCGAGGGAAGGCGCGGCTGCCGCGACGGAAGGGGCGGGGACATAGCCCGCGTGGTTTTCTCGGCTTGACAGCGCCCGCGGGCATCATTATAATCCGCGGGCTTTGCCCTTGATGGGCCCGCCAGACCACGTGGTTTTGAGCCAAGAGAAAGATTCACGATGCCAACGATCAATCAGTTAGTGAGAAAGGGCCGACAATTGGCCCACGCGAAGACGAAAAGTCCCGCGCTGAAGTCCTGCCCGCAAAAACGGGGAGTCTGCCTGCGCGTCTATACGTCGACGCCGAAGAAACCGAACTCTGCGCTTCGAAAGGTTGCGCGCGTGCGGTTGACCAACGGAATGGAAGTCACCACCTACATCCCGGGCGTCGGGCATAACTTACAAGAACACTCCATCGTGCTGGTGCGCGGCGGCCGCGTCAAAGACCTGCCGGGCGTGCGCTATCACATCGTGCGCGGCGCCCTCGATGCCGTTGGTGTCGCCGACCGCAAGCAGGGCCGCTCAAAGTACGGCGCGAAGCGTCCGAAGTAGCATTCACGATCATCTAGCATTCAGGAAAGTCATCGACTATGCCACGAAGCAGATTTCTAGGACAGAGAGAGCCCCTTCCGGATGTGCGATACCGCGACAAGGTCGTGGGAAAATTCCTCAACATCCTGATGGAAGGCGGCAAGAAGAGCACAGCTGAGCGGATTTGTTACGGTGCGTTCGACGTCATCCAGGAAAAAACAGGCGGAGACCCGCTCAAAGTCTTCCGGTCGGCCATCGACAATGTCAAGCCGATCGTTGAAGTGAAATCCCGTCGGGTCGGCGGTGCCTCCTATCAGGTGCCGGTAGAAATCCGTCCGGTGCGCAGGATGTCTCTCGCCATGCGATGGCTGTCGGAATATGCGAGGACGCGCGGCGGCAAGAGCATGCGGGAAAAGCTCGCGGCTGAGCTGTTGGACGCGTCGAATAATACAGGGGCCGCGGTCAAGAAACGGGAAGACGTGCATCGGATGGCGGAGGCGAACAAGGCCTTCGCGCACTATCGCTGGTAACGTCGTTTCGTGCTGCAGTTGGGCCGTGCTGCGATCCGCAGACGCGGGGTGCCCCTGAATCGCAGCAGTAGTCGGCTCTTCTGCAGCACGTGTGTTTTTTAAAGGGACAACATGGCAAGGCAAGCACCACTAGATAGAACGAGAAATATCGGCATCATGGCCCATATCGATGCCGGGAAGACGACGACGACGGAGCGCATCCTCTATTACACCGGTATGACGCACAAGATGGGTGAAGTGCACGAAGGCGCGGCGACGATGGACTGGATGGAGCAGGAGCGCGAGCGCGGCATCACGATCACCGCGGCTGCGACAACCTGCTTCTGGAAAGACCATCGGATCAACATCATCGATACGCCCGGCCATGTGGACTTCACGATCGAGGTCGAGCGTTCATTGCGCGTGCTTGACGGCGCGGTGGCCGTGTTCGATTCCGTGCAGGGTGTGGAACCACAGTCCGAAACGGTCTGGCGGCAGGCGGACAAGTATCAGGTTCCGCGCATCGCCTTCATGAACAAAATGGACCGGGTCGGCGCCGACTTTTATTTCAGCGTGCAAACTATCATCGACCGGCTCGGCGCGAACCCTGTGCCCATCCAAATCCCGATCGGACGCGAATCGGAATACCGCGGCTCGATCGATCTGGTCAGCATGAAAGCCTACGTGTACGACGATGAAACTCTCGGCGCCAAGTACAAGATCGAAGAGATTCCTGCGGACCTGCTCGATAAGGCCAAAGAGTACCGTGAAAAAATGCTGGAAGCGGTCGCCGAGTTCGATGATCAGGTCATGGAGAAATATCTCAACGGCCAGTCGTTGACGGAAGAAGAGATCCACCGTGTAATTCGCGCCGCCACCATCAAAATGAAAGTGACGCCGGTCCTTTGCGGATCGGCCTTCAAGAACAAGGGAGTGCAGCAGCTGTTGGACGGCGTCGTGGAATATCTTCCCTCTCCGCTCGATATTCCGGCGGTCAAAGGCCTCGATCCGAACACCAACAAAGAACTCGAGCGTAAGCCGGCCGATACCGAGCCCTTTTCCGCCCTCGCCTTCAAGATCATGTCGGATCCGTTCGCCGGTCAATTGACCTACTTCCGCGTGTACTCCGGGACCTTGAAGACAGGCACGCCTGTCCTCAACGTCACCAAGGGCACGAAGGACCGCATCGGCCGCCTGCTGAAGATGCACGCGAACAAGCGCGAAGAGATCGATGCCGCGCATGCGGGCGATATCGTCGCTGCCGTCGGATTGAAGGGCGCGACAACCGGCGACACGCTGGCGGATGAAAAGCAGCCGGTGCTGCTGGAAGTGATGAAGTTCCCTGAGCCGGTCATCGCCATGGCGATCGAGCCGAAGACGAAGCAGGACCAGGAGAAGATGGGATTTGCGCTTCAGAAGCTCGCCCAGGAAGATCCTTCGTTCCGGGTGCGGACCGACGAAGAAACGGCGCAGACGATCATTGCCGGCATGGGCGAATTACACCTGGAAATCATCGTCGACCGCCTGCTGCGGGAATTCAAGGTCGAGGCCAACGTCGGAAAGCCGGAAGTGGCGTTCCGAGAGACGATTCGCAGGAAGGCGGAGGCCGAATCCAAATACATCAAGCAGACCGGCGGCCGCGGCCAATACGGCCACGTGGTGTTGACGGTCGAACCGTCGGAGTCGGGCAAGGGTTTGGAGTTCGTCAACAAGATCGTCGGCGGAGCGATTCCGAAGGAATACATCCCGGCCATCGAAAAAGGCGTCAAGGAGCGCATGGAAAACGGAGTCATCGCCGGATATCCCCTGCGCGACATCAAGGTCACGGTCATCGACGGGTCCTATCACGAGGTGGATTCGAACGAAATGGCGTTCAAGATTGCCGGCTCGATGGGATTTTCGGAGGCGTGTAAGAAAGCGGACGCGGTGCTGCTCGAGCCGATCATGAAAGTCGAAGTCCTCGTTCCCCAAGAATTCATGGGCGACGTTATCGGCAACTTGAACGGCCGGCGCGGCAAAGTCCAGGGGATGAAAGTCCGGGCGGGCGCGCAGGCAATAGAAGCCTCGGTGCCGCTTATGGAGATGTTCGGCTATGCCACCGATCTCCGGTCGCGCACGCAGGGCCGCGCGACGTACAGCATGGAATTCGATCGATACGAGCAGGTTCCGAAACAGATTTCGGAGGCGATCGTCGCCAAGTATCGTGGCGAGTAACGTGATCCGATGACCATCGATTTGAGAAGGAGCTGAGGTATGGCGAAAGCGAAATATGAGCGTAAGAAGCCGCACGTCAATATCGGGACGATCGGGCACGTCGACCACGGGAAGACGACGTTGACGGCGGCGTTGACGAAGATCAGCGCGGACAAGGGCATGGCGAAGTTCATCAGCTATGACGAAGTGGCCAAAGCGAGCGAG
>JBKPSD010000156.1:0-7663 GCA_046734935.1 Nitrospirota bacterium
CCCATGCGCAGATACAACAAGATGTTCATCTGTGATTCTGGTACGCCGGACTGGTTTTCTCTCGGCCCAATTGGCAGTGATGAGGATACGGTATATGCTGACGCAGCGAGAGTTCACCGCAAGGGGGACCAGGTCGAAATGTGGGTGCTCTACGATCACAAAGTGGCAAAACGCGGCGTACGAAATATACCGCCCTTCCTATCCCAAGAGCACTTAATGCAATTCGATTGCACAGACGTGCGTGCACGGTTGCTGCGAGTTATGTGGTTTTCCGGCAATATGGGGCAAGGCACTGTGTTAGCTGATACTTCCAAAGACACTTCCAGAAAATACCCATGGGAAGAAAAAAGTCCGCCAGGCACTGTTGGCCGACTTCTAGATGAATTGGCTTGCAAGAAGTGATCGCGATATCGCCTCGGCGGGTCTTTCCGACGCCGCGGCCCATTGTAGTGCATGAAGACATACATCACAGGCTATCGCCCAGCCGTCTATGCGCGAGAGGGCCGCATGCTGGGCATCCGCCAGCCACTAGACGGACCGATCTTTGAGAAATTGGAACACGCGCAATTCTGGTGTTGGCACGCCATGCTCGATCATTACGAACGTGGTCTTGGCATGTCAGACGCATGGATCGAACCGTTCAAAGGCATGGTGGAGTCTTGAACATATTGGTCGCAATTGAAAATTATCTAGGCCCCTTGATGATGCGATGCCTCGTAACCTCAATCGGCGCAAAACGGCTACTGCTAAGCATTTAAAGCCAATTGACGGCGGATACTAATGCGCCCACACTCTATTTCCCTTCCCCGCTCTGGAAAAAGGGTCCCTGGGCGGTCAATATGTCGGACGCTATTCCGATTCTTCTCATCGACGGAAATCACAAAGACCGCGAGTACTATGCTCAGCGCCTCAAGGCGTCTTCACCCGATTACGATGTCGTCCAAGCGTGGACTGGTCAATCTGGTCTAGCAGTCTGCTCACGGCAACCAATCGAGTGTGTAATTCTCGAAATCGACTTGCCGGACATGTCTGGCTTCGAAGTGTTGGCAAAATTAGTTCCACGTGCGCTTCAACCTGAGATTGCAGTGATCGTCCTTACAACACTATCCAATCCATTCTTGTTAGAACTCGCTATGAAAAATGGCGCAAAAGCCGCATTCCACAAGACCATGATGAGCGGAGACATTCTCGATAAGGCAGTCTTCAAAGCTATTTCGACCGTCAAAACTAAGGTCGAATCCAAGCTACGATAATCCTTCATATTCAGTATTGAGAGCGCACTGCAGAGCGCTGACTTCCGACAACGCCCCGCAGCCAGACAAGGCGGTGGGAGGAGTTCTGAGGGCGCGAGCCCAGCCGCCGAAGCTCGCGCCCCTTAATCAACGCGCACTGCACGTCCTGCAAAGCAAAGGTCATCCGCCGTGTGCTTTTCGACGCTCACGATTTCACCTCGTAACGCTTACGAATGATGTTGGGTGCTGAACAATCACATCGATCGACCATAACGCACACACCCCAACAATTTTGGCTTTGCAATCTACGAAATCACCTTGCACTCGATCATCTCTGATGCAGCCGCTTTACTGGTCCAATCGTGAGGCGTCCTAGCGACAGGACTTTGAGGGACTGGCACGCCTCCGAAAAAGTGAATGCGCGCCTAAAATGAGTGCTCATATATCAACATCCGTAAATATTCTTTCGTGCGGAAGGGCGAGAGCAATGCCAAATGCCTTTAAATATAAAATTTACCAAGACGATCAAAGTCGAACGAAAGGCGATCCATTTGCTAGTCGCATTGACATCCGTCTTACGACGATACCGAAGACGGCGAACCCATTATCGCCAGGCGACTGGCGAACGAGTGCCGCAACGTGTGCCAGCTAATGCCCTCGAACTTCGCGCTCCGAACCGCCCGTCGAGGCACCACGATGGATTGCCAGGAGAGAGTGAGGCGGGCACGGAGGATCGCCATGGCCTCTCATTGAGACGGACGTACTGCAGCCCTCGGGATTTGTCATAGGGCAGCGTTAGCACACGCAGGTCCAATTCCACTTCCGACCACCGCATCTGATCTGACCAATCGCATACATTTCGGATTGACACTGCCGCGATTCACAATCTTTCGATTTCGCTTACATGACCTTCACAACCGCTAGGCTGTTCTCTCCGAATGCACTCAAATTCCTTCACAAATTTCACATCATTTGTCCTGTCAGGGTGATAAATCCTTGACAGGATTGATCTGGATACCTTGGCACATCAATTGCCTTGCCAAGATAAAAATTTAAGCGGAACCAGCTGCTAGTTGCACGACTCTAGTTGCTACGCCGCCCGCTAGAACCTTCAATTCTCTAGGTGATTGATGAAGAGAGTTTACTCTTGGTTGGCTTCGTTTGCCTTTGGACTGTCCATAGCAGTGCTAACTGGTTGCGCAGGAGACGATGGAGGTACGGGAGCAACTGCTTCGTTATCGTGGGAACAGGTTAAGTATCACGCTGCAATCACTTACACGGTCCATTACGGGAAGGGATCGAGCGGAGGGGCCGGGTCGTGCAACTACGAGAGTTCGCTCGACGTATCCGAACCGGCTGCTTTGATCACTGGGCTTGAATTTAACACGCAATATTATTTTGCCGTCAGTGCCTCCAGCGAGGATGGCCATCGGAGCCTTTGTTCGGACGAAGCATCCAAACTGACACCCGGTGCCCCTCCAATACAGATCGGGGACCCGCCCGTGAGATTGGATTCCGCACCCGCTCAGTGCGATGCGGAGCGGGGAAAGGCGAATGATGTCAGCAATGAGCACCGATGCGCTCATCGTGAAGGTTAACTCACTTCAATGACGTGTGAGGCCGCAGGGGAAGCTATACCTTGGCAGTCCGAGCCGGCTACCACATTGAGTTTGAGAAGCCATTATCTCCAAAACGGCATGTTTCATTCAGTCGCCGTTCATGGAAGATCGAGCCGACAGGGGAAAGGAAGTGCGCTTGCGTAGTGACGTTGGGCTTGCGCGTACCGGCGCCTCATCGACGTTAGACCCTCCACGAAATGTTCCTGTATGGATTAGGCTTGCAGGGGAGTGCTTCGCTCGGCGACCTTGGCCATTGCGTTTCTCATGCGGAGCTGCGGCCAGGATTTCAATTCGATGTCCGCCTTCCACACATCGGCAATCGCATTCTTGATGTCGTCGGGCAGTACGTCGATCGTTCTTAAAAAGTCAGCGTGGCGCCGGTCGTTTCGATACTCCGGTTGCCGTTTCGGTTCCTTCAAATAGCGGGAAATGACCTTCGCCTGCATTCCGTGAAGCAGCGTGCCGTGAAAGAGTAGGGCAGTCCTTGTTCTGCGTTGTGCATTGCCGGAGATCTTCCGTCTATCAACGGCCAGATCGCTGATGCCCTGCAGGGTGATGGCAGGCTGCCACCGAGACAGGGCCGTCGCGATTGGTCGTAAAAAAAACTCATTGGTCCGGCGAATATCCCGTAAGTCCGCATGCAGAGCAATCGGGAGCACAAACGCATACGAAAGACAGCCGGGGCCTTGAAGCACCGTGCCGCCGCCGCTGGCCCTGCGCAAGATGGGCACGCAGTCTTTGTGGCACGCTTCAAGGTGGACGTCGTCATCGATGCCTGAAGAACGGCCGAGCACGACAAAGTACCGATCGCTTTCCCATAACCGAAGGACCGGGGTCCCCCCCTGTTCCTCGAGTTCCTCGAGCAGCGCTTCCTCGAGAGCAAGATTTTCCAGGGGTGAAGATAACGTGAGGTCGAGCAACGAAAATGAGATCACGGATCTGTCCCTTCGAGGAACGTACGCAACTTCCAGGTGTTTCCTAGCTACTGTCGCGCACCCCTAGAAGCACCTTGCCCATCGGCCCCGCGGCCAAGCGGCTGAATCCGTCATGAACCTTTTCAAAGGGAACGATACTGTCGATCAACGGCCGGCGCCCGATGGCATCAAGTCGAGCGACAATCTCCTTCCAAATGGTCTGCGCCTCCGAGGGATGATAATCGCCAACCGAGACCCCGCCGATGCGAATGCGGCGAAACAGCAGCGTCGCCGTATTGAATTCGGGCACGCACCCGCCGCTTCTGCCGACCACGCTGACTCGGCCTCCATAGCCGAGGAGCGGTACCAGACGTGGGAATAACATGCCGCCGACGCTGTCAATGATCAAGTCCAGTTTGTTCGTTCCGGCAGCGGCTGCGATCGAGGTCGCGAGCTGACGGTCGTTGGGATCGAACACAAAATCGGCGCCAAGTTCCTTCAGTCGGGCTCGCTTGTCTGCGCTCCTGGATAACGCCAGCACGGTCATCTTCATCGACTTGCCGAGCAGCACCGAGGCGACTCCAACGCCGCCGGAGGCGCCGGTCACAAGCAACGTGGATCCAGGAGGCGGAGGGGCCGCCGGAGCGGACCATTGCGTGAGCGCCTGCCAAGCCGTCAGGAAAACCAGCGGCGCAGCAGCCATTTGTTCGGAGGACCAACCGTGCGGCACAGTGGTGAGGCTTTTCGCCGGGACAACGACTTTTTCCGCAAGCGTGCCCCAGACATCGACACCCACGTCACAGCGCAAGATGCCGAGCATTTCTCCCGGACTTACGTTCCGGACGGCTTCTCCCACAATGGCGACGGCGCCAACACCGTCGCGGCCCAAGACGTGCGGAAGGCGTGGCTTGGCCGGGTACATGCCGGAAGCGAGAAAGGCATCGGCGGGGTTCAATGCTGCATAGCGCAGCTCTAACAGTACGTCGTCCGGACCTGGTCTGGGATCTGGCACTTCCCCCAAGCGGAGCTTCTCGACGCCGTGATATGAGTCCATCAGCCAGGCGCGCATGGGTATGTCCAGCGATGAGCAAATCGACCTGGCGACTATTCGTCCGGGCTCCTCCGGGGAATGCGTCAGACGATGAGGCTGTGCCTTTCCACCTGAGGTGCTTCTGCGCCGACCGCCTCGCGGTAGTCTTCCAGATTGCGCTCAATGACTCCCGTGGAAAGGGAGCGATACGAACCGGTCAGGGCTTTTGTCCCGACTGCCGCCGTTTTCTTATCATCGTTGAAAAGCAGTTCTCGCATGTGCCGCTTCACACGTGCGGCAGCCTCCCCAAGCACCGCATCGGCAAGATCCCAGACGGCTTGTCCCGTTCCCCTTTGCCGCGCTTCTGCATGGAGGCTGGTCACAGTGATGACGAGGAGATCCTCGCCGACCGCTTCGATGCGGTTCTGCCGGCCCTGGTCGTCTTCGAATGCCTGACGCTGCCAAAGCAAGGCGTAGAACACGGCTCGGGCGAGCCGTCGACTGGCCCGCTCGACATACCGGAGTTGTGACCGCACCTTGGGGTGATGGAAAAGAGACCTTGGAGGCAAGCGTCGCGGCCTCCATTGCCGGAGATACCAGGGCACGTAAAAGACGGACAGGCGTGCGAGTTCCTGAATGCGCCGCACGATCGACATCTTTTCATCGAACAATTTCATGGCATGTTCGAGGTGCAGATTGAGCGCCTCGCGGGCCACGAATGGGCGCAGGATATCTGTGGCGCCTTCACCGATGCGGTACATTTCGACGTCACGGACCAATTGTTCGATGCCGAAGGCCGGCTCACCGCGGAAGCGCTTCGACTCCGCCGTCTCGTAGCCGGCGCCGCCGAAGATCGTCTGGGCGTCCTTGAGAAACTGGATGGTGGTTTCCGAACAAAAGATCTTGGCGATCGCGGCTTCAATGCGGACGTCATACCGGTGTTGATCCGCCATGCGCCAGACGGCGGATGCGAGGGCCTCCATCGCGAAGAGCCGCGCAGCCATACGGCCGATCCGCATGCGCTGCGTTTGCCGTTCGGCGAGAGGTTTTTGGAATGTCACTCGACAATTCGCCCGGTCCAGGGTCGGCTGCCAGCCTTGTTTGGCCATGCCGAGACAGATCGCCGGAATGCTCACAGCCCGGCCGACGTTCAGAATGGTCAAGGCGTATTTGAGTCCGCGTCCCACTTCGCCGATGACGTCTGAGGCGGGAATGCGGACATCGGTCAATGTGATGTGCGCATTCTCGATGCCCCGGCATCCCTCGAACTGGCATCGCTGGCGGATCGATACCCCCGGCGATTTCATGTCGAGCACGAAGGCGGTATGCACCGATTGCTCGGCGCTTTCTCCTCTGCGCACGGGAATCCACACGCTGCGGCCCTGCTGTTCCATCCGTCGTGCCGGTACGCGCGCAATCAACGTCGCAAAGCGGGCGATCGGGCCGTTCGTACACCATAGTTTCTCGCCGCTGACCACATAAGCCCCGCTCGTGTCCATGATCGCCTCGGTGGTGATATTGGCGGCATCGGATCCCGTCAGGGGCTCGGTCAAGGCAAAAGCGGAGACGGCTTCGCGAGCCACCAACGGCAGATACCGGCGTTTCTGCTCTTCGCTGCCAAAGAGCAGCACCGGCATCGCGATCCCGATGGATTGAGGGACGGCCACCGTCAGGGCGAGAATGTTGCTCCAGCCGGCGATAAGCATGAGGGCTCGACCGTAGTTTTCGTATGAAAATCCTAGTCCGCCGTACTCCTTCGGAATCTTCATGGCGAACGCGCCGATTGAAAACAGGCCGCGGATGACCGCGTCCGGGATCTTGGCCGTCCGCTCGATTTCGTCCGCGTCCACGTGGTTGGTGAGGAAGCGCTCGAGCTTGGGCCGGAAGTTTTCCCACGCCGCTTTGTGTTCGGCTGATTCATCGCCCATGACGAGGAGAGAGAAATCGGGCTCGCCCGCAAAGAGCCCCGCCATGAAGCTGTTACCGGTCAGCCGCTCGCGGGCTTCTTCGATCCGTTCCAATCCTTTGAAGAGCTGCGTCACAAGAACCTCGTTCAGGACACCATCTGACGCGCCGGAGTTTCGTGGGGCAGTTGCTCGAAGCGCGCCGTGAAGTGGCGAAGCATCGGCGCCTCGTAGGTCATCATCAGACCGCAGAGGCTTTCCCGACGGCGGTAAAGGTCGACGATCGATTCAGCGACGTAAGCGATCTGCATGTTGGTGTACACGCGGCGGGGGATGGCCAGGCGAACCATTTCGAGTTCAGGATGCAGGATGCGGCCGGTCCCGCTTTCTCTCTTTCCGAACATCACCGTGCCGATTTCCACGCCCCGAATACCGTAGCTCCGATAGAGTTCGACGGCCAGGGCCTGAGCCGGGAATTCGTCCTGCGGAATGTGCGGAAGAAAATCTTTGGCGTCCAGATACACCGCGTGTCCGCCGACCGGTTTGAGAATCGGCACGCCTGCCTCATCGAGAAGCTCGCCGAGATAGCGGACCTGCCCCACGCGGAATGCGAGATAGTCTTCATCGAGCACTTCACGAAGGCCGATGGCCATGGCCTCCAGGTCCCGGCCCGCCAGGCCGCCGTACGTCGGAAAGCCTTCGACCAGAATAAGCATGTTCGTGATGTCCCGGGCCCACTGCTCGTCGTTGAGGCTGAGGAAGCCTCCGATGTTCACCAGGCCGTCTTTTTTGGCCGACATCGTGCAGCCATCCCCATGATCGAAAAGTTCTTGCGCGATTTCCAAGATAGACCGGTCTCGGTATTCGGACTCGCGCTCCCTAATAAAAAAACAATTCTCCGCGAACCTGCAGGCATCGAAGAACAACGGAATGCCGTAACGGTTCAGCAGCGCGCGCGTCTTCC
>JBKPSD010000157.1:0-7494 GCA_046734935.1 Nitrospirota bacterium
AGATCGAGGAGCGTATAGGGATTGACGCGGGCCCCGTTGAGCTTCACTCCCCAGTGCAAATGCGGCCCGGTCGCCCGGCCGGTGGCCCCCACCCTGCCGATGACTTGTCCGGCTTTCACGAGATCGCCGTCTTTAACGAGAATTTCGGACAGGTGGAAGTACATGCTGTAGAAGCCCAACCCATGATCCACGAACACTCCCCTTCCGGAAAACACATGGTCGACCGTCAGCCGCACGACGCCGTCGTTGGTAACGGCCACGTCCGTCCCCAGCGGCGCACCGATGTCTTCCCCATTGTGCGGATTGCGCGGCTGGCCGTTCATGATCCGGACGCTCCCGAAGATGCCTGTACGCCTGCCGTGGACCGGTTCGACGAAGCCGCTTTGCCACAGACGAAGCGCCGAATTGTCCGCGAGCGCCTGGCGCACCTGCTCCTGCTCGCTTTTCCAACGGGCCGCAGTCCTCTCGTCCAGATCGACCTTGTCTTTGGGAAGTTTTAAATGCTCGACGGCAAATTTTTCCTTCGTGATCAGTACATGGTAACTGAGACGCGTGGCCGGCTGCTCGCCCTTCCGGATGGTCACCGCGAGTTCGTAGGTGCCCGGCGCATCCTGCATATCGATGCCGACCAATCCCAGGTAACCGGCCGGCTCTCCGGCGCGGTGTTCGCGGAAAAAGGGAATCGTCCGATCCAGAAACGTGCCCTTGACCTCCGACGCCTCTTCCGCGAGCGGCACCTTCACCACAAGCACCTGGCCTTGCCGCCCGCTGAACTGCCCGTCGATCCCTTTGGGGGGCGGCGGGGAATTCGGAAACAACTCGACCGGAAACACGCTGGTCACCAGTACGACCACGATAATCAACGTCCGGTCCAACCGCGAAATCTGCCGGCCGGCCTTTTTCAACGCAGCAGTAAGCATCGGTTACGCCTATCTGTAAAACCGCAAACCCGACACTTGCGAGACCAATTCATCCACCCGCCTGTTGACGGCGCTGAACGGATCCATGCAGAGAATCGTTTCTTCCCAGTATCCATTGAGCTTCAAGTAGGTCCAATCGACGGTGTACGAGCGATTCTTTGCACGGGCAAAGCGAATGAAGTCTCCGCGCACTTTCGCCCTGGTGGTCTGGGGCGGCGTCGACATGGCCCGTTGAATGGCGTCCTCTTCCACGACCCGCTCCACCAGCCCTCGTGATTCCATGAGGTAGTAGAGGCCTCTGGTACGCTTGACGTCATGGAACTGGAGATCCAGGAGGAAGACGCGCGGATCGTCCCAACTGCACCCTTTCCTATCGACGTATGACTGAATGAGATGCCGCTTGGTGATCCAATCGATTTCCCGCACCAGCTGCATTGGGTCTTCTTCGAGTTTGTCCAGGATCGCCGCCCAGCGCTTCCAGACGTCGTCCAGGATGGGATCGTGGTCCTGCTGCGCCAGATACTCCTGTGCCCGGTCCAAGTACACGCGCTGGATTTCCACGGCGGTCATCTGCCGCCCGTCGTCGAGTTTGATTTTCCGTTTCACCGTCGGATCTCGGGAAATCTCGCGGATCGCCTTGACGGGGTCTTCGAGTTCCATCCCATGCACCGAAAACCCTTCTTCGATCATCGACAGGACGAGCGTCGCCGTCCCGACTTTCAGGTACGTGACCAGCTCGGACATATTCGAATCCCCGACGATGATGTGCAAGCGGCGGTATCGTTCCGCATCGGCATGCGGCTCGTCGCGCGTGTTGATAATGCTGCGGGACGAGGTGGTGGAGGAGCTGGTTTTCTCGTGGATGTGCTGAGCCCGCTGTGAGATGAAGAACTGCGGCTTCCCGCTGACTTTGAGTACCTTGCCGGCGCCGCTGTACACCTGCCTGGTCACGAAAAACGGGATGAGTTGCTCAGTGACCTTCCAAAAATCGACGTCCCGGCGCATGAGAAAGTTCTCGTGACATCCATAGGTGTTGCCGAGAGAATCGGTGTTGTTCTTGAAGATATAGATTTCCCCCGATAGGCCCTCTTCGCGCAGCCGTTCTTCCGCCGCCGGCAAGCAGGCTTCCAGGAGTCGCTCGCCGGCCTTGTCATGGACGACGAGATCGAGAATGTTGTCGCATTCCGGCGTCGAATATTCCGGATGACAGCCCGTGTCCTGATAAAACCGCGCCCCGTTGACCAGAAACGCGTTGGACGGCCAGCTGTTGGGGATCAGCCCCTCGAAGATATAGCCGAGCACCTTTTCCATCGGCAGGTAGATACGGCCGTTGGGCGAGAAAATGAGCCCGTACTCGTTCTCAAGGCCGAAGATCCGCTGCTTCATGGGACCAGGGGATGGCATAGAAGGAGAATACACGGCCTCCCGCCCATCTTCAACAGAAGCGGAAGGATTCGCCGCGGACTAGGTGAGGAACTGTTTGGTTTCGGCCGAGGTGTACCGGCGGAACTTGCGGTTCTCCCGCGTACGATCGAGCACCGCGACTTCGAGGCTTTCAAGGGAGAGCTTCTGATTTCCGGTCTGCTCGAGCGCCACGATGCAGAGATTCAGCGCGGTTTTGAGATCAGGCGGACTAGCCGGCACCTTTTCCCGGAGTGCGGCCTGAACCGCCTCGGATTTGCCGCCGATGACGGCGAACTGCTTTTCATCGATGATGCTGCCGTCGAAGGATATCCGGTACATTTCGTTCGTGTGGCCATTGTGCCCGATCTGGACGACGAGAATTTCGACTTCGAGAGGTTTCATTTCCTGACTGAAGATCGTGCCCAAACTTTGGGAGTAGCCGTTGGCAAGAGACCGGGCCGTGACATCCTCGCGGCTGTACATGAAGCCCTTCAGATCCGCGTGCCTGATGCCGGCTTTGCGCAGATTTTCGAACTCGCTGTATTTTCCGGCGCCCGCGAAGCCGATGTTGTCATAGATCTCGGAAATCTTGTGCAGGCTGGCGCTCGGGTTCTCCGCCGCCAACAGGATCCCGTTCGCATATTCCATGGCGATGATGGAGCGGCCTTTGGCGATGCCTTTTTTGGCATACTCCGCCTTGTCCTGCATCATCTGCTCGGGCGAGACGTAGTAGGGCATCGGCATGTTTATCGTTCCTTCGCCACACGGCCGGCTAGCAGCTCTTCGTAGACGCCGCGGATCCGCGATTCCGGCACGTCGGTGATCCCGGTCCCGTTGACGACTTTCGCCGTCGGATAGATCCCGCGCACGAGGTCAGGCCCGCCGGTCCCGACGTCGTCGTCGGCGGCGTTGTACAGCGCCAGGAGCGCCACCTTCAAGGCGTCAGCCTCCGCCAGCCCCTTCTTGAAATGCTCGCGCATCGTGTTGCGCGCATCTTTCCCCCCGGACCCGATGGCATGGTAATCGGATTCTTCGTAGCGGCCTCCGGCCAGGTCGTACTTGAAGATTCGGCCTTCGCCGCGTTTGAGATCATAGCCCACATAGAGCGGCATGACGACCAGTCCCTGAAACACCATCGGAAGGTTCGCCTTGACCATTTGGCCAAGCTTATTGGCCTTCCCTTCGCAGGAGAGCTGCATGCCTTCCAATTTCTCGTAATGCTCCAACTCGGTCTGGAACAGCTTTGCCATCTCGATGCACGGACCGGCGGCGCCCGCGATGGCCATCGCCGAATAGTCGTCGATCTTGAAGACCTTTTCAATGCGTCGCTCGGCAATCTGAAATCCCTCGGTCGCGCGCCGGTCGCCGGCGATGACGACGCCTTCCAGGTATTTCACCGCCAACACGGTCGTCGCGTGCGGGACGATCATGGGCTGCACCGCCTTCGCCGGCTCCTGCGGCGTAGACGGCAGCTCGGAGGATCGCCGCCCGCCCAGCGCCAACTCGGGGTGCTGCCTCGTCAGGAAACTGAAGAAACTCGCGTCGTCGTGATTTGGAAGGAAGGGAAGCTTCATTTAGGCTTTCAGCTTGGAGAGCAGCGCCTCGGCGGTATCGGATTGGTCGAGTAACTCCGCCGTCAGCGATTCGGTGCCCCGAAGCGGATCCATCAACGGTACCTTCTTGATCGTGGTGTTACCGACGTCGAACAGCACCGACGTCCAGCTGGCCCCATAGATGGATTTGGAAAATTTACCGATGCACCGTCCGCGGAAGTACGCGCGCGTGCCGGGCGGCGGCGTGAACTCCGCTCTGGCCACCTCGACGTCCTGGACGATGCGCTCGATCATGTGACTGCGTTCAAGCGTATAGTACAGTCCCTTCTCGGGCCGAATGTCATGATACTGCAGGTCCATGAGACGCACGCGCGGGTCATCCCAGCCGCAGCCCTTGCGGTCCATATAAGATTCGATCATGTGGCGCTTGGCCGCCCAATCGAGCTCCTGGGCGAGCGATCGCGGATCCCGTTCAAGCTTGTCCAGAACGTCCTCCCAGCGGACAAGAATATCCTTCGTGACCTGATTGAGTTCATGACAGGCGTAAAAATCCATGGCGGCTTTGAGATACCTCCGCTGGATTTCGAGGGCTGTCGTCGCGCCGCCGTCCGCCAGCTTCAACGTGCCTTTCATGGTCAGATCGCGCGAGACCTGCTTGATGCCTTGCACGGGATCGTCGAGGTCGATCTGCGGCACCTCGATGCCGGCCTCGAGGAGGTCCAGGACGATCGCCAACGTCCCGACCTTCAGATAGGTTGACAGCTCCGCCATGTTGGCATCCCCGACGATGACGTGGAGACGCCGGTATTTGCCGTAATCGGCATGCGGCTCGTCGCGTGAGTTGACGATCGGGCGCTTGACCATCGTATTGAGATCGACCAGGCATTCAAAGAAATCCGCACGCTGCGAAATTTGGAATTCCGTGAAGCCGGTTTGATTTTCCGCGCCGACTTTTCCGGCCCCAGCAAAAATCAATCTCGTGACGAAGAACGGCGCCAGCGTCTTTACGATCCGTTCGAACGGAACAGAGCGGGACAGCATGTAATTTTCATGGTACCCGTAGCTGTTGCCCTTGCCGTCCGAGTTGTTTTTATAGAGGAGGAACTGATCGCGGCCACGGGTGCGCGTCATGTGGTCGAGACATTGGGCGAGAATGCGCTCACTGATGCGCTCATAGGCCACAACTTCCCGCGGATTCGTGCATTCTGGCGTGGAATATTCGGGATGAGCGCCGTCCACATAGAGGCGACCGCCGTTCGCCAGCACTTTGTTGAGCTGGCGGTTGTAGTCGGGGTTCGGCCGTTCGCGCTCGCCTTCGACCTCGAATCCTCGCGCATCGAGCAGCGGGTTCTCGTTCTCATAATCCCACACGGCATGGGGCACCGAGATTCCGGGATAATGGCCGATCACGGCCAGCGAATTTGAAATCGGATCAGAAGCGGACGCATCCCTGGAGGCGATGCCGAATTCCGTTTCCGTTCCGAGTACGCGAGGAGCCGTCGGGGGTGTGGATTCCCGCATGGGGGTCTAAAGGTAGTGGCCGGTGGTAATGGTTTCTATCTGGCGCGACTCGCTCGGGCCACCGCTGATCGTCCGGATGTGCACGATCTTCTCGCCTTTCTTGCCGGCGACCTTGGCCCAGTCGTCGGGATTGGTCGTATTGGGCAGATCCTCATGCTCCTTGAATTCTTCACGGATCGCGCGAATCAAGTCATCGGACCGCAGGCCACGGCCTTCCTGCGCGATCGCGCGCTTGACGGCATACTTTTTGGCGCGTGACACAATGCCTTCTATCAAGGCACCGCTCGCGAAATCCTTGAAGTAGAGGATTTCCTTCTCTCCGTTCGCGTAGGTCACTTCGATGAACTTGTTTTCCTCGGAAGTCGCGTACATCGTCCCGACCGTGACGTCGGTTAAATGTTCGACAAAGCTCTTCACGTCTCCGCCATGGCGCTTGAGTTCCTCGTCGTCGAACGGGAGGGTGGTTCCCACATACTTGGAGAAAATGTCCTTGGCAGCCACTGCATCCGGACGGCCCACTTTCACCTTGACGTCCAACCGGCCTGCGCGGAGCACGGCCGGGTCGATGAGATCCTGCCGGTTGCTCGCCCCGATGACGATCACGTTGCGCAGGCGTTCGACGCCGTCGATTTCGGAAAGGAACTGCGGCACGATCGTGGATTCGATGTCCGACGAGATACCGGTACCTCGCGTGCGGAACAGCGCATCCATCTCATCAAAGAACACGATGACCGGATTGCCGTCCGCCGCCCGCTCCTTGGCTTTCTTGAACACTTCGCGGACCTGACGTTCAGATTCTCCGACATATTTGTTGAGCAGTTCCGGTCCTTTCACGTGCAGGAAGTAGCTTCGCACTTCCTTGCCGGTCAGATGTCCGAGCTTCTTGGCAATGGAGTTGGCGACGGCCTTGGCAATCAGCGTCTTGCCGCACCCCGGCGGGCCGTACAGCAGCACGCCTTTGGGAGCGCTGAGCTGATATTCAGAGAACAGGTGCGGATGCAGAAACGGCAGCTCCACCGCATCCCGAACCTGCTCCAGCTCGTGCTGGAGGCCTCCGATGTGCGCGTAGTCGACATCCGGCACTTCCTCAAGCACCAACTCCTCGGCTTCCGATTTGGGCAGCTTCTCAATCACGCAGCCCGAGCGCGGATCGAAGAGCAGATGGTCACCGACGCTGAGCCGTTCTGCCAACAGGGGCTCCCCCAACTCGGCCACCTTCTCCTCGTCGAAATGCAGCGTGACGAGGGCGCGGTTGCCTTCGAGCAAGTCTTTCAGCCGGACGACCTCGCCCTGGACGTCAAATCCCCGGGCCTCGATGACGTTCAACGCTTCGTTGAGAATCACTTCCTGGCCCTTCCTCAGTCCCTTGCTCGCGACCGAGGGATGCAGGCTCACCTTCATCTTGCGTCCGGACACATAGACATTACCGGTGCCGTCCTGATTGAGGCTCGAGAAGATGGCGTATGTGGAGGGAGGCGCCGTCAGCTTTTCGACCTCGGCGCGAAGAGCCTCGATTTGCGCTTTGGCCTCCTGCAGCGTCGTGACCAGCTTTTCGTTCTGTTTGGTCGCTTGGTCGAGCTGGTAGCGGGATTGGTAGAGCCGACGGATTTCTTCTTCCATCGACTGAATCTGGACTCGAAGCTTTTCGATTTCCCGAATTTGTTCTTCGTTCCGATGAATCACGTGTGGATCTCCCTCGGACAACCGCTTGGTGATGTGCTTAACGGAATCTCGGAGGGACCGGAGTCGGCTTGGACTTCCTTTCGAATCCGCCATGGGGCCACCTTGGACAAGCGACAAACTCCTGGTAAATCGCAAAGTCCTCGTCTTGAGCGGATTTTAACACTCGTTATTTTCACGGTCAACTAGACGGCCGATTCCAGCGCGTAAAATCAGGGCATCGCGTCGATGATCATGAGACGGTCACCGCGTCGAACAGCGCTCGCGTCGCCGCGTCGACATCGTCTGCACCGAGCACCGCGGTGATCACCGCGACGCCGAACGCGCCGGCGGCGCGCATGTTGCGTGCCCGGCCCGCAGTCACACCGCCGATGCCGACAACCGGCACACGGACGGCTCGCACGGTTTGTTCCAAC
>JBKPSD010000158.1:0-5775 GCA_046734935.1 Nitrospirota bacterium
CGTGAACGGTAGCCGTCCATCAGCGCGCGTTCAATGACCTTGATCCGCTCCTCGTCATGATGCGTCATGAGATCGTCCTCCGAGTGTGTCGTGTAACAGGGCGCGGAGCGCGCGTCGCGCCCGGTGCGCCCGGACCTTTACATTGATGAGGCTCCAACCGAGCAATTGGGCGGTTTCACGGACCGAATAACCGTCGAGGTGCACGAGCGTCAGTACCGCCCGGTCCTCCGGCGACAGATGGCGCAGCGCCCATTCCAGAATTTCCGCCGCTTCTTGCTTGGCCGTCTGATCCTGGAACTGACGGTCGGACTGCGCGGACAATGTCTGCTCGATCCAGCGTTGATGCTCGTCCGTCAGGGCGCTGACGGGCACGTCGCCTCGACTCTTCTCTCTCCAAAAGTCGTAGCAGGTTCGCACTGCGATGCCGGCTAGCCAATGCTCGAACGGGACCGAATCGGAGAACTGCGCGAGATTGACGTAGGCTCTGACGAATACGTCGTGAACCAGTTCGGGGACTTGGTCGGCCGGCACCCGCCGGCCGACGATGCGGCCGACGTGGCGTTGATACCGTTGGATCAGCTCCGCAAAACGCTCGCTCTCGCCCTGTCTCACCCGGTGGACAAGGTCGCCGTCCTCGCTCGAGGACTTGCCAACCGGTAAGAACGTATCGGCCATCGACAGATGAATTCCCGGAATGATCCCTCTGTCAGTGAAAGCCAAAACGGCAACGTGGCTCATATTACCATCATGGACGGTCGCAGCGAGCGCGAATCCGGATCAGCCGGCCGGCGTCGCTCGATCCGATTCCTGTTCACTGCGGCGCGGAGCCTGGTCGAGTGTCCGGCCGTCAGCGTGACGGTCCCCGTGCCGAAGAGCTTTGAGCTTCGTCTGCTGTTCTGAAGTCAGGACGGCAATCATGTCGCGCTTGGCCTTGATCCCGACGATTCGGAGGTCCGCCTCGCGAGCTTCCGCTTCCTTCACCTTCGCCTCGATGGCAGGCATGTCGCTCTTGACGTCCCACATCATCGCCCGAAGCTCTCGTTCGCTGACTTGCCGTTCGGCTGAGGCACGGATGGCCGCGCGGTCCGCGTCGAGCGCTACGGAGCGGAGTTTGTCGACCTGCTCATCGTTAAGGCCGATTTCCTGTTGGTGGCGCAAGAGATGCCGTAGGAGATGTCCGGTCGCGCCGCTGTGTCCGCGGCCATGATATTGGTGCGACATGGCATGTCCGTCCCCACAGCGCGATCCGCCGTCCGCCCTGGCCGCTGGAACGGCGAGCAACACCGTGCCAAGGGCAATCGTACAACCAAGAACCAGACCTGTTTTCATGGTGCCTCCTTAACATGGTTGAAGGTGCCTGCCTTCTCTTCTCCTCCCTAGTCGCCGTGAGAGGGCAAAAGGTTACAGATCCTCGGAAGCCAGCGTGATTGCTCGGAAATGACAATGACGGGGCGCCGTATCGCGGCAGGTTCGCGCTATCGCGCAATAGAGATATGGCGCGTGTCGGCGCGTCGAGGCCGGAAAGAGGTGGAACCGGCGGCGATCCCCTTATTGGGCTTGGAATTCGCCGTGGAGGCCTTCCGGAATCATCGGCACATAGGCAGGGTCGCTCGTCGTTTCCCAGGCGTCTTCGTTCTTGCCCGAGACGTCCCAACCTCGCACGTACAGCAGCAACAAGACGGGCTCCTCGTTCGTCGTGCCGATGACGCGGCCGACAACCGTCATACGGGCCCATTGCCGGTACTGGGATGGCAGCTGCTCGCGACTTGCGGCCGTGACCCAGAAATGGCCGGCTTCAGGCCCGTCCGGGGAAACCGGGCGATGGGGGTGCAACTGCGGATCGAGGGGGCGATTCTTCAGATGCAGCCAGATCTGGCCGCTCTTTTCCTGCTCTTGTACGAGGACTCCGCCGAGGATCACGATCTTGTCGCGATATTGCCGCGGGGATCCGGTCACGGCTGAAAGGGTGACGCCCGGTTCGGCCTGCTTGACGTATTTCGCCGGGACCGCGCTGCAGGCTGTGACGAGGATCGTCATCAGCAGTAATGCCGGGCCGGGGACCCTACGTATCCCCGGCTTGCTCCAAACCCACAGGTCATGGATCGGCATGCGCAGCACCTCCAGCAACGCAGTCTTGTCCGGTCTGCGATGGTTCATCGCAAATCATTTCCGGGCGGTGTCCGCGGCACCGACATCGTTGGCGACCTCGATGAGCACCGTCCGCAATGCCTCGGTCAAACCCCGGGCCAGCGCTTCCGATGAGCGATCGGTCAGCGGCACGTTCTGATGGTAGGTGCGCCGGAACAACACCTTCCGTTCCTGCCCGGCGTCGAGCAGGTGCAGATCAAGACTGAAAACGGCGAGGGGCGCCCCGCGGAAGTCGCCATAGAACTCGGTGACGGTCCCTTCCAGGAGATGCGTCGGCTCTACGTGGTCCAGGCCGAGGAGCACCAGCTGGATGCCTCGCGAGGCGGAAAGCCAGCGCTGAGTTTGTTGTGTGATGAGCGCCGCCGGGGCCACGAACCATTCGTCGTAGAAATCGCTTTCGTACTGCAGATCCGCGATGCGATAGACCATGGCCCTGCCGGCGAAGAGCGGCGAGACGCGGAATTTATTGATCTTAAGGACGAGCGCACCCTTCGACGGCGCCTCCTGCGGTGGGGCGCCGACGTCGAGGACAAACGATCGCTTTTCGGGATACGTCTTCTTCAAATCCACGCAGCCGGACGCCGCCGCTGCGACCGCGAGACATGCCGCTATGGCGGCCCTCGACCATGACATCATCGCTGCACCGCTCGGGAATGCGTCGGCGGCTCTCCGAACAAGACCTGCGAGGGATAATGCTCGACGGTTTTCGTCAAGTAACTCAGCTCTTCGGTGACCGAGCGCAGATTGTCCAGTACATCTTCGATCGTTTCACCTTTGGATGCCAGTAGGGCATCGATGCGGCGCAAGCTGGTGTTCAGGCGGGTGGCGATCTGGGGCAATTGGATCATCGCTTGACGCATGTCTTTGGCGGTGTAACTTAAGTCTGCCGCCGTACGCCGGAAATCCGCCATCGCGGCGGATGAGTCCTTCAGCGTCTGATTCACATCGGGGCCGCCCAACAGGCGCCTCGCGTCCTGGACTGAGCCGCGCAGCTCTCCCATGACCTGTTTGACCTCCGCGCCCAGTTGCTCCGCTTGCACATCGTTGACCAGACGCGTGGCGGAAGTGATCATAGCGTCCAGATTTTTCGCCATCTTCTCGATGTCTACCTGATCCAGTTTTCTCGTGATCGACCGCAGGTCGGCGCCCAGCTCCGTAATCGTGCTCGGTGCCGAGGGAATGTACGGCGTCTTCGGCGTCCAGACGATCTGGATCGCCGGATACCGTTCCGGGTCGAGGAATTCTGACTCGATGTAGAGCACGCCGGTGATTCCTTGAGAGGCCAGCCGGAAGCGGAAACCGGCATCGACGGCCTGCTTCATCATGGTGGCCTCGTCGTCTTCCTTGATATGCGCTGCCACCGTGGGACGGACCGACATTCGGACGACGACCAATCCCCGGTAAGGAAATGAATCGGTCTTTGGATCGAAAATAACTCCGTATTCCTCCCGGGCCAATCGTATTGACTCGACGCGACCGACTCGAACGCCGCGAAGCCTGACGGGCGCCCCGACTTCGAGCCCCTGCACCGATTCATAGAAATACGTCTCCACCATCGCGGATCGTTCGAACCATTTGCCTGCCCCGAGCACGATGATGCCAATGACGAGGAGCGTGGTCGCACCCAGGACGAAGACACCGATTTTGAAATAGTGCGCCTGCTGACTCATGAGCTGATATCCTTTTTTCCCCACCCCATGACGCGATTCGGCGAACGGTGCCGCCGTCGAGCGTTTGCTCTGTCGATGCTTACGTCATCCCGCGGCCTCGACTTGCCGGTTGAAAAACTGCCGCACCCAGGGATTCTCGGAATGGTCTCGCAGCTCTTGCGGGCGTCCTTCCGCAATGATGCCTTGCGTCCGCTTGTCGAGCATGATCACGCGGTCGGCGATTGTCTCGATGCTGGGAAGTTCGTGTGTCACGACCACGAAGGTGATCTTCAAATGCCTGGCCAGCGTGATGATCAATTGATCGAGCTCGGCGGAGGTGATGGGATCCAGCCCGGCGGACGGTTCATCCAAAAACAGGATGGGCGGATCAAGCGACATCGCCCGGGCGATGGCCGCGCGCTTTTTCATGCCCCCGCTGATCTCGTCGGGCAGCTTGTGGGCCGCAGTTCCCAGGCCGACCAATTGCAGCTTCATGAGTGCGATCCGGTCCATCGCGTCATCCGGCAAGTCGGTGTACTCCTCCAAGGGAAGGCGGACGTTCTCCAGCAACGTCATCGATCCGAACAACGCGCCGCCCTGATACATCACCCCGATTCTGACCAGAATCGCCAGCCGCTGTTGGCCCTCGGCTGTCACAATGTCTTTGTCCTCGATGCGGATCGAGCCCGCTACGGGTCGGTAGAGGCCGATCATATGCTTGAGCAGCGTGCTCTTGCCGGAACCGGATCCTCCGAGGATCACGAACACTTCTCCGGCAAAGACGTCGAACGAGATGTCATGGAGCAGCAGGCGGCCGTCATAGCCGGCGCTGAACTGGCGGACGGAGATGATCGGAGACTGTCGGCTCAATGGTCGCCGGATCATGTCAGATTCCCAAACAATAGAAAATGATGGCGAAAACCCCATCGACGATCGTAATCAGCACCAAGCCGCTCACGACCGCCCGCGTCGTCGATTCCCCCACCGCACCTGCGCCGCTCTTGGTTTGAAGCCCCCGCAGACAGCCGATGGCGGCCACCACGATGCCGAACACGAACGTTTTTCCAAGCCCGCCCAGCAGGTCGCCGACCGTCACGGCGCTCTTGATCTGGATGATGTAGGTCACGAGCGGAAAGCCGAGCGAGAGCATGACGACCGCCCCGCCGATAAGGCCTAGCAGGCCGGCGAACACGGACAGAAGCGGCGTCATGGCGACGGCCGCGATCACCCGCGGCACCACGAGGAACCCGACCGGTTCCAATCCCATTGTCGTCAGCGCGTCGATCTCCTCGCTCACTTTCATTGTCCCCAGCTCGGCGGCAAATGCGGAGCCCGATCGCCCCGCCAGGATGATGGCCGTCAGCAATGGTCCCAGCTCACGCAGCATCGACAGACCGATCAGGTTCGCGACGTAAATGTCCGCGCCGAATTGGCGCATTGGGATGGCTGATTGAAACGCCATGATGAGGCCGAGCAAAAATCCAAGCAGGCAAATAATGGGCAGCGCATTCACACCTGCCAACTCGGCCGTCAGCACGGCATCTTTCCAGCGGACGACCGAAGGCCGCCGGACGGCCTGGATCAAGGCAAGAGACAGCTGTCCCACAAACGCGATCAGCACGACCACGTCGTTCCAGACGGCCATCGTGGCGCGGCCGATTTGCGCCACCGGTGACTCGGCCTGGGCCAGAGACTCCGGCCGTTGCATCTCCCAGCGATCATACAAGTCCAATAATGCCTGATAAGCGGGGTCGAGCGACTGAATCTCGTAGGTCTGGCGCCGGCCCTGCTGGTGACGGCGCAACTCCAGCAGTAGCGCAGCCCCCGCGCCGTCGCAATACGTCAATCGGGACGCATCAACGATCAGGCGTGCGGGTCGATGATGATTGACCAGACGAACGGCCTGACGCCAGGCTTGGCCGGTGCTGGCGGTATCGAGGGCGCCGACGATGGAGAGGATTAGTCCGCCGTCGGGAGA
>JBKPSD010000159.1:0-50979 GCA_046734935.1 Nitrospirota bacterium
GTCGGTCAACCCGGTAATGCAAACAACGCCGCCAACTGTGCCGGCACAACTCCCGCGACCGGCTGTATGACCGGGATAATTCAATGCAACGTGTTCGAGGGGATGGGAAGTGGCGGAGCTCCCTTTGGAACGTTCGGTACCATTCCTGGTCTCGTTGAATAACGCATAGGACCCTGGAGGAACCCCAAGCATGTCTCGACTGATCGCAGTCTCGATAGATTGTCGAAACCACGCAGTGCGTCTCGCATTTGAGGAATTGCTTTGCAGCCGCCGGGGCTATCTGCTGACGAAGGGCGAGGGGACGGGGTCGTTGGACATGTTAGTGCTCGAGCTCGACGAAATTCGCCCGCAACAGACATTTGCACGCGTGCGTGAGTTGCTTGGTACGTCACCGACCCTCGAAGTGTTTCTCACGGCCTCACGGATTGATCCGCAGGTTCTGTTGGAAGCGTTTCGCGCCGGGGTTAAGGAATTTTTGTCTCAGCCGCTCACGCGGCAGGAAATGGAAACGGCGTTTGCTCGCTTTGAAGAGCGATTCGGTGCGAAGGTTGCTCAATCAGATCGGCCCTTAGGACGCGTGGTCAGCGTGATCGGAGCCAGGGGGGGCGTAGGCGTGAGCACGGTGGCGACGAACATGGCGACGTCGGTTCAACAGGCTGGAAAGGGCGAGTCTGTCGCGCTCATGGATCTAGACCTGCACGGGGGCGAGCTGGGACTATTTTTGGATCTGCATGCCCGGCAGGGGCTGAAGCATCTCGCTAAGGACGTCTCCAGGCTTGATGAAACGATTCTCCGCAGCATGTTGGTGCAGCATTCCTCGGGACTCCAGTTGCTGGCATCGGGCTATGAAGCGTTTGAGGATACTGAGTATGTGCACGGCAGTACCATGCGGGTGATCGGCCTACTCCGTTCGATGCACCGCCACATTTTCATTGATTGCGGTCATATTCTCGATCCGGCGGTCAAGGAAGCGTTGGACTACTCGGATCAGGTGGTCGTGATCACCACATTGTCGCTGCCGGCGATCCGTCGGACGAAGCGGCTGTTGGAAGCCTTCGCTGCCGCGCAGTATCCGGCGGACAAGGTGACAGTAGTGGTGAACCGGTATACGAACGATCAGAAGGATTTGCTGAATGAAACGGAGTCGATGCTTGCTGTTCGAATGGCTGGGCTGATCCCCAACGACTATGGGACGGCGAGCGAGGCGATCGATCATGGAAAGCCGTTCACCATCATGGCGACGCGAACGTCGATTGGTCAGTGGTATTTACGCGGAGCCGGTCGGCTCATCGGCGAGCAGGCGAGCAAGAATGCGACGCCAAAAGATGCAGGGAAGATAACGTCGTTTTTGGGACGCTATCTCCCCAGTCTCCCCTTGGAGTTGAAAAGGAAGCCCTCGGCAGTGTGAGGGCAGAATGGAATCAACGGGCGGATAGAAAGTTCTGAAGGAGGGGCACACTGACTATGCTTACTACGCGACAGGTCAACGGGACGGAACTTGCAGCGCACTATCAAACTTTAAAGGACCGTCTCCATCAACAAGTGGTCGAGTTGCTGGATTTGAATGCCATGGCTACCCTGTCATCGGATGCGGTGACCATGCAGCTGACGAAACTCATCGAGCAGCTGTTGCAGCAGGAGGCAGTGCCTCTGAATCAGCGCGAACGCACACAATTGACCCAGGACATCATCCATGAAGTGCTCGGTCTGGGCCCTTTGGAGCCGTTGTTGGCTGACCACACCGTAAACGACATTCTCGTGAACGGCCACAAGCAGGTGTTTGTGGAGCGGGCTGGAAAGCTGGAACTGACTCCCGTCCGGTTCAAAGATGACAACCATTTAAAGAAGATTATCGAAAAGATTGTCTCCCGGGTCGGGCGGCGCATCGACGAATCTGTTCCTATGGTGGATGCACGGTTGGCGGATGGTTCTCGCGTCAATGCGATCATTCCGCCGCTGGCTCTGGATGGGCCCTCCCTGTCCATTACAAAATTCAGCAAAGATCCGCTGCAGTTGCATCATTTGATGGACAAACGTTCGCTGACGCCTGAAATCGGGGAGTTGTTAAAGGCCATCGTCAAGGCCAGATTGAACATCTTGATCTCCGGAGGAACCGGTACCGGTAAGACGACGATGCTGAATATCCTGTCCGGGTTCATTCCCAATGACGAACGGATCGTGACGATTGAAGATGCGGCCGAGTTGCAACTCCGTCAGGAGCATGTAGTCAGGCTGGAGACGAGGCCCGCCAATATCGAGGGCAAGGGTGAAATCGCGCAGCGTGAGCTCGTCAAGAATGCGCTTCGTATGCGGCCGGATCGCATCATCCTGGGGGAGGTACGAGGTGCCGAAAGTTTGGACATGTTGCAGGCCATGAATACCGGTCACGACGGCTCGTTGACGACAGTCCACGCGAATTCTTGCCGCGATGCCTTGACCAGAATCGAGACCTTGGTTTCGATGGCAGGCCTAAATCTCGCGACGAAGGCCATGCGCCATTATGTCTCTTCTGCGTTGGACGTCATTATTCAGATCGCTCGTATGTCCGATGGTTCGAGGAAGCTGATCAGCCTTCAAGAGGTGGTCGGGATGGAAGGCGATCTCATCACCTTGCAAGAACTCTTTGTCTTTCAACAGACGGGAGTTGATCAGAATCATAAGGTGAAGGGACGGTTCAAGGCGACCGGTGTTCGACCGAAATTCGCAGAGCGGTTGGCCGCGAAGGGCGTGGCCCTGCCATCCGAGATCTTTGATCCGCAAAAGGTGTACGAATGCTAAACGTACTGATTGCGCTCGGTATCTTTGCCACGATCTTCGTGTTGCTGCACGCCTGCGCGGCATTGCATCGCGCCATGACGCCCAAGGGAAAGGATCGTGCGATTGAGCGGCTGCAAAAATGGTCGTCCCCTGAAACGGCGCAATTAGAGATCGTTCGGAAGGAATCGTTGAGCGACATTCCCTGGCTTCACGACCTGCTGGCCACGATGCGTCGGTTCCAACCTCTGCGCGTCCTTCATCGCCAGGCGGATTGCCGCATACCTCTCGGCAGTTTTGTGTTGGCGACGCCATTGTTGGCGCTGGTGGGCCTGATCGGCTCCATGTGGATCCTGCATTTCCCCTTTGTTCTCGCACTTGTATTGTCGGTGCTGTGCGGTGCATTGCCCTCAGGATACCTACATTGGCTCAAGACTCAGCGAATCAAGCAGTTTGAGCGGCAGCTGCCGGAAGCCCTCGAGCTGGTTTCGCGGGCATTGAAGGCAGGACATGCGTTCTCTGTTGGATTGAAGCTTGTCGGGGAAGAGGCCGCCGATCCCATTGGAATCGAATTTCGTCGCGTGTTCGACGAAGTGTCTATGGGTGTGGCGCTGCCGCAAGCGCTCCAGAATATGACCGATCGACTGGATTCTGTCGACTTGCGGTTCTTCGTGACCTCGGTCCTCGTCCAGCGGGAAACTGGGGGAAACCTCGCCGAGATTACCGATTCCTTGGCAAGCTTGATTCGCAAACGGTTTGAGTTGCAGCTGAAAGTACGCGCGTTGTCGGCCGAAGGTCGATTTTCGGGGGCCATTCTCTTTCTCCTTCCCTTTGTCGTTGGGTTTCTTCTTTACCGGCTGAATTCAGAGTATATGGACGCTCTCTTCACCGACCCTATCGGCCAAAAGCTTGTCATGCTTGGAAGTTTTCTTATGGTTTCCGGAGCGATAATCATGAAACGCATGATTGTCATCAAGGTCTAAGGAGTCACATGGATCTTCCTCTCATCATCGCGCTGTTTACGTTTGTGACGATCACGCTCGGCAGTTCGGCGGTCTTTCTCTACCTGAATTCGCGAGAGGCGCTGCAAACCTGGCGGCGTCGGGCTGACGGCACACAAGTGGGAGCTGAAGCGGGCAGCGATCAAGTCACCGAACAACTGATGCAGCAATTTCAAACCTTGCTCGAATGGTTTGCCCGGCTGAACCAGCCCTCGAATGTTGAGGAGGCTCGTGCGACCCGCCGTCAACTCATCACGGCAGGGTATCGGTCCGGGAAAGCTCCGATATTCTTTATGGGAGCGAAGCTGCTCCTGGCCGTTTTCATGACGGCCGTCATCGCGCTTGTGCCGGTCAAAGTTTTTGGGTTTCCGACCGTTACACTTCTCGTGTTTTACTATGTGTTGGCGGCTACTTGTGGGTATTATGCACCTGTTGTTTGGCTGAGAAGCGCGATTGCCCATCGCAAAGATGCACTTAACCGGGCGATTCCCGATGCCTTGGATTTGATGGTGGTCTGCGTCGAGGCAGGTCTCGGTTTGGATCAGGCGATCGGCCGTGTCGGCGAAGAGGTCGGACGGAGCCATCCGGCATTGAGCGACGAACTGAATTTGTTGGCGATGGAATTGCGCACCGGGGTCTCTCGACAGGAAGCGCTCAGAAACCTCGCGCTTCGTACGGATCTGGAAGAGGTAAGAAATTTGGTGGCCCTACTCATCCAGACTGACCGGTTCGGAACCAGTATCGGCCAGGCGCTTCGGGTTCACGCGGATTCCATGCGTACGACCCGCCGTCTCAAGGCCGAGGAGCTTGCGGCCAAACTTCCGGTCAAATTGCTCTTTCCTCTCGTCTTTTTCATTTTTCCGAGCATGTTCATCGTTATCATTGGGCCGGCCGCCATCAAGATGGTCCGGATCATATTCCCTGCGATGGCGGGCCAGTAGGATCAAGTGGGGATAATGCTTGTCTCCTTCTTCTCTCCGGAAGTCGGTAGAGGCAGTACTTTCCCGGCGCTTGCTGCCTGATGGAGGCATGGCGGGCAGGTTGGGAGGGGCGCTTCATATTGACTCGACTGCCTGGGGAGTGCTTGCCTTTCGAGCCTCTGGGGGAGCGCACGAGGTCACCGAGCAGCTTTGCACCATCCTCGTACGGGAGCAAGACGGGGATGGTCGTGTCTGTATGAATAGAGCCCATCCCGGCTCTTACTGGCCTACACCGCTCGCCATACTCGCCTGGCAGGATTCAACTGCAAGCCAAGTTGCCCAAAATCGAGCCGTTCATTTCCTGCTGAATACCACAGGCGTTCACTTTCGTAAGAGCCCCACTGAGCCGTCAGCACATGATCCCAATATAAAGGGATGGCCCTGGATCGAAGATACCCATTCTTGGGTGGAGCCTACGGCGATGTGTGTGATGGCCCTACGGGCGACAGGACATGGTCAGCACGATCGTGTTCGTGAAGCTCTTCGCATGATCCTTGACCGTCAGTTGCCCCACGGCGGCTGGAATGTCGGAAATACGCTGGTGTTCGGCCGAGAGTTATATCCCATGCCGGAAACTACCGGAGCGGCACTAGTCGCGCTTGCCGGAGAGGTAGACGGAAGCGAGGTCGCACGCAGCATTGACTATCTACAAGGCGAGGTCGATCGCTTACGCACGCCTATTTCGCTTGGTTGGAGCTTGCTCGGTCTTTCCGCTTGGGATCGGTCGCCCGCAAACGGTTTGGCATTGGTCGAACGCTGTCTCGGCAACCAAGATCGCTACGGGAGCTACGATACATCGTCGCTTTGTCTGTTGACCTTAGGCGCACTTGCGGATGACTCCAAGGCCGAAAAGCCTCTATTCCGACGCCTTAATTCCAAATCGAGGCCACTCGTCGCGGCTCCCTAGGAGGATCGTGTCCGATTCGGCGCATGAGAAATCAAACGAGGGCTTGACGCGCCGCCAACTGCTGCTTGTTGGGGCGGCTGGTCTTGCGATGGGCTCGGGATTGCTTCTAGTCCCGAAGCGTTATTTCCGGATGCCACAACATGCGGAGGCGTTTGTTGCGAAGGTTGACCATTATCAGCTTGATGTGGCGAATGCCATTACGAGAGGGATTGCAGAGCTTGGTGTCAGCCCTCAGGCGCTGAAGGGAAAACGGATTCTCTTGAAGCCGAATCTCGTGGAAACGGCATCAGGGGCCCCACACATCAATACACATCCGCTTGTCCTGCGAGGTGCCATCGAGGCGTTTCTCAAGTTAGGAGCCTCTGCCGTCATGGTGGCTGAGGGACCCGGGCACCGGCGGGACACGCTGGCCGTCTACGAAGAATCTGGTTTGGCCGATGTCCTCACCGAAGATCATATTCCGTTTCATGATTTGAACTATATTACGGGGTATGACTTGCCGAATGCCGGGCGGCAAAGCCGGTTGAAGACGCTCACCTTTCCCGGATTATTCAGGGAAGTCGATTGGGTCGTCTCAGTCGCAAAAATGAAAACCCATCATTGGGCAGGCGTGACCCTCTCCATGAAAAACCTGTTCGGCGTGATGCCCGGCATTTACTATGGCTGGCCAAAGAACGTGCTGCATCGTGTAGGAATTGAAAATTCGATTTTGGACATCAATGCGACGCTGAAACCGCATTTTGCCATCGTCGATGGAATTGTCGGCATGGAAGGCGACGGCCCTATCATGGGCGACCCCAAAAGGGTCGGAGTGGTCGTCATGGGGCGCAACCTCGCGGCCGTGGATGCGACGTGTTGCCGAATCATGGGCATCGATCCCTATCAAGTCTCGTATTTGGAGCGGGCCGACAACTGGCTCGGTCCTATTTCTGAAAAGTCTATCGAGCAGCGTGGTGAAACAATTGCGGCGGTGCGGACAAATTTCAAGCTCATTGAGACAATTCCAGCGCATCGGAGTTTACGACTTGCATAAAGGTGGGTGTATGAAAACATTACTGCTGCTGAGTGTTGGCTTGTTGCTGTCGGTTGCCGCCTATGCCGGGGAAACCAACACGTCGCCGCAAGCGACGCCGGACGCACAACACTCGCAAGAACCGACTCTCCACGACCATTATGTCTCGCTGAAGCACATGCAGCAGAGCTTGGCAGGGCGTTCGCTTGAAGAACAAGCTAGGCTGCAACCTCAAATTCAGCGAGCTCAGCAAAGGGCTTGTCAACGCCTTCAAAAAGACCACCAAGAGCGAATTCCGCGTGAGACGTATCGCCGTCAGGGCGGAGATGAGTTCCTGGTCTTTTCGCTGGAACTCGAGCAATGGTGCGCGGCTCGGTAAGACGTCGCGTCAGAAGGGCCGCTTTCAAACGCCAGCTTGCGCTGACACCGAAGGGGGAGCCAATGCGCTTCGCAGGGGAGCGTACCGTTCGCAACGGGAGACCGGCATGCGCCTCGTGATGCTTCCCGGCTTAGACGGTTCAGGCGACCTATTCCGACCGTTGCTGCAGGTGCTGCCTACCCAGCTGGCATCCCAGGTCATTCCGTATCCGGCCGATCGGGTGCTCTCCTACAACGCACTCGTACCGTTTGTTCAAGACGCTTTTCCGCAACGGGAACCGTTTGTTCTGCTTGGGGAATCGTTTGGCGGGCCGCTGGCCATCCGATGCGCCGCCACACCGCCGGCAAACCTTCGTGCGGTTATCCTCAGTGCAACCTTCGCGACCAACCCTGTCCCATACCATTTTCGCTGGCTTCCGTGGGTGTCCTCCATACTTCGATTCAAGCCTCCTGATGCGCTGATCCGCTACTACGCTGCGGGGATGGATTCGGGTCAAGATCTTGTCGATCTGTTCCAGCAAGCAAGAAAGAAGACCTGCTGGCAAGTCCTTGCAGCTCGACTACAAGCTGTACGGAAAGTTGACGTGCGTCTTGCGCTGCAGAACTGTCGGGTTCCTCTCCTCTGTCTCAGAGCGATGAGAGACCGGCTCGTGAGACGGAGGTGTCATTTACAAATGTTATCCGTTCGGCCGGACATGAAGGTCATTGAAATTAATTCACCGCACTTCCTTCTGCAGCGACGGCCGGACGAGGCTGCAAAAGCGATCATGGACTTTGTATATTCACTCCCTCTCCCTGGTTAAAGAGCATGGCTTCCGTTCCTCATCGATCACGCTCATCGTCGAAGCCGCTTCAATCTCGATAAAGCCACCGCATCGAGCAATCCAAAACTTGGGACGGGCTGGAGGTTTGGATGTTGTTGATACCGGCGGTTCCTCACCATGGGGAATGTCTACCTGTACATTCACTATCGTCATGGACGGAGCTGGTGGATAGTTGATGTAGGGCCATGGAGAGATTCCCAAGACGGCAGGAAAGCGTATCATTGGCGAGACCATCATCTGGCTGTTATGACGCTGCATGGCGTCGCCGCTGAAATCACGTGGCGTTGTGCCGGCTTCGACGCTGGTGCCAAGCAGAAAAATGAATAGGACCACGAAAGCCCAACTGCTGTAGCGGTTGTTCATGATGACCTCCTACCGCCGGGGTTGAACTATCGCTGACAATACTGACACCGGTCTCGCGGCCTGCATACTCGCAAATCCTCCGGCTGAGGCGGGCCCGTTCCTTGACGTGGCTGGTCCGGTTACTTATAGTGAGCCGCCCTTAGGGAAGAGCCGAATCAGGAGGCCTAGCGATGCGAACGATGTCCGCGATTATCTGTGTCGGAGCAATTGCAGGCTGTTCAGCGGTGGACCTTGAATCCGGTGCTCAGTCGGTACGGGTCGTGACCAACGAACCTCAAGGCTGCGAATATCTTGGCGAGGTCACCGGCAGTCAGGGGGATTTTTTTACGGGCGCCTTCACGAGTAACGCCAATCTCGAGACGGGGGCGCGTAATGACATGAAGAATCAGGCTTCGAAATTGGGAGCCAACACCGTTCAATTGCTCACTAACCGAGCCGGACAGACCGGCTCGATGGGGCAGGGCAGCGGCAGCATGGAACAGACAAACGTGACATATACCGGGGCTGCATACAAATGTCCGCCCTCTCGTTGACCTAGGGAGCGGCCGCGACGAATCTCTCTCAGACCAAGACCAAACTTCGCAGGCTCCGCCTCAACACCTCTACGCAGGATTTGCACAAAGGCGGGCGATCTGACGCTCCACGTTCGGGGGTAGCTGGGTAAAGGCCAGGCCGAACTCTTGCGCGTGGCTCCAGCGGACCGTAGCACCCTCGATCGTCAACGGTTCGATGCCGTTCTGAGGGAAAATCCAGCAGACGAGTTTGGCGCCGACAGGGACCTTGATCGAGCTTTTCAGGCGGCAGCCGCCTGGAGAGAGGTCGCGAAGCTCTCCCTCTCCGGCAAGGGTCTGGCTGCTCGAGGCAAATTGGCTCCGGCAGCGCATGCCCACGCGGGTATGCCGGCGCTGTACGACCGGGTTTCGGCGAATGGCTGCCGGACTCCCCGTGGCGACCAGCGGAGTAGGGCGCTTGGCGGGGGATGCCGGAGGAGCCGGCTTCTGACCAGCATGCGTCTTGTCAGCCGATGCGGTCGGGTTCTTCCTTGTCCATCGAAAAAACGACAGGCTTCGGCGTTGCAGGCTTCGGCACAGGCGGAGCAGATCGGCAGATTTAAACTTGCGGCTCAACAGGCTGACAGATGTTCCGGTTGCCACTGCACAGAGCTGTTTGATCCGTTCGTCTACGTCCAGAAAATCGCCTGCCTCCTGCCGAACCCATCCATAGGCTTCAAGCGCCTCCGCGTGGCGGCCGAGCGATTCGAGCGTCTGCCCGAAGAGATAGAGCACGTGCAAATGCTCGTTCTGCGAGAGCATCGAGGAATCGAGCGCGCGGCGAAGCGCTGCGGCAGCTTCGGCATGGCGGCCGAGGGCGCGATAGCACAGGGCCATTTGCGTATGTGCTTTTCCGACGTAGTACGGATCCTGAAGAGCGCTCGTAAAGTCTGCAAGAGCGCGGTCGTACATCTTGGCGAGCCGAAGCATCCGCCCGCGCTCATACAAGTCACGTGCCGGAATTCGTGCGTCCATGCGTGGCCTCCGTCCTAGTTTTGCAGAGCCGTATTCCGGCATAGGCGGAGCAAAAATAGGACCCCCGGGATTTTTCTAATCACCTCGGTAATCCAATCACTTCGGGGGAGAGGGTCGGAATCCGTCCGTCCTCAGGCGATCATAAAGGTGCAGCCGATTGGTCGAACCGTACAGTGCCGGGAGCCTTCTTGAGGCTGGTATTGAGAGCGGCGACTATGAAAAGATACGTGTGGAAACACACTGGTCGCTTGCGAATCGATGGCCATGCGAAGGTTCCTTCGTCCGATCCCGCTCGCAGTAACGGCAGTCACCCTGCTCCTTCTCTATACACTGGCCGGTTTCTTCCTCATTCCGCATATTATTAAGGCACACGTCCTTCCCGCCGTAGCCGACCGGCTTCAGCGGCCGGTCATGGCTAAGGAGGTTGAATTCAATCCGTTCGTGCTGTCGCTGAGAATGACGGAATTTGAAATCCAGGAGAAGGACCGGACACCGGTCATCGGATTTCAAGAATTCTTCATCAATTTTCAAACCAGCTCCCTGTTTCGACGCGCCTATGTGTTCGATGAGATTCGATTTACCGTTCCCTACGCATCGGTGAAGGTGGGAAAAGACGGCCATGTTAATCTCTCGCAACTGGCGCCCCCTACAGACGCCGCTTCTCCGGAAGCCGCCCCCGTCAATGCAACCGCTCGCCCCCCGGCAGAGTTGCCCGCAGTCGAAGTCGGGCATTTCGAAATCACACAGGGCATCGTCGAGTTTCAGGACGCATCCAAGCCGCATGTGGTATCGATCGACGTCGTCCCGATCAATCTCGTGTTGAAGAACTTTTTCACGAAACCGGGCGGCGACAACCGCTATTCCTTTAGCGCCGAACTGGGTAAAGACGAGATGCTCGATTGGAAGGGGACGGTCTCGCTGGAGCCGATCGCCTCCGAGGGCACTCTTTCGCTGAGCGGGGTCAGGATCGCCACGCTATTTCAGTATGTCAGGGACGAGTTCCGCTTCGATATTCCCACAGGACAGATCCGAGCGGAGGGCCGGTACCGGTTCGCCGCCGGCTCGCCGCTCGACTTCGAAATATCGGATACCTCGCTGCATTTGACCGACGTGGGCATCGTTGAAAAAAACGACCACGCGCCGGTTATCGCGCTCAATGCGCTGTTCGTCGACGGCATCCACGCCGATCTCCGCCAGCGAAAGCTCGACATCGAAAGCGTGACCGTGAACAAAGGCGCCGAACGGGTATGGCGCAATCCCGACGGTTCGCTGAATCTTCCCGCTCTCTTCCGCCCTGCTGAGGCCCCCGGGAGAACAGAAGAAGCTGCACCGGCAGGCAAGGGCCCTGGCTGGACCGTCTCGATCAAGGACGCACAAGTCACAAATCACGACATCGAGTTCGAAGACCGCTCGCTGAGTTTTCCTGCGAGGACGAGGATCGGCAATCTGGCCGTGCGTACGCATGACGTGACGTTTCCGTTCACGAAACCGATTCCGATAACGCTCGAGACGCGCCTCAACGAAACCGGCTCCGTGTCGGCCGAGGGACAGGTCGTCGTGCAACCGTTGACGGCCGATCTCACGATGGTATTGAAAGACATCGCGATCCAGCCGTTTGAACCGTACGTCGAGCCTTTTGCACGTATCGCGGTGGACAGCGGGGCCATTGATCTCGACGGGGTCCTGCACTTCGCGAGCGAGCATCCGAAGGGTCCGCTGATCGATTTTCACGGGAACCTGGGCGTGAAGGCCTTGGCGATTGCCGACCGCGACGAAGGCCATCCAGTGGCTTCCTTGAAGCAGTTGCAGTTCAACAATATTGCCCTCACCCTTGATCCGACGAACGTCATGATCGAGGAGCTGAGCATCAATCAGCCGACGGTACATCTGGCAATCGATCGGGACGGCGTCTCGAACATCAAGAAATTGCTTTCTCCTGTCAAGCCCGTGCAGGGGCCGCAGACTTCCGAGCGGGCGGCGCCCCGCACCAAAAAGGCGCCACCTCCTTCAATCGCGATCAAAACCGTTAAGGTGTTGAAAGGAACCGCCACGTTCCAAGACGAGTCGATCTCGCCCGCGGTGCAAACGGGCCTGTACGATCTGACCGGCACCGTGAAAGGACTGTCATCAAAACAGATCGCCAGGGCGGACGTGGACCTTTCTGGAAAGATCGACAAGGTGGCGCCATTGAAGATCGCGGGCACGGTCAATCCGTTGACGGAGGATGCCTTCAGCGATCTGACGATCAGATTCGACAACGTCGATCTCACCACGGCGACGCCCTATACCGGTAAGTACGTCGGCTATCCGATCCGGAAAGGAAAGCTGTTTTTGGACCTGGCCTACAAAGTATCGGAAAAACAAGTGGAGGCTGAAAACAAGGTGGCGGTCGATCAGCTGACGTTCGGTGAAAAAACCGACAGCCCCGATGCCGTGTCGTTGCCGGTCCTCCTCGCGGTGGCCCTGCTGAAGGACCGTAACGGACGCATTGACATCGACCTGCCTATACGCGGCAACCTCAAAGACCCCGATTTCAAATACGGGAAAGTCGTGCTGTCAACCTTAGGGAATCTGTTGACGAAAATCGCGGCATCGCCTTTCAGTCTGATCGGCAAGCTCGTTCCCGGAGGCGGCGATGCGAATGAATTACAGCATCTGACCTTCGAGCCGGGTTCAGCGGCCATTCCTCCTGCCGAGATGAAGAAACTGGATGCGCTCATGAAAGGCCTGGAAGAGCGCCCAGGACTGCGGCTCGAAATCACCGGCACCGCCGATCCCGCGCGGGATCGCCATGCGGTCGCACTGCAGCGTTTCCAGGAAGTGGTCCGCAACCGATGGCTGCAGGAAAATGGGGGCACGCCGCCGACCGATTTACCGCCTGGGGTGGAAGCACGCCTGATCGCGCAACTCTTCGAACAATGGCGGAGCGAGCAGCCGGCAACGCCGCAGCCGCCAGACGCCAAGCCGCCGACCACGGAAGAGATGAAGCGTACATTGGTTCAGTCGATCAACGTGGAGGACGATGTCCTTCGCGCGCTGGCCCGCACCCGCGCCGAACAGGTGCAGGCTCAGATGGTCGGCGACGGCAAACTGCCGGAGGAACGAGTGTTTCTCACCGACGTCGATCTGACCACATCAGATCATGAAAAAGTCCAGAGCCGGCTCAATATTACCGCCGGATCATAAGGGCCGGATCTGCCCACTTCCCACTTGCACTTGCTTCATAGGGGACAGTATCGTAGGTCGTTCATCCGTCCTTTCGCACATTGATCACAAGGAGGTCCGTCATGGCACTACGATTGGGAGATGAAGCTCCGAACTTCACGGCCGAGACCACCGAAGGCACGATCAACTTCCATGAATGGCTCGGAAACGGCTGGGGAATCCTGTTTTCTCATCCCAAGGATTACACTCCGGTCTGCACAACCGAATTGGGCACGGTGGCCAAGATCACGAACGACTTCAAGAAAAGAGGCGTCAAGGTCATCGCCATCAGCGTGGATCCGCTGGATTCTCATAAAGGGTGGATCAACGACATCAATGAAACGCAGCATACGACGATGAATTATCCGATCATCGCCGATCCCGACAAGAAAGTCGCAACCCTCTACGACATGATTCACCCAAACGCGCTTGATAACATGACGGTGCGTTCAGTGTTCGTCGTCGGACCGGACAAGAAGATCAAGCTCACCTTGACCTATCCGGCTTCATGTGGCCGGAATTTCGACGAATTGCTCCGTGTCATCGACTCGCTGCAGCTCACGTCGAAGTTCAAAGTGGCGACCCCGGCTAATTGGAAGGAAGGGGAAGACTGCATCATCACACCGGCAGTCAGCAACGATGAAGCGAAGACCCTGTTTCCCAAGGGCTTCAAGACCGTGAAGCCGTATTTGCGATATACGCCGCAGCCGAATAAGTAAGATCATCGCTGTCCCTGCGAGGGCGGGAAGACGCTGATGCGTCTCCCGCCCTTTGTGTTTTCAGGCCAAGGAGTATCTCATGCGGGCCGTCGGACTCTATCAGCATCTGCCCATCGACAAGCCGGAGAGCCTCATTGACCTCGATCTCCCCGAACCTGACCCAACCGGACGCGATCTGTTGATCCGCGTCGAAGCGGTGTCGGTCAATCCGGTCGATACGAAGGTTCGTGCTCCCGGTAAGCCGGCGAGGACGACGCCGCTGGTGCTTGGCTGGGATGCGGCAGGAGTTGTGGAAGCCGTCGGACCGGCCACCTCCCTATTTAAGCCGGGTGACCAGGTCTTTTATGCCGGCGACATTAGTCGGCCCGGGAGCAACAGCCAGTATCAACTCGTGGATGAACGGATCGTCGGCCGCAGACCTCGCTCGTTGACCGCCGAAGAAGCGGCTGCTCTTCCCCTGGCCTCGATCACGGCCTACGAAGCCCTGTTCGAGCGGCTAGGCATCGACCTCGAGGGCCGTTCAGGCGGCCGCTCGCTGCTGGTGATTGCCGGTGCGGGCGGCGTCGGATCGATGGCGATTCAATTGGCGAAGATCGCAGGCCTGAGCGTGTTCGCCACCGCATCGCGCCCCGAGTCCACCGCATGGGTGAAGCAGCTCGGAGCGGACCATGCTCTGGACCACCGGCTATCGTTGCGTCCGCAGTTGGAGGCCGCCGGCCGCAAGAACGTCGACTACATTTTTAATTGTGCCGACACCGACCGGTATTGGGACGTGATGGCGGATGTGATCGCGCCACAGGGGAAAATCTGCACGATCGTCGAAAATGCGGGGCCGCTGAATCAACAGCTCATGAAACTCAAAAGCGTCACCCATGTCTGGGAGTTGATGTTCACGCGTTCAAAATATCAGACCCCCGACATGATCGAGCAGCACAAGCTACTCAATCGCATCAGCGACTGGATCGATGCCGGCACGCTCAAAGGAATTCTACGGGAGACGCTGACGCCGATCAACGCGGAGAACCTCAGGAAAGCGCATGCCAAACTCGAGTCGGGCACGATGATCGGAAAGCTGGTCGTGAAGAGCTGGTAGCGCCTTTCAGACCAGCAGGAGACCGGCGGACCGGATCCGTTTCCAGGACGGATGCTGCATGAACCGACTGAGGTCTGCAGCCGTGCCGGGAAATGCTCTCGTCACATCGCGCCACGAAGGATAACTGCCGTCGCGTTCCTTCGCCACCGCGCTTGCCTGGAGCACATCGTGTACCCAACCGGCTCCCTCGGAAGGCACGCTCAACGCGATCTGTTGGTCTCGTCCCCGAATGTACAGCTTGACGCAGCGGGGGCGGGGTTCGAATACCGGCGGGGGGCCGAGCCAGACGAGACGCCTCTCCGTCCGTGCGTCGTCACGCCCCTGACGCCTCTCAAGCGCGCGGCTGGTCCACCCCGCTGACACATGAGGACGGGGAGTCGGGTGATCGAACCATTGCCGTACGTCCATAACGAGGCCTCGTCCTTCCAAGAAATTCAGCATCGATCGGCGGAGGCCTTCGCCGATCCATTCGGGCGTTTCTCCATGACGATCAATGTGAATGAGGTCATTCTCGGCAAAGCCCTGAAACTTCGGCCCCAGGATCTTCAGCCCGTTCGACTTTGGATTCAATCCAATCGGACTGTGGGCCGTCGCAGTAAATCGGTGCCAGAATGCCGATTGGAGCAGATCCGAGGCGAACATCTGACGAACGCGCTCCAGGGCGTCGATCGTTTCTTGAAGCGTTTCGGACGGGAAGCCGTACATGAGATAGGCATGCACGAGAATCCCCGCCGACCGAAAAGCCGAGGCCACACGCACGGTCTGTTCGCAGGTGATGCCTTTCTTCATCTTCTGAAGCAACCGGTCTGAGGCGGCCTCCAGACCGGCGGTGACGGCGATGCAGCCTGAGGCGGCAAGCAGCCGGCAGAGGTCAGGCGAGAACGCCTCCTCGAAGCGAATGTTTCCCCACCAGGAAATGCGGACCTTGCGCTCGAGCAATGCCAGCGCCAACGCTTTTAACGCGGCCGGAGGGGCGGCCTCGTCCACGAAGTGAAATGTGCGCCGTCCCGTTTCATCGATCAGGCGCTCGATTTGCCCGACGAGGTGATCGGTCGGAGTGATTTCGTAGCGGCTGATGTAATCCAGACCCACATCACAGAACGTGCATTGCTTCCAGTAGCAGCCGTGCGCGACGGTCAGTTTGTTCCAATGCCCTTCCGACCAGAGCCTGTGCATCGGATTGGCGCTGTCGAGAATGGACAGGTAGCGATCCAGCTCCAATCCCCGGTAGGTCGGACACCCGGTTTCGTTCATCGAAAAGTTGCGGACGCTCACGTCGTCGGCAAATTCCACCCTTGCATGATTGAGGTAAAAGGTCCGGCAGAGCGCCTTGAGCGGTCTCTGGCCGGCGAGATGTTCGACGAGCGACAGCAACGGACGTTCGCCGTCGTCCAAGGTGACGAAGTCGACGTAGGAAAACACGCGCGCATCCGAGAGGCGGCGCAATTCCGTGTTCACGTAGCCGCCGCCCAGCGCGATGACAATGTCCGAATGCCGTTCCTTGAGCGCTCGGGCAATCCTGAAGGCACCGTAAAGGTTGCCGGGAAAGGGCACGGACAGCCCGACGAGGTTGGGCTTCCTATGGTCCATGTGCTTCCACAAGGCATCGAGCATGAATTCATCAGTAAGGCTCGGTGCCGTTTCCAGCGATGAAAGCAGGCCGTCGAACGAGGAGGCCGACCTTGCGATGTGTTCGGCATAGCGGCTGAGCGCGAAATGGGGGTTCATGGTCGCTTGGATGAGATCGGCAAGGTCTTCCAAAAACAGAGTTGCCGTCCGCTTCGCCCTGTCCTCGTCGGACGCCCGGCGAGGCAACGGCTGGCGGTTCCTGAAGCGCGGCCCTTGCGGAAGCGCCCCGCGTCGTGCAAACAATCTTCCTAGCTCCGGTGCCTTACCTTGCAGATAGGAGACGACGGGACCTATCGAATCCAAGATGGCCACACGGTTTTCCAACATCTGCCGGGCTTCGTCGGGAAGAGTCTCCTTCCGCTGTTCGAGATCCATGAAGACCCGGTTCATGCCGTCGCGGCTGAACAGGCGAAGAACCATTTCGATGCCGAGGTCGGCCTGAGCACAGGTCACGCCCTTTGAGCGGAGAAAGCCGGTCAAATAGGCGGTCGAAGGGTAGGGGGTGTTCAACTGGGTCAACGGCGGTATCAGCAGCAGGACAGTGGGGGAGCCCATGCCGTCAGATAACACAGTGCAGAAATGAAAACCAGATATGCCTCTGCTGGAGGGACGACCATGTTGCAGCGGATCATCTGTTTGAGCCTACTGTTCTGGTGGCCGACGCCCGTATCGGCCGGCATCGACGAAACCAAGCTGATCGATCTCACGTATGCGCTCGACGAGCGGACGGTATTTTGGCCGACCAATAAGCCGTTCACGTGGGAGAAGGCAGCCTGGGGAACCACAGCGAAAGGATATTGGTATGCCTCCGGAGATTTTTCCATGTCGGAACACGGCGGGACGCATATCGACGCGCCCATTCACTTTGCGGAGGGCCGTCTTGCTGTCGATGAAATTCCGCTGCAGAAACTGATTGCACCGGCCGTGGTCATCGACGTGCGTCCGTCGGTTGCAGACAACCGCGACTACCGACTGTCTCGTGAGGATCTCGATAAATGGGAGAGCCGGCATGGGCCGATCCAGACGGGGGCAGTCGTCTTGATGTTCACCGGGTGGGGAAAGGGCTGGCCGGATCGATCCCGATATTTGGGAAGCGCGACGCCATCTGATCCGAAGACGCTCCACTTTCCCGGATTCTCCAAGGAAGCTGCAGAATTTCTCGTGAACGAACGCCGGGTGGACGGCATTGGCATCGATACACCCAGCATTGACTATGGTCCATCAGACGACTTCATCGTGCATCAAATCGTCAACGGCGCCAATCTGTATGGGCTTGAAAACATCGCCAATCTCGACAGACTACCGCCGAAAGGCGCAATCCTCATCGCATTGCCCATCAAGATCAAAGGAGGAACCGGCGGACCCGTGAGAATCATCGCGGTTCTTCCCTGACTCCCCAATGGATACCGGCCGCTTCACTCTCTACAGCGACTTTAATTGTCCGTTTTGTTACGCCCTGCATGAGCGGCTCCACGAGTTGCACCTCATAGGGCGATGTGAATGGCGCGGTGTACAACATGCGCCGCACCTGCCGCGTCCTATGAAACCATGGGAGGGTTCGATGGGCGCAGAACTGCGGCATGAAGTGGCAATCGTTCAACGCCTGGCTCCTGGATTATCGATTGCGTTGCCGCCGGGCAAACCTCATACCGGTGCGGCGATTGATCGGGCGATCGTGCTGCTGCGTCAGGATCGCGTACGGGGAATGGACTTCGTCCGGCAAGCCTATGGCGCCTTCTGGCGCGAGGGAAAAGATCTGTCTGATCCGGGAGTCCTCGACCGCCTCGCCGCAGTGCCTTTGTTACAGACGAACGCCGGCGACACGCTGCGCACCGTTCGCGAATGGGAATCGGCGTGGCAAGGAACCGGACAAGCGGGGGTTCCCTTGATCGTGTCACCCGATGGAGATCTGCTTGTCGGCTGCCAGCCGACCGAACGGATCGTCGAATTCTTTCACGGATAGTGCTTCCCCCGGACGCACCGGGAGGAGGCTACGTGCGATTTCTGAAGGTCAGCTCGGCGACGCCGGACTTGTCCAATTCCCCCTTGCCGATCGACACCAGACGTCTGTATTGATCGAACGTGGCCCGGGCCAACGGCAAGTTCAAGCCGGCCGCGTCCGCCAGTGAGAGAGCGATCCCAGAGTCCTTTGCCGCATGGGCGGCGGAAAAGTAGCATTCGTGCGCGCGGCACTGCATGTCTTCGCCGTCCGTTTCCAAGACACGCGACGCGGCGCCCGTCTGACTGAACACCTCCCGCAGAACGGTGAGATTCAATCCGAGCGCGTCTCCAAGGCCCAAGCCCTCGGCCAATGCGGCCGTGTTGCAGTTCATCACCATATTGACCAACGCCTTCACCTTCGCCGCTTCTCCGGCGGGGCCTATGTATCGGATGGTCGATCCAAGCGCGTCGAGCAACTGTTTCGCCCGGGCGAAGACGTCAGGCTTGCCGCCGCACATGAGGTACAGCGTGCCTTGGCGAGCTTGAGTGATGCTGCTCGCCATGCAGGCTTCCAGGCTTGCGCCGCCATGCCCCTCGACCGCCTGTTCGACTTCGACATGCACGCTCGGCGTGATGGTCGCGCAGTTGAGAAACAGGCGTCCTTCGGCCTGAAGTAAAAGCCCGCGCGAGTTATCCTCGGCATACAATTCGCGCATGGCCTCATCGTCCGAGACAACGGTCACGATCGTGTCGGACAGTTCGGCAACGCCTGCCGCACTCTCTGCCGCGACACAATGGAGTTCGCCCGCCAGGGTTTGCGCTAAATCATGGTTGCGATCGTGCACCGCCGTGATGCGATAGCCCCTGTCGTGAAGCCGGCGAGCCATGTTGGCTCCCATGCGCCCGACGCCGACGAATCCGACCTTTGCCATGTCCGTTCTCCTGTGAAACGTCCGGGCCATGATCGAGCACTATTCGCACGGGTCGCAGTCCTCAGTAGCTGCGATTGTTGGGATTGCAGAACGTGCAGGCGTTCTTTTGCTTCTGATCCTCATAATGCTGCACGCGCCGCTTGCCTTCAGCGATCTGTTCCGTCGATAGTTTTTCGCCGATGTAATCCCTTGCATCGCGGGCGTGGACATTGCCGCGGTTCGCTGATAGCGTAATCCAATAATAGGCTGTGACAAGGTCCGGTTGAACGCCTTGTCCATTGAGATACATCAAGCCCAGGTTGTATTGGGCCCTCGGTTCTCCCTGTTCAGCCGCCAAACCATACCAGTGGATCGCCCGCGCATCGTCCTTCGGAACTCCCTGTCCTTGGTCGTACATGAGCCCGAGATCGTATTGCGCCCTAGCTTCGCCGCGGTTGGCCAGGAACTCGATCTCGGTCACCGCCTTGTCGTAATCACCGCGCAGGTAGGCTTTATCGGCGCGCCGATCTTCACAGGCGGAAGCGTTCGCGAGGAGCAACAGGAGCGATGCGAGGATGGCCGGATGCCGCGGCCCCATCTTAGGATGCGGGCACGAACTTCAATGCGGCGCCATTGATGCAGTATCGAAGGCCGGTCGGTTTCGGGCCGTCCTTGAAGACGTGGCCCTGATGGCCTTGACAACGAGCGCAATGGACTTCGGTGCGGGGAAAAATCAATTTGAAGTCCGTGCTCGTCTCGACGACTTTTGGATCAATCGGCTGCCAAAAACTGGGCCAGCCGGTGCCGCTGTCGAATTTATGTTCCGAGGAGTATACGGGCAGGTCGCAGCCGGCGCAGTGGTACACGCCGGCTTCTTTATTGTCGTGCAGCGGATGGGTAAACGCGCGCTCAGTCGCCTCATGCCTCAATACCTGGTAGGCGTCGGGCGTGAGCAGCTTTTTCCATTCGTCGTCAGACTTGACGACCTTTGTGATCGGTCCGATGTCTATTTTCTGGGCCATCGCGGGGACTCCGGCTCGAACGGACTTTTCACCACATCCTGACATACGGACCGGTGTTCGAGCAAGGCAGTCGGCCTGACACCGCTGCCTTGCATCGAATGGATTCCGCGGTCTCTTTAGTTCGGCACCGTTGCCGGCGCCAACACCTGATCAAAGGCCAGGCCCAACACTTCTTCGATCCGCTCGACGGGAATCACCGTGAGATCATCGCGCACTTCCTGCGGCACATCCTTGAGGTCCTTTTCGTTCGGCTTGGGCAGGATGATCCGCCGGATTCCGGCTCGATGGGCAGCCAGGACCTTTTCCTTGATGCCGCCGACCGGAAGGACCAGGCCGCTCAAGCTGATTTCGCCCGTCATGGCGGTGTCGCTCCTCACGGGTTTACCAACGTAGGATGATGCGAGAGCCGTAGCCATGGTAATGCCGGCAGACGGCCCGTCCTTTGGAATGGCGCCGGAGGGCACATGGATATGCACCCCGTTGCGTTTGAACCGCGATATATCGAGCCCCATGCTTTCGGCGTGCGACCACAAATAGCTTCGTGCGGCGCGCGCAGATTCCTGCATGACTTCGCCCAATTGACCTGTGAGGCTGACTTCATGACTTCCCGGTAAGAGCGTGGTTTCGATGTACAGCACGTCTCCGCCGGTCGGCGTCCAGGCCAGGCCTGTCGCAACACCGACGGGAATGTCCTTTCTCGCCTCTTCGGGCATGAACCGCTCGGACCCCAGCCAATCGGCGAGGTCGTTCTCGCTGATGGTGACGGGCTCCCGCTCCTGACCTTCCGGCCGTTCGGCGACCGTCAACGCCACTTTACGGGTCAAGCGTCCGAGCATCTGCTCGAGCTGGCGCACGCCGGCTTCGCGGGTGTACCGGCTGATGATGTGATCCAACACACCATTCGGCAACTGTACTTGATGCTCTTCCAGCCCCGCTTCCTTCAGACGTCGCGGCCAGAGATAGCGGCGCGCAATCTCGGCCTTTTCTCTTTCGCTGTATCCTTGCACCCTGATGATCTCCATGCGATCGAGCAGCGGCTGGCTGATCGTATCGAGGGTGTTGGCCGTCGTGATAAAGAACACCTTCGAAAGGTCGAAGGGCAGATCGAGATAGTGGTCGCGAAACGTATGGTTCTGCGCCGGATCCAGAATTTCCAGGAGCGCGGCAGCGGGATCCCCGCGGAAGTCGCGGCCCATCTTGTCGACCTCGTCGAGCATGAGCACCGGATTCTTGACGCCCGCACGGCGCATCGCCTGAATGATGCGGCCGGGCAGCGCCCCGACGTATGTCCGTCTGTGTCCGCGGAGTTCCGCCTCGTCGTGCACACCGCCTAAGCTGAAGCGTTCGAATCGCCGGCCCATGGCCCTGGCGATGGATTGGCCGAGACTGGTCTTGCCGACGCCTGGCGGACCCACCAGGCAGAGAATCGGCGCTTTCGCGGCAGGATTCAATTTCAAAACCGCGAGGTGTTCGACGATTCGTTCTTTGACCTCTTTGATGCCGTAGTGATCCTCTTCGAGAACCTGACGGACCTTGCCCAGGTCCATGTGTTCCTCGGACTCCTTGCTCCACGGCAGTTCCAAGACGAGTTCCAAGTAGGTTCTGAGGACCTGGTGGTCGGGCGATGACGGCGGCACCTTGGCCAAGCGGCCGATCTCGCGCTCCACCTCTTTCCGCACGTGCTCCGGCAGATCTGCCTCTTGGATGCGCTTCTTGAGATGCGCCACCTCGCCTTCGTCCGAGTCACTCTCGCCCAACTCCTGCTGTATCGCCTTCAATTGCTCGCGCAAAATATATTCGCGCTGGTTCTTGCCGATCTTGGCCTGGGTGTCGCTATTGATCTTGTCCCGCAATTGAAGAATCTGGATTTCCTTCGAGAGGAATGCGTACAGCGAGCGCAGCAACTCGATGGTGGATGAACTCTCGAGCAGCGTCTGTTCTTCCTTTACCGTCAGGTTCAACAGCGACGCCACGCGATAAGCCAGTGTCGCCGGATTTTCTTCTTTCTGGAAGGCGGCGGCCGCCTCTTCGATACCCGGCGCCTGAATCAATCGCGGCAGGTCGGTCATCAAGTCCTGGATCGCGCGTTGAAGCGCCTGAACCTCCCGGTCCTGGTCCGTCGGAAGTTCCAGCCTCCGGGCCTGCACCATCAGAAAGGGCAGCGATTGTTCCACCTTGAGCAACGCGACGCGCTCGAGTCCTTGAATCAAGGCCTGAATGGTGCCGTCTTCCGTGCGGCCGACCTGTTTGATGACCGCTTTCGTGCCGATCGTGTACAGGTCATCGAGTCCCGGATTGTCTTTTCCAGGATCGCGTTGCGCGACGACCAAAATCGTTTTTTCCTCGGTCTTCATCGCGGCATTGACGGCAGCGACCGATCGATCGCGTCCGACTGTGACCGGCAGGAGGATCCCGGGAAATAGAACCGTGCGCTTGATTGGAAGGAGGGGTAAGGTCACCGAAAGATTGGGGCTGTTCATTGTGCCGACCTCCGCTCAAAATGTAAGGCGATCAGAGTTGTAGCGGACAGATAGGTTCGGTGTTGAGGGAAGTCAAGGAATGTGAGGGACGGGGGAGATTAGCGCGTTCTAACGGTCGACGAACAGGCCGCCATCCGGATAGAGGATCGCCTTTGCATCGGAGGGCCGCTGCTCCGGGTTCGTGACCGCGCCGTCGGCCAATTCGTAGCTATCGTGTCCTTTGAGGTCAAAAAAAGCGGCCACGCCTTGCTCGGATGAACGGCCGAAACCGCCTTTTGACTCGTAGCGATCATCGCCGCCTTCATCGATGAACAGGCCCCAACCTGAATAATCCGCCATTCCCATTCCGGTCGACGCCGGAAAGCTGTACCGGTCGGCGTCTGAACCGGAATCGACCATGGCGCTGACGGAATGGTCCCATGCCACTCCGGCATTATAGAACGGTCCTGTCGAGCCGTATTGGTCCGTTCCCTGACGATCGTTGAAAAAGCCCACCCCGTAATGAGCCGATGAACCGTGTCCATAACGAGCGGCGAGGTATTCATCATTGCCGTCTAGATCGAGAAGGAGACCGGTCCCGAAGAAATAGCCATGGCCTTGCGAGAAGTTGGCGCTTTGATAGCGGTCGTTGCCGGCAACATCCAGTAAGATTCCCCAGCCTCCCGCGAGGTTGTGCGCCTGCCACTCCGGCCGCTTGCTCAGGATGCGTCTGCCTGATCCGGTACCAAGGCCGAAACAATCGTACTGAAACCGTGCATCGCCAGGTTTAGCGGCAGGAGCATCTTCCGCATTGTATGCGCTGGGATATTTGTTGCCGCATTGATATTGGTCGGCACCCTGAAAGTCGATCACGGCGCCCACACCCTTTGGACCGCCGAATCCGAGCGAGAAGCCGTGGCTGGTGTACCGGTCATCACCCGAAGCATCAAACAGGAGACCCAGTCCGCCGATGGCGGCGCCTTGTGTGAGGCGGCTTCCCATATAGACGTCGTTCCCACCGCCGTCGAACAAAATGCCGAGGCCGGCGAATCCCGCGCCTCCGGAGCCGACATCCAGTTGATACACGTCGTCGCCCGATTGGTCGATAAGCAGCCCGGCGCCGAGGCGCCCTGTAGCCAGGCCGAACCGCGCACCGTCGTACGTGTCGTTTCCAGCAAGATCGATGACGACGGCATTGCCATGATCGGCATCTGAGGAAGCGGCAATCATGCCTCGATACAAATCATCGCCGCCAAGATCGACCAGGAGACCGAAGCGATGATCCAGTTCATAGGTATTGGAGCCGAATCCACCGATGACGATGAGGCCGTAAGGAGTCTCCTCCGCATACAATACCGTACCGGTGATGCCGGCAGGCGCCTTTACCGGGGTCGCTGCACGACTAAAGACGGCGATCAACTGCCGCGACCAAGTGTCGTTGGCCAAGCGGGCCAGCACCTGCGCCGCAGCGATCAAATTGGCATAATCAACCTCCTCTTCCAGCAGGTCCGCATAGCGACGGTCTGCCTGTACCTTGGCCTGCATCTGCTCCGACAAGTTCGAAATCTGCGGCGTAAACTGGTCGGCAACTGTTTGAGCATGGGCAAACAGGAATCGGCGATCGTCATCCGTCAGAGGGGCGAGGGCTCGTTCACGATGGATCGAGGCCTGCTCGAGAGTTTCCATCAGGAATGCGGTTAAATCTTTGGCGGTGACGTTCGCCGGGACCGACACGGATCTGGAGAAGGCGGAGGTGCGGTCCATTCCGGCTTCCAAGACGTCGAGGACGACAGGCAAATTGACTGCGCGGCCCTCTGTCAGTTCGGCTAAGAGCAAACCCTGGCGCTCGAGCTGGCCCAATCCTTCCCACGGCTGCTTGAGCGCTGCTACGGCGAGTCGGCGTTTGTACCGGGCATTCACCGCGTCCACGGTGGCATGCGCTTCAGTGAGGTCATGCTGAGCGGGAGCCAGAAGCCGGTCAAGCATTGGCCGGACGGTTGGCATCAGACGGGCGAGGGCCGGCTCGCGCATTGGCTGGTTGGCGACGGCGCTTTCAGGAGGTCCGAGCAAGGCGAAAAAACTTTGAACGAGGGTGCACCCGGGCAGAGGAGATACGAGCAGCAGAATGAGTGACAGAAGTCTGAATCGATTCACGCCGCCTGCAATCCGCTGACAACAGCACTCAGCAACAGGCACTGTATCACAATCAGCCCTCACTCTCATGCCTGAGGTTACGCCTCGCGCCGCCCTGTACGATCCGGAACTCGTACAACCGACATTCCAAGGCCCCATTGTAAAGGGCAATTTTTCTCGATGGCGCTAATCCAATCTTGTCGCGGAGACGGGAATCCGCCGTCAGGATATATGCACGCCATCCGGCGAACCCGCGCTTGAGCCAATCACCCAAGCGTGGATAAAACGCGTCGAGTTCGTCGCTGTGGCCCATGCGCACACCGTATGGAGGATTGATGATCAGCACTCCTCTTTGCGCCGGCGGCTCGAGCGACAGTATCTCCTGCTGCTTCAAGCGGACGTCGACGGCAACGCCGGCTCCTTGGAACAGCCGTTGAGCCGTTTTGACGGCGGCCGGATCCTGGTCGGAGGCATAGAGGCCGGCGGGCGGTGCCTTCCGCCGCTTGAGGATGGCCGTTTCTCGAAGCTGGGTCCAGCGTTTTGCATCGTGGATGCGCAACTGTTCGAAGGCGAATGAACGAGCAAGTCCGGGGGCGATCTGGCGCGCCATCATCGCAGCCTCGAGGGGAATGGTCCCGGTTCCGCACATTGGGTCCATAAGCACTTCGTCGGGCGTCCAACCGGCCAGGCGCAGAAGGCCGGCCGCCAGGTTTTCTCTCAGCGGCGCTTCCACCGCGGCAACGCGATGGCCGCGTTTGAACAGCGGCTCTCCGGAGGTATCGAGATACAAGATCATTGAGTCGGCGTCCAGGAATGCATCGATGCGGACATCGGGATGCCGTGTGTCGACGCTCGGCCGTTTGCCCGTAACGACAGTGAACTTGTCGCAAATCGCATCCTTGATGCGCAACGTCAGGAATTCCAAACTCGGGAGCGGGCACCGGTGAGCGCTCACCCGGACTTTGATCGTGCTGCCAAGGGTGAACCAGTCGGGCCAGGGCAATTCAAACGCCGCCCGGTAGACGTCATCCTCGGTCTGATAGCGCCGACGGGAGACTTCCCACAGCACCCGGCTGGCGAGATGACTCCAAAGATTGACCCAATACATCGTCGACCAAGGCGCTTCGAACTGGACGCCGGCTGCCGTACGTGTTCTGACGGCGACGCCGAGGGCACGAAGCTCCTCGTCCAGGACCTCTTCCAAACCGCGAGGACAGGGTGCAAAAAATCGGTGTTTTGTGCTATCCATGCGCTGTCACACTTCTACCGGCATGACGGCCATGAACTTTTGCGGCGAATGCGGCAAGTCCGTCTCGAAAAGAATCCCCCATGGCGATAATCTCCCCAGGTTCGTCTGCGATTCCTGCGAGGCGATTCATTACCATAACCCGAAAATCGTCGCCGGATGCATCCCTGAGTGGGACGGACAAATTCTCTTGTGTCGGCGGGCGATCGAACCGAAAGCCGGTCTGTGGACGTATCCTGCAGGATTTATGGAAATCGGCGAAGGGACCGAGGAGGCGGCCAGGCGCGAAACGCTCGAGGAAGCAGGCGCGCAGGTCACCATCACCAGATTGCACTCGGTGATCAGCCTTCCTCATATCGGACAGGTCTATCTGACGTTCATCGGCCGCTTGAATGCACAGGAGTTCGCAGCCGGACAGGAAAGCCTCGACGTGCGGTTGTTCGACAGGAAGGACATACCCTGGGACGCGATCGCGTTTCCCGTGGTCAAAGACGCACTGCTCCGGTATATGGACGACCTCGAACGCGGCTCGTTCCGGCTGCATGTCGCCGATTTGCCCGACCGCCTGCGATGATCACTGCTGCAGCACTTTCTTGTGCACGACCGCATGGATGTCCACTACACCGGCGCTGCGGTCGACCGCATAGAAGATGCGCCAATCCGCGACGGCGTACTTGTGCAACCCCGGGATGTCATCGATGGCTTCGTGCCGGAGATTATCGACGTTCGAGGCAATCCACTTCGTTTTTTCGAGGAGGCGCTGAGCCATCGCCGGGCCCGCAACGGTCAGGTCTTGGACCACGCCTGCCTGAAATGCCAGCCGATACCAGGGCATGTTGCTACCAGCGGAGTCCCAGTTGATCAGCCAGCTCCTCGCCGGACAGCCGGTGCCCCTGTTCAAGCGAAGCCTTGAGCCTGGCGCGCAGCGCCTCTCCGAGGTGCAGTCCGAGGTCCGGATCGCCGATTAGCTCCCGCAGGCGATCATCGACCAAACCGCGCACCAGTTCCTTAAATTGCTCTGCAGACAGTGACGAGAGATCCATCGGGGGAAGAATACGGAAGGGCGCCGGGGAAATGCAATCAAGGGTGGTCTAGCTCGCGGGCGATGTCTTTTCCAATTGCTGGATAAACCGGCCCAACCGTAGTTGCTCCGGTTCGGCGACGACCAGGAATTCCATACCAACCCCCTGCATGCCGCACCAGCGCACGGCGGCATTCTCGATCTTCAATGGGGCGGCCTCTCCTGGCAGATGCAGAAGCAGCGTCACCTGCATCCCAGTGAACGGCGTAATCAGACTTTCGACCCGGCAACCTTTCGCTGAAAGGTCGCGGATGGCTCCTTTGTGCCGGAACTGGTCGCGTTGAACCACTGTGCTCGGCAGGCTGACGAGAAATCGGCGGTGCTTGCGAGTAACCACGTGCGATGTCCTTGTTCTTTTATGCTTCAGGCGGCAGCCGCGCCAAGCGTTTGCAGGTAGCGAGCCAGCCGCTCTCGTTGCGATTCTTCCATGCCCAGGAACTCGATCCCGAATTCATATTTCAATGTCCAGCGGACGGCCGCCATTCGAACCGTGAAAGCGAACGGCTGCGCTGGAATATCAAAGGAGAGGGCCACCATCCCCCCCACCACGAGCGGACGGTCCGTGACAATCTTGCACCCGCCCAACCCGAGGTTGTATACGATTCCCGTGCCTTCGAAATCGCCGGCGAATCGTGCAGGGAATTCGACGATGTATCGTTCATGCTGGCGCTGGTTCATGCGCTTGCTTGATCGGCTCACATGACCTCATGCGAACCGTAAATCTTCGTACACTTGTATCCCATGATGAGGCTACGGGCGTCAGGTGGATTTGTCAAAGAAAACCGGATGTTTCGTATGCTTGTGGATAACTGGTGATTCGCATGCCCCGTTTGTCTGAAAAAGTGGCCATTGTCACCGGCAGCAGCAGCGGTATCGGCAAGGCCATTGCGCTTCGATTCGGCGAAGAAGGAGCGAAAGTGGTCCTCGCGGCGCGCAGGAAAAGTCTTTGCGACGAGACCGCACAGCGGATATCCGGCAAAGGCGGGCAAGCCTTCGTTATCCAGACGGATGTCAGCGTTGAAGCCGATGTCGAGGCGCTGTTTGCAAAAGCGGTGAGCCACTTCGGCCGGGTGGATATCGCGGTCAACAACGCCGGCACATTCGGCGGGAGGCGCATCGCTGAAACCGCGACGAAAGCCTACGACGACGTGATGAGCGTCAACCTACGCGGCACATTTTTCTGCTGTCGAGCGGCGTTCAAATACATGAAATCCCAGGGCGGCGGCCTCATCATCAACATGTCGAGCGTTGCCGGGGTGCAGGCGTGGACCGGCACAGGGGTCTATAGCGCATCGAAGCATGGCGTCATGGCGTTGACCAAAGCCTTGGCAGAGGAAGGACGGCCGTTCGGCATCAAAGTGTCTGCGATTTGCCCCGGTGGAGTGGCCGATGACCTGGTCGATGCGACGCCGCAAGAAATACTACGGAGCGAAAAGATCAGCCCGTTCGACATCGCCGAGACGGCGATTTATCTGGCGACGCTGGGCAAATATGCGGTGGTTCCGGAAGTGGTCGTCCAGCGATTAGGCGCCGACTGGTAATGAGCCTGCCCCGACCAGCTACCAATGCCGCCTGTGGTGCCTGTAGAAGAACCGAGGCCCCCCATAAGGCGGGCCGTAATAGCCATAGTAGCCGGGGCCCGTCCAGGGGCGTCCCAGGTACACGCCAAAGCCCAGGGGGGGATAGGCGTAGTAGCCGTAGGGATAGACGTACGGTGGCGACACAATGGTTGGCGCCGGCGCGGGTTGTGACAGCTGCTGTTGAAGCTGAGCCGTCGCGGCATTCTGACGATCTATCTGTCCCTTCAACTGTCCCACCGCCTCCTGCTGCGCCTGCAGTCGGCCTTCGAGTTGTCCGATCTGTTCCTGCTGACGTTCGATGAAGGCATTCAAGCAGCGCGTCTGAGCATCATCCGTATAGTTCGAGCATTCCCAAGGGACCGTGGCCTCGGCAGCAAGAGCGGTTGCGTTCACTCCAATGGTTACCAGGACGGGGAGGAGGAGATACCGGGATAGGAACGAGGCGGAGGGTGTTATGGCTTGGCCGATCATGGAATCACCTCCTTGAAAGACACTTAACACGTTACCACGCAATCGACCGCTTCGCCACAGGCCCTGACGTTTGCTTTTATCCCAACGGAATCCTACAATGCCGCCCCAATAGACGATTCTCATGTCGCCTCCTACCGTCCCGATACCATACGCACGCAGGATTCCGCGGCGCGCCTCGTGGCCGGCCGGTCCGCTCAAACGCCGATTCCAAAAGCGTCTCCTAAAATGGTACGCGACCCACGGCCGGGACTTGCCCTGGCGAAAGACGTCCGATCCTTACCACATCCTCGTCTCCGAAGTGATGTTGCAGCAGACGCAGGTAGATCGCGTCATTCCGAAATATCACCAATTCTTGGACCGCTATCCGAGCTTCGAAACGCTGGCATTGGCTCCTGTCAAAGAGGTAAAAAAACTCTGGTATCCTCTCGGATACAACATTAGGCCGGAGCGTCTTCATAGCATCGCCCGTGAAACGGTCCAACGGTACGGAGGGCGGTTACCCAACGATCACGACCAACTTCTGTCCTTCAAAGGCATCGGACGCTACACCGCCGGCGCCATCCGGTCGTTCGCGTTCAACGAGGACGCTCCGATCCTCGATACCAACGTCATCCGTGTCCTGCACCGCATTTTTCTGGCGAAGGGCGATCCGAAGAAACAGATCGTCAGGCTGTGGACATTGGCGGAAACTCTGATCCCGCCGGGTAAAGGATACGACTTCAATCAAGCGCTCATGGACTTCGGCGCTACCTGTTGTACGGCCCGAACTCCTTCATGCCAGGGATGCCCAATGACCACGATCTGCAAAACCTTTCCGTTCGATGCTCGAAGAAGGCGCTCATGGCCAAAGTCGTCGAAGTAGCGGCCGGACTGATTTGTCACGACGGCCGGTATCTCATCGCGAAACGCCGCAGCGGAGTGCACCTCGCCGGTCTCTGGGAATTTCCCGGCGGCAAAAGGGAACAAGGAGAAACGCTGGAGGAATGCCTGCAGCGGGAGTTATTGGAGGAATTGAACGTTCGTATCGACATTCCCGTTCCATTTCAAATTATCCGGCACGAGTACCCTGAAAAGACCGTCGAGCTGCACTTCTTCCGCTGCACCATCGGCGAAGGCCTGGCCACGCCGGTCGATTGCGCGGAAATCCGCTGGGTCCATCCGTCAGAGATGGGGAACTATCAGTTTCCTCCGGCCGATAGACCGGTCATCGAGGCCTTGCAGCGGGATTCAAGAGGAAGAGCGCAATGAAAGTAGTCCTCGACATCGAGACGATTCAGTGTCCGCGCGACGATTGGGCAAGACTGGCGGGCAAATGCCGGTCGATCGAGAGCGCGCCGCCGGAATACGATTTGTTCGCGGCGGGGGAGGCCGAAGCCCAGCGCCAGGCCGAGGAGGAACAATACGCCAAATCGGCGTTTGACGGCACATACAGTTCGATCGTCTGCATCGGCCTCCTTGAATTTTCCGATCAGATGGAGCCGCGCGGAGCTGCCGCCTGGTACGGCGGCAACGAGCGTGAACTGCTTCGTCTATTCTGGAGCCGTCTGGCGCAGGACAAGCCGTCGTTGTTCATCACCCACAACGGCTTGGGTTTCGACCTGCCCTTCATTAAGAAACGGTCGGTCATTCACCAGATCAAACCCAGTCTGGAGATCAACCTGGCAAAGTTCAGGACCGAACCTGTTTACGATACGATGGCGATCTGGAGTAATTGGGACACGCGCGGCTGGATCAAGCTGGACGTCCTCGCGCGTGCATTGAACGTGGAGACCAAATCGGGGAGCGGCGATCAAGTGGCGAGGATGTGGGAGCAGGGAAAAGGACTGGAACTCGCGCAATACTGCCTGCAGGACACCTATGTCACCTATGCCTGTTATTGCCGGATGAACTTCCGGCAGCCGCTCTCGCGCGAGGTCGTCCTGCTCCAGCCCGAACTCGTGGATGTCGTGTGATCCGTTATCGGGTCGGGTAGGCTTCCGCCTTCCTCTTTTTGGCCGGGGTCTTGACCGTAGCCTTCAGCGCTTTGATTTCCTCATCGCGCTCCCGTAGCTCCCGCTTCATCCAATCGGTTTCTTTCCGGAGTACGCTGATCTCCGAATCTTTCTTCGACAGCATGTCCTTGGCGCGATTGAGCTGCACCTGCATCTCGACTGGTCCTTCGCCCTCCGCCGCCGCGAACGCCGCACCGGCCGGAATCTTTCCGGTGCTGGTCTGGCTGACATTCGCTTTCGGCGTGGAGAGCGCAGCAGGCATCGGTGCCTTCCCCAAGGCCAGGTAATCGATGACCAGCGCGACGGCTCCCGACTTTCCTCCCGCCGCGTACGGCGGAGCCTGCTCGCTGCGTGCGGCGGATTCCGGGATGAACGCCGTCGCCTTAGGGCCTTTTGAAATCGTCAAATGAACAGCGCCCTGATGCACGTACATGCTGCCCGCCGTGGGTTCAGAGCCTGACCCTGCCGATGAGGACACGCGAAACCCAACAAGCTGTTCGGGTTTTGCTTTCATTAAGCCTTGTGCGAGCAGGGGAGCGAGAAACTCCGCGTCCTCATCGCTGAATACTCTCATCGGCTTGCTGCCAGCGGCGGACATTCTCGATGATCCGTTTTGATCCTCCGCGGTATAGACGCCTTTGATGATTTTCGTGATCGTCACTTGGTCGATCACGGCCGGATGGCTTGCCTCAAAAGACCAATCCATAATTTCTTCGAGATACACGCTGCCTTTTCCGCTCTGTGCAAGTTTGGAAGTGGAACTGCATCCGCTGACCAGCACAAGCACAGCAACGCCGGTCATCATCGCATTGATCAGCCTGGTCACGAACGGATAGGTCGACATTGCACTCTCCTTTTCAGGATATGCGATTGCAGGTGCAAGACATATCGCCTTGCGAAGGGGGGTTACCAGATACCGAGCCCCATCAATGTCATGCTGAGCGCCAGCCAGCCGAAAAGACCCACGGCAATGATTGTCTCGAGGCTCGTGGTCGGTTCCGAGCTCTTCTCCCGTTGATTTTGAGAGGAGTTCATGTCGTCGCCCCCGTTGAAGGATGGGTGGAATCTACGAAGCCGAGCAATTTTCAAAGCAAAGATTATGCCCTCGGATTCTCCCTAGCAGCGCATGTAAAGATATTGGAAAGTCCAGTGACGGCGTCGCGCTGAAAATGCTCGAATGGCTCTCAAGCATTGCGTTAGTTGACGCCATCTAACTTATTGATTGTCAGTCTGTTTAATTGATGAGCTACTGGAGTGTGGCAGGCTGTCGCTGCCTATCAGCTCCCTATCGGCGGCGCTGACGCAGGTGCTGGGTAAACGGCAGGGGAGGAACTACGTATCCGAAGGGGGGCGACTACGACTGCACGATATTGGTGCAGGACTGTTCGATTTTTGGCGGTAACGGTTCCGACGGGCGCGTCGCTCTCGCATAGAGAGTCGATGCTGATGCGTCGTAAATCGAACACGCAACCATCTGACCGGGCCTGCATTGAACGTCCGTCTTTTCCCAGATTACCGTAATGTTTCCGTCGCTCTTTCCCATGGCCTGCAGCGGCGATTTCCTGGCGTCGCCTTCCACAAGCACCTGGAGTGTCTTCCCCACGAATTCGCGATTGCGGTCGGCCGAAATGCGACGCTGCAGCTCGACGAGCGCGGTGACGCGCCGTGATTTGACCCCTTGGGGGATGTCGTCCGCATATTTTCTGGCGGCAATGGTATTCGTTCGCTCGGAGTACAGAAAGATGAAGGCGGAATGGTAACGAACTTCTTCCAGCAGGCGATACGTATCCTCAAACTCCGCTTCGGTCTCCGAGCAGAATCCGGCGATGATATCCGTCGTGAGGACCATGCGCGGATTCATGGAGCGGATACGGTGGACGAGTGCGAGATATTCACGTCTCGTATACGTCCGATTCATCATGTCCAGAATGCGGTCGTTCCCGGATTGAACCGGCAGGTGAATGTGCTTGCAGATTTTGGGATGAAAGACGACGGCTTCGAGCAACGGCGGGGGAAAATCTTTCGGATGCGGAGAAGTGAACCGTACCCGCTCGATGCCGGGAGTGTCCGCGACGGCGGTCAACAGGCGGGCAAAGTCCCAGTCGCCTGAACGGTACGAATTCACGTTCTGGCCGAGCAGCGTGATTTGCTTGAAGCCTTCACTCGCGATGCGGGCCGCTTCATCGAGGATGCCCTGCGGGTCTCGCGACCGTTCCCGTCCGCGCGTGTACGGCACGACGCAGAAACTGCAGAAGTTGTCGCAGCCCCGCATAACGGCGATCCAGGCATTCACCCCGGGAATGCGTTCGGGAGTGATGTCGTCATAGGTTTCGTACTCCGAGAGATCGACCGCCAGCGCCTTCGCATGCCCGCCCTCTTCTTGTGCATGCACGGCATTCCGGATCAACATCGGTAACTGACGATACGCATCGGGCCCCGCCAAAAGATCGACGAGTGGCTCCTGCCTGGTGAGTTCCTCCTTCAGGTTTTGAGCCATACAGCCAAGGACGCCGACGACCAACGGCCGGCTCCTCTTGAGGGCCTTGAGGTCGGAGAGGTGCGTATACACCTTCGTATGGGCATTTTCACGAATCGCGCACGTATTCATCAGGATGACATCCGCGCATTCCCGGTCGTCCGTCAGGACGAAGCCTTCGCGCTTGAGCAGCGCCCGCACCAGTTCCGAATCATATTCGTTCATCTGACAGCCGAACGTTTCAATGTGAACATGACGAGGGCCGGCGCTCATGAGGCTGTTCCTTTCATCTCCTGTGCGAGGAGTTGTCCGACCGCCCAGCGATCCGACACACCGGTGATCCTGACGAGGTGGGGTTGGTTGGCCGGCTCTGCGTCGAGCGGCACGGCCACTTTCAGATAATGGGCGGTAGTTCCGAGACGCATGCCTTCGAGCTGTCCGCGCTCGAACAGGACGGAAACGGGAGCACCTACCCATCGTTCTGCATAGGCGAGCCGTTTCTGTCGGGAAAGCTCAGCCAGCGTCTGTGCCCGCCGCCGGGCGATTTGTGCAGGCACCTCATTGATCATCCTGGCTGCAGCGGTGCCGGGCCGCTTCGAATAGGTGAAGACATGAAAGTAGGAAAAGGGAAGCCGGTTGCAGAGAGCAACCGTCTCTTGGAAGGCCGCCTCGCTTTCCCCTGGAAATCCCACCATGAGATCCGTTCCTAACGCCAGATCAGGCACCCTCAAGATGGCGCGATCGATAAGCGACGTGAACGACTCCACATTATAGGGGCGATTCATGGCGGCAAGAAGCCTGTCATCCCCGCTCTGAAGGGGAACATGAAGATAAGGACAGAGCTTCCGCGAAGCGCCCATCCGCTCCAACAGAGACTCGGTTACCGTCGTGGGCTCGATCGAGGATAATCGAATGCGTTGGATGCCGTCTATGGCCTCGAGTCTGTCGACCAGCCCGGGGAGATCGACGCCCTGTGAGTGAAATTGCCCGATGTTCACCCCGGTGAGGACCAGTTCTCGATGGCCGCGGGCCGCCAGCTGTCTCGCCTCTTCGAGAATGTCATCCAACAGACGGCTGCGCTCGTGCCCTCTGGCAAAGGGAATCAGACAGAAGCTGCACATGACGTTGCATCCGTCCTGAATCTTCAAAAGCGCGCGAGTCACCTGCGAGTCTGCGAACTCCGGCAACACGAAGTCATCGCGGGTGATCGTTCTGGTGTGCAGCAGTTCCGGTGACGGCTGTTTTCTGAGCAGCTCAGGCGGCGGCAAGAATGAGGGCAGCTCGGACTTGAACTGATTACCGACGATGAGGTCGATTCCCGGAATGCTGCGCAACTGATGGGCTCCGGTCTGAGCGTAACATCCCGTGACCGCGACAAACGCCTCGGGGGAATGTTTCAGGGTCTTTCTGATCACGTAACGGCAGGTCCGCTCGGCCTCAGCCGTGACCGAGCAGGTGTTGACGACGAGAAGATCTGTAGGCTCGCCCCACTCGACGATCGAATATCCCCGCCGACGCAACTGTGATTCGAGCACTGACGTTTCGGCGTGATTGAGTCTGCAACCCAAACTGTGAAGTGACGCGCGCTTTGTCATGAAGCGGGCATTATAGAGAGCTCGTCTCGCGACCGGCAAGGGCATGTCAGGCCGTGTGGTGTTGAAGGGCTCCAACTGCCGTGATAGCATGGCGTTTAATACATTCCTCGAGGATTCCGTGGCGATTCGGTTCCTCATTCTGAGCTTACTCTCCCTCAGCCTGCTCCTCGTGCGCCATGGCGATGCCAAGGACGTGCTGCCCATCGAGCCCGATATCAGCACCCGCATCGACGAGTTGTACGATCACGAGGCACGGCTCTTTTTGATGCTTTTTTCCCTGAAAGGCGACGGTCAGGTCGACTATGTCACCGGGCGCATGGTTCAGGAATACGCCCGCAGCAACTTCGGCAATCCCGTGTATCAGACTGAGGTGCACCCGCTGTTTTACTGGTGGAATCACAACATGTGGAACGATCCCGAACAGGACGGGGTCAACGGCAACGAGCGCCTCTACCAGGAGAACGTCGAATTCGATATTACCCGTTACAAGCCCTGTACGTTCAACGGACAGCCTTGTTGAGCGCCCTTCACCTCTGCCGAAACGTCACGCACCGGCTGATTCGAAACAAATTGCCGATTCTCCTAAGACGATGAGCGGTCCGGTGCTATTCTAGACGCGCAGAACACCGACCTATCATGGCTGCATCTCTTGCACAGCTTCTGGGAAACAAGCGCATCGCCTTGATGCTGCCGCTGGGCTTCGCCTCGGGTCTGCCCCTTGCGCTCACGTCAGGAACACTGCAGGCATGGCTGACGGTCGCCGGCGTAGATTTGAAGACGATCGGCATCTTCACACTGGTCGGCCTGCCGTACAGTCTGAAGTTCCTTTGGGCGCCCGTCATGGACCGGATGACTCTTCCCTGGTTGGGACGCCGCCGGGGCTGGATGCTGCTGACGCAGATCGCCGTGGCGGCCGGGCTCGCGCTGATGGCGCTGGTCGGCCCTGATAGCGGGCCTCACCGCCTGGGCGCGATCGCCGTTGCCGTCGCGTTCCTATCCGCCTCATTGGACATTGTGTTTGATGCGTACCGCACGGATGTCCTCTTGCCGCCGGAGCGAGGCTTCGGCGCCGCCGTCTGGGTCAACGGCTACCGGCTGGCGCTCCTGTTGGCGAGCGCAGGCGCTTTAGTCCTGGCGGACCATATCGGCTGGCGTGGCACGTACCTCGCGCTGGCCGTTTTGATGGCCACCGGAGTCGTGACGATCATCTTCAGCCCGAATCCCCCAATGAGCGGACCTGTACCCAAAACGGTGAAGGAAGCGGTCGGACTGCCGCTCCAGGAGCTTTTTTCAAGACCGGGGATTTATGGGCTGCTTACCCTGATCGTGCTCTATAAGATGGGAGACGCTGTCGCAGGGTCGCTACAAACCGCATTTTTCATCGGCGGCCTTGGCTTTACCGCAGGCGAAGTGGGCTATGTCAAAGGTCTGGGGATCGCGGCGACGCTTATCGGCGCATTGGCCGGCGGCATGCTCATGGCGAAAACCGGTTTGGCCCGCTCGCTCCTGCTGTTCGGCATTCTCCAGGCACTGTCAAATCTCTCGTTTATGCTTCTGGCGTGGATCGGGAAGAGTTATGAGGCTCTCGCTGCATCGGTCGTGATCGAAAACGTTACCGGCGGGATGGGAACGGCGGCTTTCGTTGCGCTCGTCATGTCTCTCTGCGATCACCGGTATACGGCCACCCAATTCGCATTGTTGTCGTCGCTTGAAGCGTTGGGACGAGTGTTTTCCGGGCGGCCGTCCGCTGAAGCGGTAAGTCTTATGGGCTGGGGATGGTTTTTCTTCCTGTCGTTTCTCTTGGCGCTGCCAGGCTGCTGGCTCGTATGGCATTACCGCCGGCAGCTCAACCCGGACGCGAGCGAACCCATTGCATCCGCCCCTCCCGTCATGAAGCCGGCTTGAGACGACGCTGAAGAAACAGGACGAACAACAACAGCGTCGGCAGGGGAGCCAGGGCGAACGGCACAAGCCACACCCATACGTTCTTCGCTCTCATGCGTGTTTGGTCGATCATCCAGACGAATATCCAGACCATGAGGCCTATGTAATTGAGCGCCATCCATCTCGTCGTATGGATCTTTAGCCCGCTGGCACCGTCGGGAGTGCCATGCAGAAGAAACGCGCCAACAATGACCAGAAACAGTCCCAAGAGCACGGCAGCGAGCTTTTTACTCCAGACGAACATAAAGAATGTCCTCCGTCAGCTGGTACGCAGCGGTCACTGCGGCGGTAGGCTAAAGATGCCATCGGCAATTGTCAAAGGGCGGTCTTCATGACAGTCCTCCAACTCAGTGCCGCAGTCATATTGCTGAGCATCAGCATCGGATTGGTTGTTTCCAATCCAACGATGGAGTCGTACTTATTGTTCGTTGAAGCCGAGCTCGGCAAGGCAATGGATCGCAGCGATCAAAGTCATTCAACACGCGAACAGGCGATGCTGCGATCGATTTTTCGCTCGCACAGTCATGAATTGATGGACACCGCCGTTCGCCCTCATACCACCCGCCGCAATTGGGGACTCGCGAGTCTGTACGAAACTTCCGTCTTCGACTCGCGCATCGTTGTACTCGGCGTCGGTGGGTACTTCATTCCCCTTAAGGGTATCGACGAGGCCATCCTCCGGCTTGGCCGCCGTGCGTTCTAAAAAACGCCCATCCTAGTTCTCCACAGCTGTGGATAACCTGTCTTTTTTTCCACCGAATCGGCCTTGAGCAAGGCCAAGCACCTATCCACAGGATTTCCTCCATTTCCACAGTGAAGCCACAACATTTAGTATTGACAATTCCCATCAATAGCTATATGTAGTCATCCCCGTGATCGGTGAAGGCATCAACAGACCCAAACTGAACCCGATCCTGGGTATGTGTGTATGGGTCGTTAGCCCTAGTACTTCCGTAGTGTTTTCAGAAGGCCGCTTGCACTTAGCTCTGAATTCCATGGAGGAGGCATCGTGAGAATAGAACGGCGATTCACACGTTCCGGACAGAGTCCCTATGAAGGGTTAAAGTTCGTGAAACGCTCCTCTGAAATACGCAATCCTGATGGATCGACCGTCTTTAAGTTGGACGAAATCGATATTCCTGAATCCTGGTCCCAACTCGCCATCGACATTCTGGCTCAGAAGTATTTTCGAAAGGCCGGCGTCCCGCAGCTCGACGACACCGGAAACCCGGTGCTAGGGCCGGATGACAGACCTGTGTTGGGAGGCGAGCGCGACGCCAGGCAGGTCTTCGAACGCATGGCCGGATGTTGGACCCACTGGGGCAAAGCCTACGGCTACTTCAAGACCATCGAGGACAGCGCCGCCTTTCACGACGAGTTGTGCTACATGCTTGCGCACCAGATGGCCGCGCCGAATTCTCCTCAGTGGTTCAACACCGGCCTGCACTATGCCTATGGACTCTCCGGCCCGGCACAAGGACATTTCTACGTCGATCCGAAGACCCGCGAAGTCGTGAAAGCCACAAACGCCTTTGAACACCCGCAACCGCACGCCTGTTTTATTCAGTCGATCGAAGACGACCTCGTCAACGAGAACGGCATCATGGATCTTTGGGTGCGCGAAGCCCGGTTATTCAAATACGGCTCGGGAACGGGAACGAACTTTTCAAAACTGCGCGGCGACGGTGAGTCGCTCTCCGGCGGCGGGCGCTCGTCCGGGCTCATGTCGTTCTTGCGGATCGGCGACCGTGCGGCCGGCGCCATCAAATCCGGCGGCACGACGCGGCGCGCCGCGAAGATGGTCTGTCTCGACTTGGACCATCCCGACATCGAAGAATTCATAGATTGGAAGGTCGTCGAGGAGCAAAAGGTCGCCGCCATGGTGACCGGTTCCAAGATCTGCGCTCAGCGCCTGAACGCCGTACTGAAAGCGTGTCACATCGTCGATTCCGAGGGTACGCCGCAGGTGTCCACGGATCCCAAGCACAACTCGATTTTGAAGGAAGCGCTGACAGCCGCCCGTCGGGACAACATCCCTGAAGCCTACATTCAACGGATGTTTTCATACGCTCAGCAAGGCTTCACCCATTTCGTCTTTCATGAGTACGATACCAATTGGGACGGCAAGGCGTATCAAACGGTTTCGGGACAAAATTCCAACAACAGCGTACGCATTCCCAACGAGTTTTTCGCTGCGCTCGAAGCCGACGGAGATTGGCAGCTCAAGCGGCGAATCGACGGAAAAGTTTCCAAGACCGTCAAGGCGCGCGATCTTTGGGACCGCATCGCATGGGCTGCCTGGATTTGCGCGGACCCCGGCACTCAATACGACACCACAATCAACGAGTGGCATACGTGTCCGGAAGACGGCCGCATCAATGCCTCAAATCCCTGTTCCGAATATATGTTCCTTGACGACACGGCCTGCAACCTGGCGTCATTGAACCTGGCTCAATTCTTCACTCCCGAAGGTCAGTTCGAGCTCGAGCACTTCCGCCATGCCGTACGTCTCTGGACGGTCGTGTTGGAAATTAGCGTGCTCATGGCGTCATTCCCCAGTCGTTCGATTGCGGAAAAGAGCTATCAGTTCCGCACGCTGGGGCTGGGATACGCCAACCTCGGCACCGTTCTCATGCGCCAGGGCATTCCCTATGATTCTGAGAAGGCCGTCGCCATCTGCGGAGCGCTGACGGCGATCATGACCGGTGAAGCCTACAGTGCCTCGGCGGAAATGGCGGCGGAGCTCTGGCCGTTCCCGGGCTATGCCAAGAACCGGGACGCGATGCTGCGAGTTATCCGAAACCACCGCCGTGCCGCCTATAATGCGCCGAACGAAGAATATGAAGGGCTCACGATTACGCCGACGGGCATCCACGCCGAACACTGCCCGCCTGACCTCTTGATCGCCGCGCGCCGCGCGTGGGATCGGGCGCTGGAACTCGGAAGCGCCTACGGATACCGCAACGCCCAGGTGACCGTGATTGCGCCGACCGGCACGATCGGTCTCGTCATGGACTGCGATACGACCGGCATCGAGCCGGACTTCGCGCTTGTCAAATTCAAAAAATTGGCGGGAGGCGGTTACTTCAAGATCATCAACCAGAGCTTACCGCCCGCGCTGGAAACGTTGGGCTACACGGCATCGCAGGTTCAGGACATCATCAATTATTGCGTCGGAAGACAAACCCTCCAGGGAGCGCCGTTCATCAACCATGAGACCTTGAAGCAAAAGGGTTTTGACGATGCCGCGCTGGCTCGGATGGAAAGCGGGCTGTCGCAGGCCTTCGAAATTCAATTCGCGTTCAACAAGTATGTGCTCGGAGAAGAGTTCTGCCGCGGAAAACTCGGGCTGACCGATGCCCAGCTGACCGAAGCCAATTTCAATATGCTCAAGGCGCTGGGATTCACCCAGGAGGAAATCGCGGCGGCCAATGACTATTGCTGCGGCACGATGACCGTCGAAGGCGCGCCGCATCTTAAGGGCGAGCACCTGCCGGTATTCGACTGTGCGAACCGGTGCGGACGCATCGGTCAGCGCTACATTGCCGTCGATGCCCATATCCGTATGATGGCCGCAGCCCAACCTTTTATCAGTGGGGCCATCAGCAAAACCATCAACATGCCGGGCGATGCCACGTTGGAAGAGGTCAAGTCGGCCTACCTCTTTGCCTGGAAGAGCATGGTCAAAGCCGTGGCCCTCTATCGGGACGGCTCGAAATTGAGTCAGCCCTTGTCGGCGTCCTCGGACAGCGGGAAAGCCGTCGAAGCGTCGACGGAGGTGCTCAGCATCGCCGAGAAGATCACCGAAAGGGTGCTGGTTCGGTATCTCGCGAAGCGGCGGCCGCTTCCGGCAAGGCGAAATGGCTATACGCAGAAGGCGGTGATCGGCGGGCACAAGCTGTATTTGCGGACCGGCGAATACGAAGACGGGACGGTAGGCGAAATTTTCCTGGACATGCACAAGGAAGGGGCCGCCTTCCGGAGTCTGATGAACTGCTTTGCGATTGCCATTTCCCTGGGCCTCCAACATGGCGTTCCGCTCGAAGAATTCGTCGAGGCGTTTGTCTTTACGCGTTTCGAACCGAACGGCCCGGTCAAATTGAACGATCGGATTAAGATGTCCACGTCGATCATCGACTATATCTTCCGCGAGCTGGCGGTAACCTATCTCGACCGCTACGATCTTGCGCAGGTCAAAGAAGAGGACTTGCGCATGGATTCCGTGAAAAAGGACGAACCGGACCCCGAATGCTCGGAAGAAGAGGCCGATCCTCAGACGCTGGCCTCGTCCTCCATCAGCACAGAACTGTTCCCGTCCCGTCGAGGCATAACGCCGCGCCACGCCGGTAATGGCCATGGCAATGGGAACGGCAGCGTGACCCACAAGGTTGAACTGAAGCGGGAAACCCTGACGTATACAGCCGAGGCCATCAAGTATGCACGGTTGCAAGGTTACGAAGGAGACCCGTGCCAGAGCTGCAACGAGTTCAAGCTCGTGAGAAACGGCACGTGTTTGAAGTGCATGGGATGCGGCGCCACGAGCGGCTGCTCATAGAGGTGGGGCATGAGCCCAACGCTCCGGGAGCAGGGCATTGAAACGGTTCACGACCAAGTCGTGAGTCTGGCCGCTCAGCGCTGGGCCAAGGCTTTCGCCTGCAAGGTCACCGTTCGAATAGGCCATGAGCCGAACCCGTGGGCCGAGGCGAACCAGCCATGCGACATCGTCGGCTGGTACGTCAGCTCCGGCGGCGTTACGATGGAATGGATGGCAGAAGTCGAGACCGAAGAATCGCTTGCCGACACCCAGGTCGTCGACAAATGGAAGCGGGCGATTAGCCGGGGGATACCCTTCTATCTATTGGTGCCTCTTGGAATGAAAGAGCTTGCGAACAAGCTGACTCAGGACAACTCCCTCCTGGTCAGCTGCATGTATGAATTTACGTTTATTAACGGAGTTTGCCACCTGCTATAAGACCGCCCGGCAAACGCCGCCTAGTTGCGGTTCACCGGCAGGAAGTGATAGGACTTAGAGGCTGTCGCATAGGGATTTCGCATGCCAACCACCACACAACTCGTCATTAGCGGTCAAAGCCGCCCCGGAGTGATGGCGCAAGTTGCGTCAGTTCTCGCAGAGGCCGGCGTCAACATCAAAGCGTTTTCCGCGCCCGAAGTCACTGGCACGGGGAAGCTTAGGCTTCTCGTCGCCGATCTTGAGGGCGCGCGCACAGCGCTGAAGACGGCCAAAATCAAGTTCACGGAAGAAACCGCGCTCATTCTTAGCCTGGAGAACAAACCGGGCGCCCTCAACGAGGTCGCAGACCTCCTCACTCAGGCGCGTATCAACATCAAATGCGGGTATTGCACGCCCTCACGGGAGGGCAAACGCGCGATCGTCGTTCTGACGGTCGCCAATACCGAAAAGGCCCTTTCCATTCTCAGGGACCAATCGCTCGACGAGTTTTGATTCGTTGCTGACCTCCTGGATTCGTTGGACCTGATCTGTCGTCTCATGTCTGCGGCCTCATGGGTGGGTCTGAGGCATTGACCATGTCCTGGCGTTTTCCGGCACGCGCGACACTACACGCCGTTCTTCCTCTCGCCGTCGCTCTGGCGTCTCTCAGCGGATGCAGCAGTCCCCCACCCAAGCCGGTCTATTTTCCAGGCTATCCGATCGGCTATGTGGAGCGAGGAACCGCCTCCTGGTACGGCCCCGGATTCCACGGCAATACGACTGCCAATGGCGAACGATACGACATGCATAAGCTGACGGCCGCCCATCGGACGCTTCCACTCGGATCGATCGCCGTCGTGCGTTCGACCGGAACCGGCAAAGAGGTGACGGTCCGTATCAACGATCGAGGGCCGTTTGCCAAGGGACGAGTGCTCGACCTGTCTTATGCGGGAGCCAGGACGCTGGGAATCGTGGGCGAGGGTACCGGTCACATCGAGCTGCGCGTGATCGGATTTCAGGGTCGAACAGCGGACATGGGATTCTTGAGGGTGCAAATCGGCTCTTTCGCAGAACATCGAAACGCACAGATGCTGCTCGATCGAGCCCAACGGATCTATCCGGCCGGACGGATTCAGGCGGTCGATCTTCCCGGCGGGAGAAGATATCGGGTCCAGGTCGGAGAGTTTATGACCGAGAATCAGGCGGAGTCTGCAGCCACGAGACTCGAGACGGATCTGGCCGTCCAATCCTTTGTCTTTCGCGACGATAGCTAAGTTGTTAAGGATAAGCCGATGATTTTACGGTAAGTTTCGCTGAAGTGCTTGCCCCTCCTTCCCGCCTATGATAGATGTACACCTCATGAAAACTCCACCTCCCTACGGCGCATTCCACATAGACCTCGGCCTTTCCCCGATGTCCCTCTCCTGTCCGATCGCCGGAAAACACCTCTTGGAGTCCGATATCCAGGCCATCGTCCGCGTTACCCGTCCCTAACCCTGGAAGCTCTATGGATATTGCGATCCTGCTGGGACTTATTGTTCTTTCTGCAGTAATTTCAACGGCCGAAATCGGCTTCTTTGCGGTCAATGAAACCAAGCTTCGCGCCCTCGCCCAAAATCAAAACCACCGGGCGAAAATGGCCCTCCATCTAAGGAGTGACCCTCAGAAGCTGTTGGCGACGATTTTGGTCGGTGACCGGTTGGTCGGGACTGCCATTCCCATGTACGCGACGTTCCTGACGTTAAACACCTATGGGGCGGACCGCACGTTCTTCGACGATACCATCGCCGTCGTGGTCGGCCTGCTCACGTTCGTACTCCTCGTCTCGGTGGACGTCGTGCCCAAGACTCTGGCCGCCAAATTCGCTGTCCCCGTGACCTTAAACATGTCTTATCCAGTGTACGGGGTGCAATTTCTGCTCAAACCGATTCTGGCGTTCATGGTTCCCTTTATCCACAAGGTAACGGGGGGTAAGGGCCTGACCCTGCCGCTGGTCACCGAGGAAGAACTCAAGATCATGCTCGATGAAGGAGGAAAGGCAGGGGCCATCGAGGTGGAGAAGGTGAAAATGATCAAGAACGTCTTTCAGTTGAAAGACATTACCGCCGAAGACGCGATGACGCCCCGGCTGTATGTGTTTTCGCTGGACGGGAACCTCCATCTCAAGGAGGCGCAGGAGCTGCTCTACAACTCGAAGTACTCAAGAATTCCCGTGTACGACGGCACGCTCGACAACATCACCGGCATCCTCTACAAGAGCCGGGCGCTCACCGAATTGGCCAAGAACCAGACGGATGCGAAGTTAAAAGAAATTGCCTATCCGCCCATCTTTGTCCCCGCCGGAAAGACCGCGGACGATCTGATGAAGCAATTCCAGCAGGAAAAACGGCACATGGCGGTGGTCGTGAACGAGTTTGGCGGTGTCATGGGGATCGTAACGCTCGAAGACCTGCTTGAAGAAGTCGTCGGCGAGATTATGGATGAAACGGACATCACCGAGGAGTTGATCAAGCGGCTGGGTAAGAACCACATTCTCGTGCACGGCCGTACGGAAGTACGCAAGATCAATGACTTTCTCAAGGTCGATCTCGGCGACGAAGCGGTGACCATCAGCGGGCTCATCCAGCAGGAATTGGGCCGCATTCCGAAAGTCGGGGAGGAACTGCGGATCGGCAATTGCCGTATCCTGATTCATGAGGCGGAACCGCGCTCCATCCGGAGCGTCCAGCTCTTCCGCGAGGAGAAAGCTCCGGTGTCAGTGGAGGCTCCCAATTTGAACCTCGTCAGCTGACTGCGATGTCACCCTCCGACTCGACCAGCGTCCGAAACTCTTGTTCTGTCAGAACCGTGATCCCAAGCTTCGCCGCCTGATCCAGCTTCGATCCGGCGTCTTCTCCGGCCACCACATACGACGTTTTTTTACTGACACTCGACGCAATCCGGCCTCCACGCTCTTCGACCAGCTGTCCCGCCTGCTCTCTGGTCAACTCCTTCAGTCCGCCCGTGAACACGAAGGTCTTGCCCGAGAGAGGAGCGCCCTCCTGTGAGGACGGCCCAGGTCCCTCGATGGTGAAGCCGTGGTCGAGCAGATCCCGAATGACGCGGCGGTTGCGCTCTTCGGAGAAATAAGACACAAGGCTGGAGGCGATTTCCGGCCCCACCGCGGCCACTTGCAGAAACCTGCCTTCGTCGGCCTCCATCAACCGCGTCAAGGAACCGAATTCTTTGGCAAGGACTTTGGCGATGTGCTGTCCGACCTGGCGGATCCCCAGCCCCATCAATAAACGGTCCAGCGAGACGGTCTTGCTGCGCTCGACGGCCTCCAGCAGGAGGCTCGCCGAGCGGTCCGCAAATCCTTCGAGCGTCAGCAATTGCGCCTTTGTGAGCCGATACAGATCCGCCAGCGAGCGGACGAGTCCGGCATCCACCAGCTGTCCCACGGTTTTCTTTCCGAGCCCTGCGATATTGAGCGCGCTTTTCGACGCGAAGTGCTCGATGGCGCCCTTGAGCTGGGCGGGACACACCGCCTGTCCCGTGCAGTAGTAGTAAGCGCCCTCTCGTGCGACGTTCGAGCCGCAGACCGGACAGTGGTCGGGCATGCGAAAGGCCTCTTGCCGCGCTTCGCCGGCCGCTGGAACCCGTTCGGCGATTGCGGGAATGACGTCGCCCGCGCGTTCCACCCGCACCGTATCGCCGACACGGATGTCTTTTCTCGCCACTTCGTCGGCATTATGCAGAGTGGCGCGGCTGATCGTCACGCCGCCCACCTCCACGGGAATGAGCAGCGCAAGCGGCGTCAATGTGCCGGTGCGCCCGACCGATACGACGATGTCCTGAACCTTGGTGACCTCTTTACGCGGAGTGAACTTGAACGCAACCGCATAACGCGGGCTTCTCGATCTATATCCGAGTCGTTCTTGCCAGTCCCGGCGGTTGACCTTAATGACCACACCATCGATCTCGTAGGGGAGGCTGTCCCGCATCATTTCCGTGTCGCGGTGGTACTCCATTGCCTCCTCGATCGACGCACACAGGCGCCGGTGCAGCGGCACGGGGAAGCCCCAGCGCGACAGCACGTCCAGCTCCTCCCAGTGGGTCGTGAGCCCTTTTCCCGAGAGTGCCATGATCTCGTAGCAGGTCAAGGCCAGGGGACGCGATGCGGTCATCGCCGAGTCGAGCTGCCGCAGGGCACCTGATGCGGCATTTCTCGGATTGGCGAAACCTTCTTCACCCCGTTCCGTCATGGCGCGGTTCAATGTCTGGAAATCGTCCAGCCGCATGTAGGCTTCACCCCGCACGACGAGCCGGGGCGGGTACCCGCTGCCGCTCATCAACTGAAGGGGCAGCGCCCGTATGGTACGCAGGTTGACCGTCACGTCTTCTCCGGTCGTCCCATCTCCTCTCGTCGCCCCTCGAGTAAACACGCCGTCCTCGTAGAGCAGTTCAACGGAGAGGCCGTCGAACTTGGGCTCAGCGGTGTATTCGAGGCTGGGGACGCTCAGTTCCCGTTTCATCCGTTGATCGAATGCCTGCACGTCGACGCGGTCGACGAGGGAATCCAGGCTCAGCATCGCCTGCTCGTGCCGAACTTTCTTCAAGGAGCTGAGCGGAGGGGCACCCACCCGTTGAGTCGGCGAATCTATCGTGACCCATTCGGGATGGGCCCGTTCGAGCTCCGCCAGCTCACGGAAGAGGCGATCGTAGGCCGAATCTGAGATCTCGGGCCTGGCCTTTACATAGTAAAGGTAATCGTGGCGCCGTATCTCATCTCGCAGGGCCACGAGTCGAGCGTGCGGGTCCGTCGTCGCCATCGAATCAAGCAGGAAGAAGTTGAGGTGGACGTCCGTGGGGAGAACCAAGACCCCTCGAGGCACTTGTTATCATAGCGACTGTGGGGGGGTCAAACCGCCGGTTCGGCCCACTTCGCTTTGACTTTCGCGCCCTTGGCCATTATTCTATCCAATCCAATTGAAAGGGTTGCCCGCCCCCGGGCACGTTTCCGGGTGCGACGAGGAGGAGCACATGAAGGAGGAAGTGGGCATGAAGACAGCTCTTGTACCGGCCGGCCGGGTCGTCATGGTGGTCTGCGGGGCACTAATGCTCAGCGGCTGCGTGCTGTCGGAGAAATACGAGGCCGAGAAGGCGCGGAGTCTCAATTTCCAGCGGCTTCTTGCGCAGGAAGAAAAGCGGACCGGCGAACTGGACAACGAAGTCAAACGCACGAAACGTGAATTGGCGGAATACGAAACACGGAACCGAGAATTGACGGCCCAGGTCCAGGCCGTCCGTGAACAGCTGGCCCGGTCACAGGAAGAAAACGAGGCGATCAAAGAGGCGTCGCTCTTGGAGCGAAAGGCAAAGTCGGACATGAAGCGCTCCGCGCCGGCCGCTAAGGCCGCTCCGGTTGAATCGTCGCCGAGCATCAGCGAGTTGTTGGGAACAACCGGAGGCTCTCAGCCCGAAGCGTCGCCGCCTCCCGACATGCAAATGGACGCCAAGACAGGGGCGAACATCCATGTCGTCAAGCCCGGCGAAACGTTGTACCGCATCAGCCGGCGTTATGGGGTGAAAGTCGACACATTGCGTAAATGGAACAAGCTTCCGGACGACATTATTGAAGTCGGTCAAAAGTTGATCGTGGGGCAGGAGTAATAGGCCACGTCATGTCTTCTCCGAGCTATTCACTCAGCTTGGATGAATTCCGGCGCTACGCGCGCGAGGGGAACCTCATTCCCCTTTATCGGGAGATATTGGCCGATCATGACACCCCCGTTTCGGCATTCGCCAAAATCGACCACGGTCCCACGGCATATTTATTGGAAAGCATCGAGGGCGGAGAAAAGTGGGCGCGTTACTCGTTTCTGGGCAGCGGATCATCTGTGGTCATCTACGAAGACCGCGGGGATCTGGTTCTAGTCAGGGGCAAGCAAAAAAAACGCATTCCTAGCCGCGGCCGTCCGCTCGAACGGCTGCAGGAATTCATGGCAGCCTACCGGCCGGTTGTCGTTCCCGGACTACCGCGGTTTGTAGGCGGGGCCGTCGGGTATTTGGGATATGACACCGTCCGGACGTTCGAAGAACTTCCCGGACGGCAGAAAGAGCACATCAACCTCCCTGACTTTGCGTTTCTGCTGACCGATACCCTGGTGATCTTTGACAACGTCTCGCAGAAGATCAAAGTCGTCGCGAACGCCCACGTCACGTCGGCCCGGGAGCGCGACGTGAAGCTGGCATATCGCCAGGCCGCGGATCGGATCGAACGCATGATCGCGCGCCTGAAACGACCCTTGCGGAGGACGAAGCCCCATCGGCGGCACCGGCCGATCAGCTTCACCTCGAACATGAGCAAGGCCGACTTCGAAAAAATGGTGGTCCGGACGAAAGAGTACATCCGGGCCGGCGACGTGGTGCAAACGGTGTTATCCCAGCGATGGGACACGAACGTGCAGGCTCCGCCGCTGCAGTTGTACCGGGCCCTGCGCGTGGTGAACCCGTCTCCGTATATGTATTATCTCCGCGTGGCGGGCGTCGAATTGGTCGGTTCGTCGCCGGAAACCCTCGTGCGGTGCGAGGATGGAATCATCACCGTCCGCCCGATCGCAGGCACGCGCCGCCGCGGTCAGACCGCGGAAGAGGACCATCAACTCGAGCGCCGTCTGCTCGGCGACGATAAGGAGCGGGCGGAGCACGTCATGCTCGTCGATCTGGGCCGCAACGACGTGGGACGCGTCGCCTGTCCCGGCTCAGTCGCGGTCGACTCGTTGATGCACGTAGAACGATACTCTCACGTCATGCACATCGTCTCGAACGTCACCGGACGCTTGGATCCGAGCAAGAGCTCCTACGACGTCCTTCGTGCCTGCTTTCCCGCCGGAACCGTGTCCGGAGCGCCGAAGATCAGGGCCATGGAAATCATCGATGAACTGGAGCCGACCCGACGCGGCCCTTATGCCGGTGCTGTCGGATATTTCAGTTTTTCGGGCAACATGGACATGTGCATCAACATCCGCACCGTGGTGATCAAGAAGCATCAGGCCTTCATCCAGGCAGGCGCCGGCATCGTGGCGGATTCGAATCCGGAGCATGAATATGAAGAAACCTGCAACAAAGCCCGGGCCATGATGAAGGCCGTCGAATTGGCCGAACAGGGACTCGAGTAGATCGGGACGCGCCATGCTTCTGATGATCGACAACTACGATTCCTTCACCTATAACCTGGTCCAGTATTTTGGCGAACTCGGGGAGGACGTCCAGGTCTACCGGAACGACAGGATCTCGGTCGAAGAAATCGAGGCCCTGAAGCCGAAGCGCCTCGTTGTGTCCCCAGGACCTTGCACACCCAACGAGGCGGGGGTCTCAGTGGAAGCGATCAGGCGGTTCGCCGGCCGTCTGCCGCTTCTCGGCGTCTGTCTCGGCCACCAGTCCCTCGCCGTGGCGTTCGGAGGCCGCGTGGTGAGGGCCGAGCGGCTGATGCATGGCAAAACTTCGCCCATCCGGCACGATGGACGGACGATTTTCCGCGAGCTGCCGAACCCCTTCGATGCTACGAGATACCATTCGCTGATCGTCGAGCGCACGAGCCTTCCCTCCTGCTTTGAAATCTCCGCCGAAACGCCCGACGGCGAAATCATGGGCATGCGCCACAGCTCGCTCGGCGTCGAAGGCGTGCAGTTCCATCCCGAATCAATCCTGACGACGGCCGGCAAGGATCTCCTGCGGAACTTCCTCAAGTTGTAACGATTTCATGGCCACGATCCGAGACGCCATTGCGAAACTTGCCGACCGTCTCTCGCTGACGGAAAAAGAAGCGGAAGAATCCATGCGCGAGATCATGGACGGCACCGCGACCCCGGCGCAGATCGCGGCCTATTTGATGGGCCTTCGCCTCAAAGGCGAGACCGTCGAGGAACTAGCGGGCTCTGTCCGTGCCATGCGCGATCACGCCGTTCGGATCGCCGTCGGCGCATCTCTCGTCGTGGACACCTGCGGCACCGGAGGTGACGGGCGTCACACCTTCAATATTTCCACGACGGCGGCGTTCGTCGTGGCCGGCGCCGGGTTGACCGTCGCCAAGCACGGCAACCGGTCTGTTTCCTCGAAATCCGGCAGCGCCGACGTGCTCGCTGAGCTGGGCGTCAACATCAATCTGTCGCCGGACCGCGTCTCGGACTGCATCAACGACGTGGGCATCGGGTTTCTGTTTGCGCCGCTCTATCATGGCGCGATGAAGCATTGCGGAGGGCCGCGCCACGAAATGGGCGTCCGCACGATGCTCAATCTCCTCGGGCCGCTGACCAACCCGGCAGGCGCGACGGTTCAGGTTCTAGGCGTCTATGAACCGCGGCTCACGGAACTTCTGGGCAAAGTTCTCATGCATCTGGGGTCGCAGCATTGTTTCGTGGTGCACGGCATGGACGGGCTCGACGAGATCACGCTTGCGGACCGCACGATGGTCTCGGAAGCCAAAGGGGGGGTCTTGTCCAACTACGTGCTCACCCCTCATGAATTCGGTCTCGAACCAGTCTCGCCGAAAGAATTGGGAGGGGGACTGCCGGCGGACAACGCGAGAATCACCCGCGAGATTCTCCAGGGACGCAAGGGCCCCAGGCGCGACGTCGTCTGCATGAACGCGGCGCCGGCCTTGGTCGCCGGCCGGAAGGCGAAGACCTTGCAGGAGGGGTTCCGCCTGGCTGCTCAAGTGATCGACTCCGGCGAAGCGGCGGAGAAGCTCGCCCGCCTGGTCGCCTATACGAACGAGGCCGCTCGCGCATGATCCTGACCAGAATCC
>JBKPSD010000160.1:0-3982 GCA_046734935.1 Nitrospirota bacterium
CCTCTGCACAAAAGGTCTGTACCTCCATAATGGGAGCGCAATCGCCACGACCAGTGTTCGAGAAGCGATTCGATTGTATCTAGGCCAGAGCTGCAACGAGGTGACGTTTCAAGGTGAAGTGCTCACGCGAGCCAGCATCAAGCAGAACGGGACGCGAGTGGAAATCGACGCTGAATATAAGTGTCCGAAATACCTGGAAGTGCCCTGTTTGGGGTTCGTGATCACTGACTATCTCGGGAACCCTATCTGCGGAACCAATCCGATGATCCAAGGCGTTCCAGGTCCCGTCGCGCCGCAAAAAGAAGGCCGCGTTCACGTGGTGATGGAATCCCCTCTCTTGTTGAATGGAACGTATCGGCTGTCCCTATGGTTCGGCGACGGCCGAGAGGAGTATTTCCATCGCCAGGACTGCATGACATTTGATGTCGTGAACATGGCGGGTCTCAAGCAGTTGCCGGCTTCATCCGTAGGACCTGTAGCTCCGCAGTGCCAGTGGACGTTCTCCTGAACGGCAGCGAGGGGCGCACGTCATGGCCTTGAATAACATCACAAGGTTTCTTGCATCTGTGCCGGTTGTACTGAAGGTGTGGAAGCAATTGCTGTCTGGAGATTCGGCGTTCGGCAATTGTATCCGGTTCATGTCAGGACTCGATACGCTCGGTGAACATCAACCGGCGAAGCGCACCATTGCAACGGAGTGGCTCCACGGACTGCCGATCGTCTTGCAGTTGTCCGAGAAATTACCATCGCGCACCGAAATGATACGTCAGTACATCAAAGCTTTGCCCTTGCTGATGCAAATCAGCCGTAATCTTCCGGAAGCCGGTTCACCGTTCGTCCAACAGTTTCAAGAGCTCTCTCGCCGGTCCGTGATCCGTGAAGAGTACCTGCTCGAGGTCTCGAAGGGGAAAAACGTCCTGCACCTTGGCTTTCTGGACTCGCCATTTTCAGAGGAAAGGATCCGGTCAGGAGATTTGCTTCATCTCAAGCTGAGAGACGTAGCCAACCAGTTGTATGGGGTCGATAGCGATCGTTCGTCGTTGGAAAGGTACAGACGTCTGACGGGCGATCACAACAACTGCGTCGGGGACATACAGAATGACATACAGGACGGAATAGGGGGCAATGCCTATGACCTGGTCTTGGTTCCCGAAATATTGGAGCACCTTGGAAATCCTGCGGGCGCACTGAGAAATCTCAGGCGAGTGTGTGTCTCTGGTGGCAGGGCGAAACTCTGTGTGACCGTCCCCAATGCCTATTACACGGGCAGTGTTCTCAGGGCGATGGACGGAGATGAGATCGTTCACCCTGAACATTACTATTATTTTTCGCCGGCGACATTGGGCAAATTGCTGCGCGATACGGGCTTTGCCGTCTTGGAAATGGCGCTTTATGGGAGCAGGGACTCCGCGAGTCTTCCAGGAATAACGAAGAACGGCGTGATTGCGATGTGCGAAGCGGGGTGATGCTCGCGAAGAGGATCGGCAATGAATCCAGCCGTGAGTGTTTTGCTGCCTGTGTTCAATGGGGCGTCATATATACGCGAGAGCGTCGAAAGCATACTCGCGCAAACATTCCAGGATTTTGAACTGATCATTATCGACGATGGCTCGCAGGACGACTCGGCGCACATCATCGAGGGCATCAAGGATTCCAGGATCCGCCTCTATAGGCAAGCGAACCAGGGGCTGCCGGCGACACTCAATGGCGCCATCGGTTTGGCGAAGGGAGAGTTCTTGGCCAGGCAAGACCAGGACGATGTGTCTTTTCCCGGCCGATTCGAAACACAGGTCGGCTATCTTCGTTCGCACGCAGGTTGCGGGCTCGTAGGAACATGGGCGGAGATTATTGCGGGGACCGAGAAGACGGGGAGAGTACACCGACATGCCGAGGCGAATCATGCGTTGCAGTTCGACCTGTTGTTCGACAACCCCTTCGTCCACAGTTCGGTGATGCTGAGAAAGTCTGCCGTGCAAGCGGTAGGCATGTATAGCGTGGACCCGTCTCGGCAACCTCCCGAGGATTACGAATTGTGGTCCCGTCTCTCGAGGAAATGCGAGGTCGCGAACATTCCTGAGATTCTTCACGTCTATCGCGAAATTCCGACGAGTATGTCTCGTAACGGCGTAGGCCCTTTTCGTCATCGGGTGATCGACATCAGCGTAGAGAATATCCGGTGGTGGATGGAAGGTGTCGCCGGCGCGTCGGTGATTGAGGACCTTGCGGCGCTCAACCACAGCGTCTATTCGAGGGTGAGTCCCCGCGTGCGCTGGACAGCGCTCTCCCGCTTGATGATCGGCGCGGCGGATAGGATAGCCGCCACATGCCAAGTGCCTCGATCCATTCTCCGCGCCAGAGCCCAGGCTCAGCTGTGCAAAATCAAACCGCACTACTATCGATGCACGAAGCGGCATGGGCTTCTTCCCATGATCGAAGAATTATCTGCGAAATTCGAGCGGCTTGTCTCCGGATGGGACTAGCACGGGGGTGTTCATGGCCATGAATCACTGTTGTCTCATCGGAGGGGGAGGGTTCATCGGCTTGGCCCTGACTGATGCATTGCTAGCGCAAGGCAGGCAGGTGACGATACTCGACACGAGGCCCGCGCCTGCCCGTGTACCCAGGGCGGTTGCCTATCTGGTGGGAGATTATGCGAGGAAAGATATCCTACGGAAGGCGTTGATAGAGGTAGATGCCGTCATCAACCTTTCCTATGCGAGCGTCCCAACCACAAGCTTCGCAGATCCTATTCAGGACATTCTCAGCAACTTGCCGGCCGCAGTAGGCTTGTTTCAAACGGCCGCCGAGTTTCCGATCAAGAAAATCGTCATGATTTCATCCGGAGGGACGGTCTATGGCCCGGCGCAGCGGCTGCCGATCACGGAAGATCATGCGACGGACCCGATATCTCCGTACGGCGTGACCAAGCTCGCCATCGAAAAGTACGGAAACATGTTCTATCGATTGAAGGACTTGCCCGTCGTCACCGTTCGTCCGGCCAATGCGTTTGGCGAGCACCAAAACCCCTTCGTCGGCCAGGGATTCATCGCCGCTGCAATGGCTGCGATCATCAATCGAAAGTCGATCATCCTGTACGGGATGAACGGGACCGTTCGAGACTATGTTCACGTCGAAGATGTCGCCAGCGGGATTCTCGCGGCGCTCGACCACGGCCGATTCGGGGAAACCTATAACATCGGAAGCGGCGAAGGAAGAACCAATAAAGACGTGCTCGATGAGATTCGTCCCCACGCTCAGGCATTAGGGTTGCCATTGCACGTCACGATTGAGCCTGCCAGAGGGTTTGATGTGGAGGCGAACGTGTTGGACAGCGCAAAACTGCATGCGGACAGTGGTTGGAAGATCGGCATCCCGTTTGGCGACGGGATACGGCGGACGTGGAACTGGTTTGCGAAGAATCAGCAGGTGTGGAATGGGTTAAAGGCCTGTGCGTGATGAAGATCCTCTTATGCTGCGAGTTCTATGCACCGAGCGTCGGTGGCGTTCAAGAAGTCATGAGGCAGCTCGCCGAACGGCTGGTGGCTCGAGGTCACTCCGTCACGGTGGCCACGACGGCGGTTCCCACGCGAAGGTTTCGTACACGCGCAGGCGTACGCATCAAAGAATTCCATGTTAGCGGAAATCTCGCCTGTGGGATGCGAGGTGATGTCGACGGGTATCGTCGATTCGTGACAGGGAATGCCTTTGATGCCGTCATGATCAAAGCCGCCCAACAATGGACATTTGACGCCCTCTGGCCGGTGCTGCACGAGGTAAGGCCGATTTTTATTCCTTGCGGATTCTCTTGTCTCTATGAGCAGGAGTATGCCGAATACTTTACGAAGCTGCCAGCGATGTTGCGACACTGCGACCACCTCATTTTTTATTCGTCGGAGTATCGTGATATCGACTTTGCCAAACAACAGGGGCTCACACGGTTTTCCATCATCCCCAACGGCGCCAGTGAAACGGAGTTCAATGT
>JBKPSD010000161.1:0-7939 GCA_046734935.1 Nitrospirota bacterium
CTCCCAGAATCCGTCGAACCGGCCTGCCGCAACGTAGCAGAGGTCCAGCGCGGCGCTTCCCGTGCGACGGACGCCTTGAGCCTTGAGGCTGAAGCGCGCGAAGTGATCGAGATTGTTGTTGCTGGTCTCACGAATGTCATAGGCAAAACCGGTGACGAGAAGCGCTGCGTCGAGCGGTGCCGTATTCGAAACGGCAAGGGATCGACCGTTCATAAAGGCTCCCCGGCCGGCTATGGCGGTGAACAATTCATCGCGGGCTGGATCATAGACGACGCCGAGAAGCAACTCGTTCGCGTATTCCACCGCAATCGAGACCGCATACACCGGAAAGCGGTGCGCAAAATTCGTCGTGCCGTCCAGAGGATCGATGATCCAGCGGTATGCGGACGAGCGGGCAGCGTCGATGCCTCGCTCTTCAGCGAGCGTTCCATGGCCGGGAAAAGACTGTGCGATGTGATCAATGATGCATTGCTCCGCCGCATGGTCCGCATCGGTCACGAGATTGATGGGATTTTTCCGCTCGACAGTAAACCCTGATTTAGCATAGTCGGACAACACCCGCCCCGCGGCTTTGGCTGCATCTACTGCGACGGAGAGCAAGCGTTCAATCGGAACGGGCGGTTGATCGCATGGCATTTCGAGGATGATAACATGGCGGGTGCGGCCGCCTTAGCGGGACATCATCTCATGCAAGCCATATGCATTCAGACGACTATTGACTTGCGATGCAAGCAAGCATATAAAGCAAGCATGCTTTTTCGGGAGAGGGTCCCTTGGAAGAACTCACCGATATTTTGGTCGGCCTCGAACAACGTATCACCGCCTACAAAAATCGCCTTCACGAGCTCGAGAAGAAGCGCCGTCGACTCGACGACGAAATCGCCACCATCAAAAAGTATCTGGAACTCGCCGAGACCTTACACCGCGTGGAGGCGGATAAGGCCAAGCTCGCGACTCTCTCGACTCAACTGGCCACGGACGAGAAGGGCGCTCGTGCCTTCCCCGTCGATGTCACCGATCAGTCACGTGAGATTCTTTTAGGACGGAGCAAATATGCCGGAAAGAGCGTACCCGAAGCGGCGTATCAGGTGTTGCGCGAAGCGAATCGCGCCATGCATGCCAAGGAACTCGTCCAGCGTCTCCTCGAGGGCGGCTTGCAGATCAAGGGCAAGACGCCGCTCACGTCTGTGGCGACATCGCTGAAACGGGATAAACGCTTCCGCAAGGTAGGTCCAAACACGTTCGAAGCGCCTGAGGACCTCCTTACCCGAGCGGTATGAGGGTATCGACCAACAAAGGCTGTTTTCGAAGGGAGGTGAGAGTCTTGGCGACGAAGAAAGCTGCGAAGAAGAAAAAGAAGTAAGTCCCGCCTCGATTCTAGCGCCGGGGGCGAGGCCACTCGCTCCCGACGTCTCAATTCTCTTCCCCCATATACAACGAATCCGCGACGCCGTGCCTCTGAGGCAGGCTGGCAAATATCGCGGCGGATTGTAAAGGCTGCTCAGGAGGCTTGAAGTGCGACCGATGTCGAGGGGCGCGGTGACGGAGAAAGGGCGGGGCTGACTTCCGATTGTGAGACGGTCTGATCGGCGTTCAACAGCACCCAGCATTCCGGATGGTCGAGGATTTGCTTGACGAGACGTGTGTGCAAGGCATGTCCAGACCGGTCGGCAATCAGATGTCCGATGAACGGCAGGCCGAGAAGCGAGAAGTCACCGATCAGGTCCAGTACTTTGTGGCGGACGAATTCGTCTGAAAACCGCAGACCGGATTCATTCAGTATGCCGTCCTGGGAAAGGACAACGGTGTTCTCGAGATTCCCGCCGCGGCCGAGGCCGCGCGCCCAGAGGGCTTCCACTTCTTGCAAAAATCCGAACGTCCTGGCCTCGGCAATCTCCGTAGCAAATGCGTGCGCCGAGTGCTCATACGCATAGCTCTGAGTCTGAATCAGCGGGTGGTCGTACTGGATTGTATAGGTAATTCTTGGAGTGGACGAGGGTTCGATCCGGATCCGGCGAGAGCCGTCGACGATTTCCAGGGGCCGCGTGATCTTGAGGAACGACCGCCGGCGGTTTTGGGATGCAACACCGGCTGATTGGATCAACCGGACGAACGGCGCCGAGCTGCCATCCATGACAGGCGCCTCTGCAGCATCGATGTCGACATAGGCATTATCGACGTTCAAGCCGGCCAAGGCCGCCAACACATGCTCGATCGTCTTGACTTGGAAGCCGTTCCCGCTGATGGCCGTGCACAGCTCAGTCGCCACCAGGTGATCGACTGAGGCCGCGAGTGTCGCTCCCGCATGCCCGTTCCGATTGACGAAGACTACGCCGGTGTCGGCTGGCGCCGGTCGAAGCGTAAGGGTGACCGTTTTCCCGGTATGTAGCCCAACGCCCGTGCAACTGATCGGATTTAAGAGCGTCTGTTGCTGTCTCACCGTTGCGCCTCCGCCTATGACACTGGGTCACAGCAACTCTAGTGCCACCGCCGTTTTCAATGAAAAATCGTCGTAACTTACTGAAAGTACACAGCTATATTAGATGCTATACGGTCTACGCATGTGTGGCGTAAATGTGACATGTGTGACTTTCAGATGAGCCGACTTAAAGATACCTCAACATTATGGGCGAGGATCCAGTTCGATCAGCCCTTTGCGGATCGCCAAAATTGCGGCCTGTGTGCGGTCGTAGACTTGAAGCTTGTGAAAAATGTTTCGTACATGGTTCTTCACGGTTTTCTCGCTGAGGTCGAGGCTGTTGGCGATTTCTTTATTCGTTTTCCCATCCGCAACAAGCCGTAACACCGTAATTTCCCGCTCGGTAAGATCGTGTTCAACCCAAGCGGGCTTCTTGCCCTTCTTTTGGGCCATCAGCGAGAACTCGGCGAGGATCTTGCTCGCGACCGATGGATGGATCAGTGATTCGCCCCGGTAAATAGCCCGAATCGCGGCGACGATTTGCGACGATTCCGAGTCCTTCAACAAATACCCCGTGGCGCCGGCGCGGACGAGATCGAAAATATACTGCTGTTCCTCATACATCGTGAGGGCAACAATGCCGATGTGAGGAAACTCGCGCTTGATCTGACGCGTCGCTTCCACCCCGCCCATCCGCGGCATGCTCACATCCATGAGGATGACGTCGGGCATCAAGGTCTTAGTTTTCTCGACCGCCTCCATTCCATCCTGCGCCTCACCCACGACATTGATGTCGTCCTTGGTTTTAAGAATGGCGGCCAGCCCCTCGCGCACCACCCGGTGATCGTCCGCAATCAGTACCTTAATTTTCTCCATCGTCCACCCTCTCCTTTTTCCCGAGCGGCACTTCGACGACAATCCGGGTGCCCCGGCCCTTTTTCGAATCGATTTTTGCCTCGCCGCCGACGAGCTTCGCCCGCTCCACGATGCCTCGGACGCCGAAGTGGTCCCATTTTTCGGGATTGTGCAGCACTTGCTCCATATTGAACCCAACGCCGTTATCCGAAATCGTGACTTTGAGCCGCTCGAGGCCTATCGTCAATTGCACCGATACCCGGTCGGCCTTGGCATGTTGAAGCACGTTGCTCAAGGCTTCCTGGACGATCCTGAACAAGAAGATCTTCGTGCGAGGAAACAGAATCTGCTCGTCGCCCGACGCGGTGAAGTCGGTCTTGATGTGGTACTGCGTCTCGTAGGATTTGAGGTAGTTCGTGAGCCCCGGAATGAGCTCCATCTTGTCGTACTGCAGAGGCCTGAGATTAAAAATGACTTGGCGGGCCTCCTGAATGGCAAGCTTCAGTTGCTCCTTGCTTTCCCGCAACGTCGCAAGGCTCGCCTTTGGATTTTTCCGGATCAGCTGTTGACAGAGCTCGAGCTTGAAATTGACGCCGGCGAGGCTCTGCACGAGGCCGTCATGAATTTCACACGCGATGCGGGTACGCTCTTCGGTCACTGCCGCCCCAGTTTCTTTGACGTAGAGCCGGTAGAGAGACTGATACTTGTTGAGGGTCTTCTCGATCTCACCGGTGGCGCGAATCCGGGCTTCGATCAGCTCCCACATGAATTTCGCGCTGGCGCCGCCGAGGATCGTCACGCCCATGCGATGAAAATCCTCAAGCGATTGCCAAACGTCCGGACTCCCGGAAACGTCGATAATGAGATCGACCTCCTCCAGATTGAGCAGCATGCGGTAATCACGCGTCACGGGAATTCTCAATCGTTTGGCGAGTACGAGCCCGGGCGCAGAATCATCGATTTCGGCTACGGCGACGATGTCGACCAGCGGGTCGTTGGCGAAGATTTCCATGAGCGCCTTGCCGCCGCGCCCCGCACCGATGATCGCCACGTGCGTGACGCCAGAAACGCCGCTCTTACGGATGGGTTTCGGCAGTTTGGGCTGCGAGGCCGGCATGTGCCCCTCTTTGATCGGCACCCTGGTTGTGTCGCGGCGAACGGAAGGAGAGGAAAGACGTCTGAGCGAGGGGGAAGATCGGGTTCTCACCGCTCGCGGCGCTGCTGGGCCAGCGTTCTCAATTCGTCCATGAATTGGTCGATGTCTTTAAATTCTCGATAGACGGACGCAAACCGCACATAGGCGACTTGATCGAGCTGGTGCAATTCCTTCATCAGCTCCTCGCCGACGATTCGGCTTTCGATTTCGGTCTCGCCCATCTCTTGAATGCGCTTCTCGATCCGGTCGGCCACGGCTTCGATTGTGGCTGTGCTGATGGGCCGCTTTTCGCAGGCCTTCTTCAAGCCTGACAGAATTTTCGACCGATCAAACGTTTCGCGCCGGCCGTCTTTCTTGACGACGACCGGAAGGATTTCCTCCACCCGCTCATAGGTCGTGTACCGCCGCTTGCAGCCGAGGCATTCCCGCCTGCGGCGGATGAGCTCCCCTTCCTTCGCCATGCGCGAGTCGACTACTTTGTCTTCCAGCTCATCGCAGAAGGGACATTTCACCGGCGGTGATCCTGCCCAATCGTGAAGTTAGTAGGAATGAAAGATCGGAAACCGGCTGCAGAGCGCCTTAGCCTGGCCGCGGACTTCCTCCAGAACGGCCGTGTCCTGCCGATGCTGAAGGACGCGATCGACCAGGGCGACAATCTCCTTCATCTCGGTTTCCTTCATCCCGCGGGTCGAGACGATCGGCGTTCCCAGGCGGATTCCGCTCGCGACCGCCGGCGGCTTTTCATCGTAGGGGACGGCGTTCTTGTTCACGATGATGCCGGCGGCATCCAGGGCTGCATCCGCTTCCTTGCCTGTGATGCCTTTATTCGTGAGGTTCACCAGCATGAGATGCGTATCCGTGCCCCCTGAGACGATCTTGTACCCCCGATCGAGCAACCCTTGCGCCAGGGTCCGCGCGTTGGCAATCACCTGCTGCTGATAGCGCTTGAATCCGGGAGAGAGCGCTTCCTTGAACGCGACGGCTTTCGCGGCGATCACATGCATCAACGGCCCGCCTTGCATGCCTGGAAAGACAAATTTATCGACAGCCTTGGCATGCTCTGCCTTGCACATGACGACGCCGCCTCGCGGACCACGAAGGGTTTTATGGGTGGTGGTCGTGACAAAATCCGCATAGGGAACAGGATTCGGATGAAGCCCTGCTGCGATCAAGCCGGCGATATGGGCGATGTCGACCATGAGGTAGGCGCCAACAGATTGCGCAATCGCCTGGAACTTCGGGAAATCCAAGGTCCTTGCATAGGCGCTGGCGCCCACGACGATCATCCGTGGACGGCATTCTTCGGCGAGCTTGCGGACCGCCTCGTAATCGATCGTTTCAGAGTGGCGGTCGACGCCGTACGAAAACGCGCGAAAAATCATGCCCGAGAAATTGACCTTGCTGCCGTGGGTCAGGTGTCCTCCCTGGGCGAGGTCCATGCCAAGGATCGTGTCTCCCGGCTTGAGCACCGACAGGTAGGCCGCCATGTTGGCTTGGGAACCGGAGTGCGGTTGCACGTTCACATGGTCGGCGCCGAAGATCTGTTTACAGCGCTGGATGGCGAGGTCCTCGACCTGGTCCACATACTGACAGCCGCCATAATAGCGTTTGCCGGGATACCCTTCGGCATACTTGTTCGTCATCAACGAGCCCTGGGCAGCCAGGACGGCTGGGCTGGCGAAGTTTTCGGAGGCGATCAACAGCAGCTTGTTCCGCTGACGTTCCTCTTCGGCATCGATGGCGGCATAGACTTCCGGATCGGTGGTTTGTAGCGCATCCAGTGAGCCGACTGCATCCTTCATCGACATTGACAGGGCCTCATCCGGTTGTAAAAAGACTCAAAAATTAGGTGGTTGCGGCTTCCGCGTCCTGTTTTTTCACGACACGGACCGTCACTGCCGCGGTGACCTCCCGCGGTAATTTGACCGGGACCGTGAATGTGCCGATCTCCTTGATGGGATGGGGAAGCTGGATCTTGCGGCGGTCGACCGTATAGCCCTGTCCCGCCAGTCCTTCGGCGATGTCCTTCACCGTTACCGAGCCGAACATCTTGTCGTCCTTGCCGACCTGGGCCTCCACAGTGAGGGTGACCGTGGACAGCTTTTTGGCATGCGATTCGATCTCAAGCTTCTCCTTCTTGGCCTTTTCGGCGGCCACGCGCTTGCTGTGTTCGAACGACTTGATATTGCGGTCGTTTGCGACTACGGCTTTTTTACGGGGGAGTAGAAAATTTCTCGCGAATCCGTCCTTCACATCGATGAGATCGCCCAGATGGCCGACCCCTTCCAGTGTCTCTTGCAGGATGACCTTCATGCCTCTAACTCCTTCTGTTGGAAAGGAAAAGAGGATACTGGAGCACCTCCGGTAAAGTCAACGTGGATCTGGGTGCGAGTCTAGAATGACGGCCCTGAAACCGCTTGGAACCGAAATCGCTTTGTCCGGCATCGGCTGGACTCTGATCGCCGGGCGCTCGTATGATGGCCGCACCGCTAACACCATGGATCATGACAGCACGAGAATTCATCGAACATCTGCTAGCTCGGCTGACCGCTGAACAGGCGCAGATCGGCGAATCGGAAAGTGATCACCCCGTCGCACCCGTCACCGGACGGCTGCTCCATACCATTGGAACCTTGTACCTTTACGAGCTTCGGCTTCCCCCCGACCGCGTGTTAGCCGTGGATATCCCGGTATCGGTCGTACTGGACGACGACACGGAACCGGTGGAAGGGCTTATCTTGACTTGTGCCGATGGGGTGGCCCTACTGCAGACATTTGAAGCGATGGGCGCCACGGTGAGTAACGCGACCATCGTTCCGGACCGAAGCGGATTTCTTATGAGAGCGGCAGAGAGATTCACTCAGATGTTGTCCCAGCCTGATGCCTACCGGCTTGGTCCCGCCGACCGGCTGGCTCACTTGCTTGGGACGTCGGGTGAACCAACCGGCGGTTCCGCGGCTTCCGTCCTGTCGACAATATGGACAGAAGATCAGCTCACGCGGCATAAAAAAGTTGCCGCTGCAGCGGTCGAGCTCATTCGAGCGAACAAGCGCATCCTGCTCGTCACCGCCGACCATCCGTCTGCGGACGAGATCAGCGGGGCCATCGCGCGAGTGATGAAAGCGGGGGGCCTCGTCTATAAGACTTGGGTCAGTCGATACGAAATGACCGTCATGCAGCAGGCGTCCGGCCTGCCGATCCAAGAATTGGGATTTGAAGCGCAGATGCATCAGTTTTACGCCAAGTCCCGGGCGGATAAGGCGGCACTCCGTCGGAAGTATGAACGGTTCCGGGAGCTGACACCGATACTGACGTACAAGGGACACAAACAGAAAGACCTCGATGAGGTCCGTCTCCTCGAATGGCGCCTGCTTACCCAGTTGAGTGACTTTCAGGCCAAGCAAAAAGAGGCGCAGGCGACGCTGGCGGAGTATGAAAACCTTCCGCTTCTCCGTCGCCTCACCATGCAGGCGGTAGGGAAAAATGTGGAATCGCTGCATCAGTACCTC
>JBKPSD010000162.1:0-15895 GCA_046734935.1 Nitrospirota bacterium
GATGCTGAGAGAACAGCTGAAGATCACGGATCCGGCGCTGGCTGTGATGGAAGAGGAAGCGGCAAAACTGAGGAGTCTCGGACAGACGACGGTGTTTGTCGCCGCGGACGGCCACGCCGTCGGGCTTGTCGGAGTGGCCGATCCGGTGAAGCCTTCTACGCTGGAAGCTGTCCGTCTTCTGAAAGAACAGGGCGTCCGACTGGTGATGGTCACGGGGGATCATCAACTTACCGCCGATGCGGTCGCCCGTCAGGTTGGCATCGACGACGTGCGCGCCGGAGTATTGCCTGATCAAAAAGGCCGCATTGTTGCCGATCTGAAATCGCAGGGTCGCGTGGTGGCCATGGCGGGCGACGGGATCAATGACGCGCCGGCACTGGCTCTTGCTCACGTGGGCATCGCGATGGGAACCGGTACCGACATCGCGATGGCAACTGCGGGCATGACGCTCGTCAAGGGGGATCTTCGCGCGCTGGTCCGGGCTGTTCGATTGAGCCGAGCCACGATGGCGAACATCCGTCAGAATCTGTTTTTCGCTTTCGTATACAATTTGGCCGGAGTGCCGCTGGCGGCCGGGGTGCTGTACCCGTTATGGGGACTGCTTCTGAGTCCGATGATTGCCAGTGCCGCCATGACCTTCAGTTCCGTGTCCGTCATCGCGAACGCGCTTCGTCTGCGGCATGTGGGTTTATGAGTGCGTCCTCTCCCCCTCCATGCTAGGCTACGGCAATTCTTAATGGCTTACGCGCAGTTCTGAGGAGAAAGGCCGCTATGTCGAGTGCTGTCCATGTCCTGGCGCGACTGGTGGTCGCGGGGATGCTCGCTCTTGTTCTTGGAACTTCGGCAGAAGCGGGCGGCCGCCTGATTCCCGTCGCCGGGAACAACGATCTGCAAAATCAGGTCAAAGCGACGGCGTCGAAAGTGATTCCCGCCGTCGTCAGTATTGCGTCGACCGTCATGGTACGGGACCAGGCGTTCAGCGACGAAACGCTGCCCTTCGGCTTGTTCAGAGAACCTCCTGCTCGTCGTCAATACGGCCAGGGTTCCGGCGTCATCGTGTCCTCCGACGGGTATATCATCACCAACAATCATGTGGTTGCCGATGCCGTGGACGTGGAAGTCATCCTGGCCGACCGCCGCCAGTTCAAAGGCAAAGTCGTTGCCACAGATCCCAGGACAGACGTTGCCGTGGTGAAGATCCAGAGCACCAATTTGCCGACCGTGTCGTGGGGCGATTCCAGTAACCTCGCCGTCGGTGACTTCGTACTCGCCATCGGGAATCCTCTCGGCCTTAGCCGGACGGTGACATTCGGCATCGTCAGCGCGGTGGGGAGGGCGGATGTGGGCGTCGCGGATTTCGAAGATTTCATTCAGACAGACGCGCCGATCAATCCAGGGAACTCGGGCGGAGCCCTCGTCAATACCAATGGCGAACTGGTCGGTATCAACACCGCCATCGCCAGCCCCACCGGCGGAAGCGTCGGAGTAGGATTCGCGATCCCGAGCAATATGGCCCGCACCGCCATGCAAAGCCTCATCAAGACCGGCCGCGTCGTCCGTGGATTTCTCGGCGCCTCAACCCAGGACGTGACGCCCCTGCTCGGAAAGATCTTTCGCTTGCCGGATGTAAAGGGCGCCATCGTCACTGATTTGCAGCCGAAAGGATCGGCCGAGAAGGCCGGCCTGAAGCGAGGGGACGTCATCGAACGCTTCGACGGCCGCGACGTCATGGATAGCGGGCATTTGCGCAACCTGATCGCGGCCGCCGGGATCGGCAGCAAACACCGGCTCGATCTGGTCCGGGACGGCAAGACGATGCAAGTCGATCTCATCGTGCAGGAAGCGCCGCGCGACCGGGCCAAGAAAAGTCAGACGGCCGCTGCAACGGCTTCCGGGGCTCATCCCCTGGCGGGAGTCGTGTTCGACGACGTTACGGCGCCGTTGGCGCGCCAGATGGATCTTCCCGTCAGCAATGGGGTCGTCGTGACGGATATCGAGGAAGGGAGCTTGGCGGAATCCTCGGGGCTCCAGCCCGGCGACGTCATACTCGAATTGAACCGCCAGCCGATTCCAAACTTTGCGACCTTCCAGCGCCTCGCGGACCCCATGAAATCGAGCGATCTCGCCCTTCTCCTGGTCAACCGCCAGGGGACCATTCTCTATATTCCCGTGCGCGGAGAATAGCGTCCAGCGACAGTCTTGACCAGTGTTTCTCAGCCTGCCTTCCGTTTTCGGCCGGCCGTTTTAGCGCCCTGCTTTCCCAGTGCCGTTCTCGTGCGTTTTGACAAATGCGCGATTGTATGTTTCCGTTTCGCGGCCTTGGCGGCCTTCTTGATGTTGTGTCGCGCTGCCGTGCGCTGTTTTGCTGTCGCCATGTGTACCTCCTTGAATGCGTGAGGTGGTAGGCCGGCGCTCCTCCAGGGCCGTCCTCCTCGCTCGTGTGTCCGTCGTCATCTTCGCGTCCGTCGTCTGATCCCGGTAAGCGCATCGGGAAGAATCAATCCGACTGCCAGCGCACCGTAGATCCAAGGAAAGCTGTGCCGGGACAGGCAGAGCTCAAACCCGGGCGTAAAACGGCGGGGAACCAAATAGTAATCCGTTATATAGGCGAGGATCGAAACGCCAATCCCACGGCCGGCCGATTGAATGAATGACGGTCGTTTCTTGCTTCGCCACAGGCGAAACACCAAGGCCCAGAACCCGCATGCGACAACATTCAGGAGAAGCCCGGAAACCGTATAGCGTACGGTGAATTGTCGCTGATCGGCCGCGTCCGACCCCCAGAGGATATGACTGATGGAGTTGATGGGCCGCCAGCCTGCTTCGCCTTCTTGTGCTGCACGGCAGACTGCGGCAGCGGTGACGGCGAGGGTGCTGACGCCGCCAGCTGCAATCGTCTCGCTCCATGGCGGCATCGCTTGGGAGACGGCAGCTGATTCATCTGGGATTGGGGATCGTCGGATCACAATACGGGCCACGTCTAGCGTTCCTCCGCGTTTCCGATGGCCGAGCCGAAGTTATCCGTATCCCATCATGACGCGGAAGCACGGAACGACCCACTAGCATTTACCCAAGCGGGTTTTCATACGGGCCGTAGCGGCTAAGCGTTTCCTGTTGACGCCTCATCAGGATCAGTGTTATTTACGTCACATTCGTGCTACTGATCAGAGGGTGCTATGAAAAAACTGGTCCGTTTCGGCGTTTCACTCGATCATCATCTCCTCGATGATTTCGATCGGCACATCGAGCGCCGAAAATACACGAATCGATCCGAAGCGCTGCGTGATCTCATCCGCGACAATCTCGTCGGTCAGGAATGGGACCAGAACAAAGACACCGTTGCGACTATCACCTTCGTCTATGACCATCACGTGCGTGATCTCACGCGCAAACTCACACATATCCAACATGACTTCCAGGGGCACATCATGGCAGGCATGCATGTGCATCTTGATCATGACCACTGCCTCGAAGTGCTGGTCGTCAAAGGGAAGGCGTCAGAGATCAGAGAGGTCGCCGACGCATTGGTAAGCGTCAAGGGGGTCAAGCACGGCAAGCTGACGATGACCACGACGGGCAAGGGGCTTGTGTAGGTCAGGTGCGGCGTGTTCGCTTGCCGCTAGTCTTCGCGATTTTCGCCTCCGTATTGAGCGCAGGGCAGGTGCTGGCACACGACCCTGACGCGGAGATCCTCGAGGTTTCCGAGGTGTCCGTCGTCGGCGAGCGGCCGGTCGCAGCCTCCTCACAACTATTCATTCCTGACAAAGAGATTTTGCTCCAGCCGCAGGGGCGCCCGGCTCAGGCGTTGCGGTTGATTCCCGGTTTTGTCGCTGTCGAGCATTCCGGCGGCGCCGGCAAGGCCGATCAATATTTTCTACGCGGATTCGATGCCGATCATGGCACCGACGTGGCGTTCTTCACAGACGGTATGCCGATCAATTTCCGTTCGCACGCACATGGACAGGGCTACTCCGACTTGAGTTTCATCATCCCTGAAACGATTGAAGGCGTCGACGTCTCCAAAGGCGCGTACCTTCCAGAGTTGGGCGACTTTAATACGGCCGGGGCGGTGAATTTTCGAACCCGTGAGGTTGTGAAAGAAGGAGTCGTGCAGGCGGCAGGAGGGCAGTTCGACACGCAACGGTACATTCTCATGTTCTCTCCGACCAAAGACAAGATCCGCACGCTCTTCGCCGGGGAGGCTTATTACACGAATGGTCCATTCATAAACGACAACCGATATTTCCGAGCCAATTTGCTCGGAAAGGCGACCACCAATCTCTCAAACCGCGATGAACTCACCCTCACCGCTACCTTTCAGAAATCGCAATGGAATGCATCGGGGGAAATCCCTCTTCGGGCGGTCACTGACGGCTCCCTTGATCGCTTTGGTGCCATCGACCCATCGGAGGGTGGGAAAACGCTCCGCACGACGGGCCGCCTGAATTATCACTACGATACCCCTGGCGGCGGCGAGTTCTTCGCCAACGCCTATGCGCAGTATTACAAGCTCGACCTTTTTACGAACTTCACATTGTTCCTCAACGATCCGATCAATGGTGACGGCATTCAACAGCACGATAACCGATTCATGTACGGAGGAGATCTCGGATACAAGCAACGTGCAGAACTACTCGGGATGCCGAGCATCGGCACAATCGGATTTCAAACGAGGGTGGATGATATCCACGCGCGATTGGGCACGCAGGTGAAACGCAATCCGCTCGGCACGACGACCGATAGCGACATTCTGGAGGCGTCCTATGCCCCATACATCAAAGCCGAAGTCCAGCCGCTTCCATGGATGCGGCTGGCAGCCGGTCTTCGTGCGGAAACATTTACCTTCGATGTGCGCAGCCGTTGCTCAGATTGTGTGCAGCAGCCGGCAGGACGAACGCAGTCCAGCATCGTGCTTCCAAAAGCCAATTTGATCCTGGGCCCCTGGTTCCGGACAGAATTCTTTGCCAATTACGGCGAGGGCTACCATAGCAACGATGCCCGGTCCGCCGTGGTTCCTGGCTCATCACCGCTGGCCAGAGCTCGCACCTATGAGGTCGGGTTTCGTTCCAAGCCCTGGGGACCAGATGGCATCGAGCTGATTACAACCTTGTGGGCGATCGATCTCAAATCGGAGTTGGTGTTCGTCGGTGACGAAGGAACGACCGAAAACCGCGGCGCCACCCGCCGACGGGGAGTAGAAGCCGCTGTGCGGGGGCAAATCTGGGGACCGGTCTATATGAATGGCAGTGTCACCTGGTCACAGGCTGAGTTCACCAACGGGGACGCGATTCCCTTGGCGCCGGAACTCACCGCCTACGGCTCAGTGCTTCTCCAGTGGCCGGAAGGTTTGCGGTCGCAAGTTCAAGCCACTTATCTCGGTGTCCGTCCGTTGATTGAGGATCGAAGCGTCAAGTCTCCTTCCTGGGTGACGATCGATGTGTCGGAGCGGTATGTGCTGCCCGTCAAGCTTTCTCACGGCCGATTGGAAGCGTTCTTCTTCATACAGAACGTTCTCGACACGAAATGGGAACAGGCGACCTTCTTCTTTGAATCGCGGTTGAGGAATGAGCCAGCCGGCGTCAATGATATTCACTTCGTGCCGGGGAATCCGAGATTCTTGATGGGCGGTCTTGCCTGGTACTTCTAGACGGCTGCTGAAAACGACAATGATTGCACCCGCCCACCCCCGCGGCGTGCAGGCGCCGCGATTCCCAGGCTGGTTCTCGGTTACCGAGGCCCTCGACGGACATGGTAAAGTAGGCCTCGGGCCTTCGTTGTCCTGCGGCCTTGCTTGCGGAAGAAGGCTCTTGGTGGGTGGGTGAGATCGTTATCGTTTCTTATGAGAAATACGTCGCCGGCGAAGATTCTCACTCGCGCTTATTTCAACCGCTCGACCTTGGTTGTTGCGCGGACGCTCCTCGGCAAATATCTAGTCCGGCAAAACGGTGCCGGCAGGATGGCAGGACAAATTGTGGAGGTGGAGGCCTACGTCGGGCCTCATGATCTTGCATGCCATGCCTCCAAAGGGCGGACAGCGAGAACCGACGTGCTGTTCGGCGCGCCAGGGACCTGTTATGTCTATTTAATCTACGGCATGTATCACTGTTTGAACGTCGTGACTGAGGAGGTTGGGTTTCCTGCCGCTGTCCTGATCAGGGCCATCGAAGTGAACGGTCGGTTGATCGACGGGCCGGGGCGTCTTTGCCGTGCGTTCTCGATCGACCGCTCCTTGAACCGGATCGACATGACGGCCCGACGGCATCTCTGGTTTGAAGACCGCGGCGCGAGGATTCCGCGCGGAAAGATCGGCACGTTTCCCCGTGTCGGCGTCGACTATGCGGGGGCCTGGGCGGAAAAGCCCTACCGCTTCAGACTTACCGATCGTGAAGCCATCCGTTAAGCCGGTCGGAGGGTAGCCTAAAATAAAAAAGGGAGCGGCCGAGGACCGCTCCCTTTTTGTTTGCTTGAATCAGGCAATTATTCGATCTTGCGGTCGCCCTGAATCTTGGTGGCGGAGGTGACGGGCGGAGCAATTTGGATCTGCGGGCCCTGGACCTTCGGAAGCCGGCCGGCTCCCTCGCTCGCGGTTACCCGATCGTTCTCAGCTTTCTTGAGATTCTGCGAGACATGCTTGTCGTCGAAGCCTGCGGCCTTCGTCAGCGTCGATTCACCACGGGCATCCGTCTGTCCGGGGTCGTTCGCCGTCGGCTGTCCGTTCACCGGGCTGCCGCTGTTCTTCATCGGATACCCCTCGTGCTTGGGTAGGAGGGCCGGGTTGGCCGACGCCATGGCGACTGCAAACACGACACCGGAAACCATCGCAACAGTGCCGATTAAGAGCTTCATACCCATCTCCTTTGAATAATGGTGGCTGAAGATTGCCGTAAGTTGCGTTCCGATATCATCCTAAAATCAATGGGCGGGATGATAGCCAGAGGGGGGGAGGGCTGTCAAGGGCGAAAGAGGGTGCTGAAAACGTCACTAGCGCCGGTTCGGGCGACGGCCGCGACCCCTGTGACGGAATGCAGGCCCGCGGCTTACGCCTGGAAGGCGTATGGTCACCGTGGTCCCTTCAGCCGGCGCACTGCCGATCGCAATCGATCCACCGTGTTCTTCCACGATCTTCTTTACCGTCGCAAGACCCAGTCCCGATCCAGCCTTCTTAGTGGTGAAAAACGGCTCGAACACTTTATCCACAATTTCAACGGGGATCGGCGCTCCGTCGTTTTTGATGAGGATATGATCTTCGACACCTCGTCCGGCGCGGTGCTGGGTCACGTGAATGGTGAGCTGTCCCCCGGGGGTCATCGCTTCACAGGCATTCTTGAAGATGCTGAGGAAGACTTGTTGCAGCTTGGCTTCATCACCGCGCACCGGAGCGAGGACAGGAGCATATTCCTTCGTCACATGGATTCGGGTCACTTCGAGATCCGTCGCCACGACGGTCAGCGCGCTCTCAATGACCTCGGGAATACGGACGAGGCGTCGATTCAGTTCAAGCGGCTTGGCGAAGTCCAGAATCTCGTTGAGAATCGCCTCGACGCGGATGAGATCCCGCATGGCGTTTTCCACGCGGGTCTGGGGATCGAAATCCAGCACGCCTTCCCCGGTGACTTCCTCCAATTGTGCGCGAATCGAGCCCAGCGGCTCACGCACTTCAGTGGCAAGAAACGCGCTAAATTCTCCGATCGCCGCTTGACGCTCCTGCTTGCGGATCATCGGCTCCAGCGCCACGGGGGCAGGGTGTATGGGAGCGGCGGATGCGTCGGCGTCGTCGGCCGGAGGCTCCGTTGCGGGCTGCGGCGGTGAGGGAGCTTGCAGCAAGTCGGCAAGCTTGAGGATCAGCGGCTCGAGGCTCCGCGCATCGGTCGGTTGATAGCGATCCGCTTCGCGTGAGGCCAGCGTCACGGTGCCGCCGACTTGTCCCCTCACGAAAAACGGAAAGACCAACGAGGACTGGAACCGGTCTTTGAACAACTGTTTGTGATCCAGAAAACGGCCTTGAGTCGAGGCGAGATCATGGTCGACCCGCGGTTTACGGTGACGAATCGCCCAGCCTGCCGCAGAACTGTCGAGAGCGAGCCGATGTCCCGGCCGCATCTCTTTTTTGCCGTCTTTGTGGTCGCCCTTCAGGTCACCGGCCATGCCCAGCACTTCCACGCTGCCCGCGATGGGATCGTAATGGCACACCCAAGCTCGCTCGTAGCTCACGGTCTGGTTTGCCTCGGTCAGCACAGCGGTAATCTGTTCCTGGAGGTGCGGCGTCAGCTGCGAAACGGGCGGGCTGTAAATCGGGGCTGCAGAGGCCGAGACGGCAGGTTCCTGATTGACCAGCGGACGGCTCAACACGGCGTTCAGATCAAACAACTTGTCGCGGTCCAGCGCTTTAGTGACGTCCTCGCTGGCCTGGTCCATCAGGCCCCGTTCCTTCTTCGTGAAGGCGGCGCTTTCCTTGCGTCCAATAATGAGGAAGCCGTATGTACGGTTCCGGTACTTGAGTGGAACTCCCAAGAGGGATTTCGCACCGGGCGTCACCATCCGCAGGCGCATGGCGCGGCTCCCATCTTGGTCCTGGGTGCCGGCCGCCACGAGCGCCGGCGCCGACAGCGTACGAAGAATGGCTTGCACATCGCGGGCGTTGAACCCTCGGACGGCATGACCGACGAGAGGACCGTTCTCGCGATGAAAGATGGCCGCGAGCGCCGAGTCCACCGGCAAATCATTCAGGACTGAAGTGAGCGTCCGTTGAAGTTGCGTTTCGGCGGGCGGTTTGCTGTGCTGAGTGGTCGGTGTCATCAGGCGCTGTTGATCGAAAGGTCCGGCATTGTAGCAACGCTCACAAGGCAATTCCAGGGAAAAGCGGGTCCCAGGGAGAGCCGATGGCGAAGCAATCGGTGCGTGGGGCGGGTGGAAATCTGCACACCCCCTCAAGAACCTTCATTCCGGTGGATTGATGACTTTCGGCTGCCGCGGTTCCACTGGTTTCACTGCCCGCATTTCGACCTGGCGATAATCACCCGTCAGGAGATTGAGAAAGCTCGTGACGATGCTGATCACGAGGGCCCCGCCGACCGCCGGCCAGAAGCCTGTGACTGTAAAACCTTTCACGACATACGCCGTGAGCTCGAGTAACAGCGCATTGAGCACGACGAGGAACAGACCCAGGGACAACACGATCAACGGCAAAGTCAGGATCAATAAGATCGGACGGAGCAGCATGTTCAAGACGGTGAGCACCACCACCGCGGCGACACCGGCTCCGAAACTGTCCGCTTCGAGGCCGGGGACCGTGGCTACTGCCAGGAAGACGGCAACGCCCGAGATCAGGAGACGCACTAGCGCCGCCGGAAGGCCTCCGCCAAAAGGAGCCGTCTGCGTTTGCTGCGAATAGTGCACGATGCGCACGGATTTCCTTACTGAGGAGGCGCGGCAGTCGGCGGCTGCTGAGTAAGCGCCGGCGTCGCGGGCGCCGGCTTTTTGATCGAGGAAAAATGTACTTCAGTGGCCGTCAAAGTCTTCTCGTCTTTGATCGCTTCAATCACCACCCGGTCGCCGACCTCCGGCAAATTGGTGCTCTTCGGGCGGTCCTTTTCCTTAAACCGCGTTTGTTTGTTGATTTGGACGTCGACGGTCGTGCCCTTTTGCGTTTTGACCTCGAGATGTTTCGCGTCGATCGCGACGACCGTGCCCAATACGTGTTGACCTGTCCCATGGGCGAAGGCCGCCGACGCGAAACTCATGTACAGCGCTGCCAGGACCAATCGATACAACATGGACATTGCTCCTTCCGGCTCTCCTTGAAGCATTAATGATGATGCCCTTCGGCGGCCTTTCCAGCCGCAGCATCGTCTCCCTGCAGGAACTGATCGAACGCCGCTTCCTCGAGACGTTCTTTTTCGGTCTTCGGATTGAGTGCTTTCATTTCGTCCAGCTCTTCCTGTGAGAGCTGCGGCAAATGACGGATGAAGTGGACCAGTCTCCAGCTATCCAGATCCTGCGCCGGATCGCCGCTTCCCCACGCGGGCATGGCTGTGAAGCGAATACCGTTATGGATGACCCAGAACAATTCCCCGTCGGAGAGGGATTGGCTATCGGGGAGCCGCAGGTCGGGCGCCTTTGGATACACATTCTTGCCGATTGGAGTCTGCCCGCTTCCGTCGTTCGAATGGCAGATGGCGCAATGATCCGCAAAATGCGCGCGCGCCTCTTTTAAAACTTCCGGGGTGAGTGGGATCGGATTGGCGGCATTGCGCTTTTCGATCGGAATGGCCAAATGCCTGATTTGCCGTGCCATGACAACTTCCAAGGCGTGCGGTTCCGTTCTTGCGCTGAATCCGGTGGTGAACAATTGATAACCGACCCAGCCGAATACGCCGAGGCCGATAACCACTATTATGACGAGTGCGCCGAGCAGCTTCGCCTTCATAGCACGCTCCTCACTATACAAACTCCCACGGCATGATTGCTACTTGGACGGAATCAGCGAGAGGCGGCCAGACACCGGTCGTACGCACCGCATCGCCTCCGTCGGTAGCCATTGCACGGGCCGTGCAGGGCCGACTCACGCGTAGCCGTGCGCGCGGAACCAATGGACAGCCTTTTCGAGCGCCGCTTCGGGCGGCGTCTGCGGAATGCCCAGTTCCCGGAGCGCCTTGCTGCAATCGTAATGCATCCGGTACTTGGCCATTTTGACGCCTTCCAGCGGAATGCGCGGGGGATGCCCCGTCACGTGGGCCATCCATTGGTTGACATGGGCCAGCGGCAGGACAAGGGAGCGGGGAAGCCGGAGCGAGGGCGCTTTGACACCGGTCAGCCGGCTGAGGATGTCGAAGACCTCCTTGAGCATCAGATTCTTGCATCCGAGAATGTACCGTTCCCCCTGACGGCCTTTCTGCATGGCCAGGAGGTGTCCTGCCGCGACGTCGTCGACATCCACGATGTTCATGCCGGTCTCAATATAGGCAGGCATGCGCCCTTTCATGAAATCGACGATCACTTGTCCGGTTGGCGTCGGCTTGACGTCTCCCGCGCCGACCGGTGCGCTGGGGTTGACGATGACGACTGGGAGGCCTTCTTTGGCGAGCGCGAGCACTTCCTGTTCGGCCAGATATTTCGATCGCTTGTAGTGGCCGGCCATCTGGTCGAGGGACACCGGCGTCTCCTCCGTGCCGAGGCCGCCACCGGCCGGTAAGCCGATCGCTCCGATCGTGCTGCAGTAGACGGTGCGCTCGATCCCGGACAGGCGGGCGGCGGTCAGTACGTTTCGTGTACCGGTCACGTTGACGTCATAAAAGATCGACGGATCCTTGGCCCACAGAGCGTAAAAGGCCGCCACATGGTACAGCTGCTGACAGCCGGCGAGCGCCGTACGAAGCGACGCCGGATCGAGCAGATCGCCCTCGACTTGTTCAACGGGTAATCCGGAGAGATTCTGGACCTCCGATTTCGAACGGACGAGCGCGCGCACGTCGGTGCCGGCCCGGACGAGCGCGCGTGCGACGGCCCCACCGACGAAGCCGGTCGCGCCGGTCACGAGCGCCTTCATGGTGACCCATTACGCATGGCGTCAGTTTTTACGGGCGGTGATATAGCGGGCGAGGTCGCGGAGAGCTTCGGCCGAGGGGCCGAAAGAGGCGAGACGCGCGATGGCACGATCGACACACTGGTCCGCCAGGCGCTTCGCTCCATCCACTCCATAAAACGTCGGATACGTTTTTTTCCCGCGTTCGGCGTCGGTATTCGGGTTTTTCCCGAGTTCCTCCCTTGTCCCCGTGACGTTCAGCACGTCGTCGGCGATCTGAAAGGCAAGACCGACGTCTTCCGCATATCCTGTCATGTCGTCCAGCTGGCGGTCATTCGCGCCGCCGGCGATGGCGCCCATTCGCACGGCGGCCCGGATCAACATGCCCGTCTTGTGCTTGTGGATGTTCTGCAGCGTCGCTAAATCGATGTCTTTGTGTTCGGCTTGAATGTCGAAGACTTGTCCGCCGACCATTCCCATGTTGCCGGAACCGAATGCCAACTCTTGTAGAATCCGCACCTGTCTCGCGGCATCACAGCCTTTCATCAAGTCAGGACGGCTGACCAAGTCGAACGCCATGGTGAGCAGCGCGTCTCCGGTCAGGATGGCCATTGCCTCTCCATACACCTTGTGATTCGTCGGCTTTCCGCGCCGGAAGTCGTCATTATCCATGGCGGGCAGATCATCGTGAATCAGCGAATACGTGTGGATGAATTCGAGCGAGCAGGCGACCGCCATCAGCCCGGGCGGAGAGGTGCCCAGGGCTTCCGCCGCTGCGATGGCGAGAATTGGCCTGACACGTTTGCCGCCAGCGAGCAAGCTGTACCGCATGCTTTCATGCAGAGTAACGGGCGGCGTGGCCGCCGAGGGAATCACTTCTTCGAGGAAGCGATCTACCTCAAGACGTTTCTGATCCAGATATTCCTTGATGTTCATGAAACTGCAGGCCTTGCCGCAGAAAATGACAAGCGGGCGGAGAGTAACAAACGGTCTATATGGAGTCAAACAGCTGCGCTCTCTTACGCTTCTTGTTTTTGGCACACAGGGCTCGCTATACTGCCGACCCATGAGCATCAGAAAAGCCGGCGGCGACTGGGAGCCGATGCTGCTTCCCATCGAGCCCCGTCATTGCAAAGTCTGCAAACAGGGGCTGTATCGCGATAAGACAATGTTTCGCGGCGGCTGGTCGCGTTGCACGGTCTGCGACGAATTCGTTCATTACAGCTGTCTCGCGAGTGGAAAATTTTCATTCCTCAAAGCTCGGCCCCGCATCTGCAAAACGTGCCGCGCTGCACAGGCGGATCGGCCCGTCCTCCATCAAGCCGATAGTGCCCTCGCCGTCGGCTCGTGACCTCTGACCCTCGGCCCCGCCGTCTTGTGCTTTCTCCTCGCCGGCATCTCCTGTTTGCGCAAAGTATCCGGTACCTGTTGGCGCCGGCGATTTTCGCGATCAGCGGATTCTTCACGGCCAACTTTCTGCTCAGCGGCCAGTATACCTGGCCGAGGACCAGCCGGGTGCTGGCGCTCACGCTCACCTTGCTCGTGCTCTCTTATGAGTTTGTCTACAAGGAACAGGTGGCCACCACCGGCTCGGGACAGGAGGCTCGCCGGGCTGTGCTGTACGCATGTGTGATTCCGTACGCTGTAGGCGCGCTGATGATGCTCGCGCTTTGGAAACAGTGAGGGAAAGGCGCCATGGGGCAGATCTTCCGAACCGGGGCGTTTCTCCAGCAATGCTGGTCTGTGCATCCGCTCTGTCTGTCCGTGAGACGGTTCACCGCCGACAACCAGTTGGGGCTGGCCTGTACGTCGTGCCGGTTCGCCCACTATGTCACGATAGCTTCTGCAAATGTTGGCGCTGCCGGCGGTTCCGAGGAGCCCCCAGACCAGGAAAAGGCGTCCGAGCCCGGGCGCGACGCTCGGTCGCTCCTCGCAAGCTGCCTGGACGCCCATGCCGCGGCGCTCTCGTTGCGCCGGATGGATGTCTTTGAAGACGTCATCGTCATCCGCTGTGCCGAATGTCGGCGACACTATGCGTTGGCCGTTACGGCATTCGAAACTCACCAGAAATGAGACTGTCGACGGAGAGCGCGGCAATGGTTGAAGGACTCTCGTTCAGCGACGATGAAGCCGCGCTCCTGACCGACGCCGCTTTTTTCCAAAAGAAGGCCAGAATCAGCGAGAAAATCCGTCGCCAATTGGAGGCGGCCCGGGAGGTCCTCAAGGAGGAACTCAGTCAAATCGCCCTTCCGCCGTTGCCCGAATATGGTTCTGCGAGCACGCAGTTGGTCAAAGGAGAGCATTTAGAGCTCTTCCCCTACCAATACCTCGATTGTCCGAAACATTTTCATGGCTCCGAAAAGCGCACATTCCGCACGTTGGTGTGGTGGGGCCACCACGTCGCATGGGCCTGGATTCTGGAGGGCAGCTTGATGCGGCAGTACAAGAAGCGTCTGGTCGATCAGTTCCATCTGATTGCCGGACGGGACTTGGAGTTGTCGCTCGCGCCGACACTGTGGGAGTGGAAGGGCGGTGAAGGGTTCACGCTGCCGATCACGCACGATCGAAAAGCGCAGATCGCCGCGGTGATTGCCGAGCGATCTATCCTGAAAATCGCACGGTTTTTGCCTTTTGCCGACGCACGTGTACGCCATGGGGAGCTGGCGGAGCTGACCCGAGAAACATTCCGGGACATGCTGCCAATCGTCGCGCTGTAATTGTGCCACCGGGGTGATTTCGGTAGACTACCCGGCGTTCCATTAGGGCAATTGCCAAGGAGGGCAACGTGAGAGATTCGCTTGTGCGAGGGGGCGCTGCAGTCTTGTGCGGGGTGGGGCTCATGCTCTCGGCCGGTTGCGGCGGCAGCGGGCAAACCGTTCATTTTGACGTCCTCCCGCCCCAGCAACCGGTGCAGCAGGCGGAGCCGGAGGCCGTGAAGATTGTCATCGAACCGTTCGAGGACCGACGCGCCGACAAGCATCGGATCGGAATGCGCACGCATCTGTGGGGAGGGGTGACCAATTTCAACGTGACCGGCGAAAAGCCTGGTCAAGTGTATGCGCAAGCCCTTGCCGATCGGCTGAGAGGGTCAGGTTGGCTCGATCGGTCCTGGGACGTTCGCGTCGCGCCGGCCGGTTCCACCCCGAACGCGGACATCGTCATCACCGGGCAAATCTTTGAATTTTCCGCGAATGCCAAGAGCCGGATGTTTTCGACCTATCTGACGACGAGCAACAAATTGACCATTACTGCCCGGAATAACGTGGATCATAGCAGCACGAGCCGAAGTTTGGAGAGCGCGCAGTCAGATACAGTGGTTTGGTTCTCTGAAGACGACGTCGAGCGTCTCGTGGTGGCAACCATTAAAGACACGATCGATCGGTATCTGGCCGATACAACCATTTCACAACGCGCGCTGCGGCCGAAGAGATAGCGACTACGGAGAGCATACGTGCGTGAGCGACGCTGGGAAACCCGCGCGGCATTGACCTTCAACGAGGTGCTGGCGGTCGGCGAGCGCCTGGCCGCTTTGGGACTCAAGCCGGCGGTCCCTGCAAAGGATGTCATCTGCTATGTGGAAGAATGGACGGTTGAGTCGCCCGAAGACTTCGACAGTCTGGATGCCTGGTCGACGGAGGATGTCACGCTCGTTCATGTCCGAGAGGGATGGCGCGGAGATTTTTTTCTGCTGGCCGGCGCCTATCACACGGCGTATCTCCGCTTTCAGGACGTCGGGACATACTGCTCGATCAGCCATCCATGGCGCATCCGCGAGCGCATGGCGCTGCATGAAAACCGGGCGATGTTCTGGCTCGGATTCCGCCATGCGCATTCCTTCCTCCGCATCCGGCTCCAAACGCGCGAGGTCGTGACGCCGGGCGAGACTCGTGACGACGCTCGGCGCGAGGAATGGCTGGATGAACGCCGCACCGCGTTTCTGGAGGCCATCACCACGGTCGGACTTCCTGTTGAGACGGCGATTGAAAAAGGGCAGCTCGTCCTCCGTCCACAGGACCCATCCGTTCCATTTTTCTGCTCCTGGCCGGATGCATTCGGCCCCTGCCAGTTCGAATACAATACGTCTGACGCGTATGAGTTTCTTGTCCCCGCCAGTCAATTGGCGGCAACCTTTGCTCCCGAGCCGGCAGGCCTGCGGACATATCTCACGGGCTTTTCGGAAGAGGCGCTTCGGGCGTTCGCCGCAGTTGAGCCTTCGGCCCGCTATGCCTACCGCTGTTCGGTCCACTGTCCGCTCGATGACTTGCCCGAGATCCGGACCGCCATCGAACCGGACGGGAGGCTGTATGCCACCTTGTGCGAGTTCCAAACCCAGGAGCTGATCCCCGAAGGAGACGATGCGTCCGCGATCATCGG